>JAYTCW010000357.1:0-3172 GCA_043736295.1 Planctomycetota bacterium | reverse complement strand
GTCACGGCGAGCTTCGGCCAGGATTTCCTTGACCGTATTCTCGACCGCTTCGAGGCGTCCCTTGTGCTCTTTCATGAACGCCGTGGCTTGCACCTTGGCATCCTCCGCATCGGCAATTGCCTTGCGAATTCCCTCTTCACGATCGGCCAAAGCTCCGAGAATCTTCGGCCAAGCTGTGAAGTACAGCCCAGCTGCGAGGAGACCGAACACAATCGCCGAGAAGATGGCCAAGTCAGTCCGGAATTCTTCCGGCTGCTTGTTGACATCTTTCTGGCCGATGTAAGCGTGGCCGTGTCCCGCCGCGTGATCACCCGCAGGGGCCGCAGACGATGCCACAGCCCCATGCTCAGCAGCCGGAGCCGCCGCCACAGGAGCGGGATGCTCATCCGCTGCGAACGAGGGGCTGACTGCGAACGCCAAGGCGATCGACGTCACAAGTGACAGGAGCGGTCTCACGGGACAGTCCTCACGACAGGAAGGTGGGCGGAACCTGAGAACGAACTACACACCGGTCATACAGACGTAGACGGCGAACAGGGTGAAGCCTTCGATCAGAGCAGCTGCAATGATCATTGCGAGCTGAATCTTGTCGGCCACTTCTGGCTGACGAGCCATGCTCTCCAAAGCGGACGAGCCGAGCTTGCCAATGCCGAGGGCGGCACCGATGACGGCCAAGCCAGCACCGAAAGAACCGCTGAAACTAATCAGGGCCTTGCTGCCTTCTTGAGCCATGGCGGGGCTGGCACAAACCAAGGTGACCGCAGACAGGGTCATCGCGAAACGAATCCAACTCTTCACTTGCATCACTCCTCAAATCGGGAATCGGTGGTTCAGGGAAGGGCCTCACATCCTCGTTGGATGCAGGCCAGACAGAGTTCAGTCCTAGTGAGCATGCCCCGGCTGATGCCCGTGTGCATGGTCATG
Organism: Planctomycetota bacterium; assembly: GCA_043736295.1. Taxonomy (GTDB): domain Bacteria; phylum Planctomycetota; class Planctomycetia; order Planctomycetales; family Planctomycetaceae; genus TH-plancto1. The sequence continues at coordinate 2,248 of JAYTCW010000357.1, read as the reverse complement.
GTCATCGCCATGATCGTGCCCGTGGTCACCGTGGGAGTGAATCACTGACGCCAGCCACACGGCGGCGAGGAAGGTAAAGATGTAGGCCTGCAAGAAGCAAACCCCGAGTTCCAGAACACTCATTGTGGCGGCAGCCAAGGATGCCATGACGGCGACAGTTCCCCACAGCGGGAAACTCAAGCTCGCCCCGCTGGCGATCAGCCCCAGAATGGCCGTGAGCACCAAGTGACCGGCCACGATGTTCGCCAGCAGACGCACACCGAGAACACCATGTTTGATGAACAACCCAATCACTTCAACCACGAAGATGATCAGGCAGATCGCGATTTTCAAGGGGAATAACCACAATGGCAGGTCGAGCTTCGGGATCATGTTCGTCCAGAAACCAATCACACCCAGACTCTTCGATCCTGCATAGATGGCGTGCAGCAGCATGAAGACGGCCAGTGTCAACGTCAGTGAGAACGCTCCCGTCGCAGCCCCGATCCACGGCAGCATGCCAATCAGATTCAGGATCAGCACAAAGAAGAAGACAGTCCCCAGAATCGGGACATACTTATCCCCATCGGGACCGATTGCAGTACGAGCAATTCCATCGCGGACGAAGACGACCAAGCCCTCGAATGCATTCCAGCCCTTGCCTTCGGGAGCCTTGTCCGCGCGAATCAGCGATGCGAACTTGCGGAACGCCCAGAACAAGAAGATCGCGACCACCACCTCGATGATCATGACCTTGGAGATACAAAACCCGCTCTCGGCGGTGTACAGGTTTTTCAATGTTCCAAACGGCTGGGGGATCAGAATCTTTCCCGCTAAGTCGTGATTGTAGTCTTCGAGAGTTGCCTCGGGATGCTGATGCTGCAAAAACTCAGGGACATCCTGCAGAGACCGATAGCTCGGTCGCCACAGAATCTTGGGTACTTCGAAGAAGTAGCTGTCCTTGATGTGCAGGATCGGGTCAGCCATGCATGTTCCGCGGAGCGCGGCCTTTCCCTTGTGCGAATCTGGACCGAGAAGAACTGCTCACAATATCGACCACCAGAATGGTTTCAACCGTGAGCGACACTAAAAACATCGGGACGTGAATTTGAATCAGATTGCTTGTCGGCCAATCGGGATGCGACAGCTGCCAAACAGCTCCCGCCGCCAATGGCCCCAACGTGCGAAACAGAATCGAGGACATCAGTCCGGCGAAGGCATTCTTACCACCGGTGGTCACTCCCACCACCATCAATGCTGTCCCTGCCGACACCGTGCAGCTGACCATTGAGAAGACTGCCAGTTCGACTCCCACCGCCCCGTGATGCTTCCCATTCCACACCCAGGCAATCAAGCCCGCAACACCCATCACCCCGGTCAGCAAAACCAGTCGAGCGAGGAGAAAGCCACGAGGCAAGCCCTGACTTGCTGTCGACTCGACGCCACCCTGCTCGCTGACAGGCACCGCCTCAATCTTTGGGGCATCCTCACTCTTTGGGTCGGGGGTTTCGGGGGCTGTCATCATCGCGCTTCACCAGCAGAATGAGAGCAGTCAATCCCGAGGCAAACCCCAACACAAATCCCGCCAAGGCCCAGAAGCCCGTTCCGTACCGCTTGTCGAGCCACGCCCCACCCAGGCCGGGCAGCACCATGACCACACAGATCGCCAACACCCGCGAGACCCACTCCATCGCCAACGACTGCTGACGCTGCTGTTGACGACGGTCGGATTCCAGGCTCATGCCATCCCTCACTCGACACAGAGAACCCAACTTGGAACGGGGACGTTCCGGGCGAGTCATTCCGCAGAGAGTGTGACAGTGAAGCGGTAAACTATCGAGCGAGACCAACTGGCGTCAAAACACCCCCCAAGTTTCCAGTTCAATTCCCACCCGTGGGCGATCACTTCCCAAGAGTGAGATTGAATCGAGGACAACTCAAGATGGTCATCACACTGTCTTCAATGTGGCGGTCGAGCGGGTCGATGAGTGAACGCACTGTGGATATCCACGCCCGCCAACCGTGTGATGCACCCGGAAGTTCGTCACATGCTAGACTGTGCCCTGTCGTTTTTAAGCCCCACACACCGACGGTCAATGCCTCTGAGCGTCGAGGTGCCATGGGCGGGGTACACCCGAGCCTGATGAATCGAGCGAGTTTTGGAGCAATTTGCACTGCAAACCATTCCAGTCTGCGTGTCCTGAGAGAATTTCTGACAGCCCGGTACACTCGGTGCCACTCATGCCAGCTGCCCCCACGCCGACACCTG
>JAYTCW010000356.1:0-3166 GCA_043736295.1 Planctomycetota bacterium | reverse complement strand
TACTTGTGCCCTTTGCTGATCGTCATTGGATTCCTATTCTTCATTTGATGACGTTCACACCTCCCAACAATCGCGAGAACACTGTGCGGATTTTGCTGGTCAACGACGATGGAATTTACGCTCCCGGCCTGCGGGCGCTCCGCGATGTGCTCACGGAACTGGGCGAAGTCACGACGGTCGCGCCGCTCACCGAGCAGAGCGGGGTCGGGCATGGGATCACTTACCTGCACCCGATCATGGTCAAAGAGGTCCACGAGCACGGGCAGTTCTACGGCTGGGCGGTCGATGGCAGCCCGGCGGACTGCACCAAACTCGGCATCCTGGAATTCTGTGGAGGCCGCCCCGATCTGATTGTCAGCGGGATCAACTCGGGAGCCAACATCGGGCTGAACGTCCTCTATTCGGGAACCGTCGCAGCTGCGATTGAAGGGGCGTTTTATGGGATCAACTCGATCGCGATCTCGATCCAGCAGAAGGCTCCGGAGCCGTCGGATTATCCGCAGGCGGCGCGCTGGTCGATCCCGCTCATTCAGCGATTGCTAAAGGATTACCCCCAGCCGGGTCATCTGTGGAACATCAATTTCCCCCCGACGAGCGAGGTGCCACCGGTCGGGGTGCGGTTCGGCGCGATGGGGGTCAAACGGCATGACGACTCGGTCGAGAAGCGGCTCGACCCGCGCGGCAGGCCGTATTACTGGAGCGGACTCGACCCGCTGCGCAGCCACGCTCTGGAACCGGGAACCGATGTGGCCGACCTGAACCAGCGGTACGTGACGATCACACCGCTGCAATTTGACATGACGAATCACGCCCAACTGAGACAGTCCGGGCAGAGCGAGTGGACTTTGGAGTAGGAGTCCATTTCCCCGGGGAAGAGTCACACCCCTGCGAGCCCCATTCACGAGGGGGAGAACAGGAGGAAATCTCTCGCAGTCTCTTTCTGCCCCGTTCTTGCCCTCTGCTCACCGGCTGGGCTGACGATCACTGATCGATCGGTCTCAATCGGCGGCGTTCGGTGCGTTCGATTTGCATAACACGACCATCCTGCACGATGACGGTCACTTGGCCAAACTGAAGGCCGCTCAGAGCTGGAGTGATGGCTTGAATTGTCGCCTCGGAAATTGTCGAGGACACGCATTGGACAGAGCACTGATGGCCGTAAGTGGGGAACACACCAGTGTGGCGGGGTCAGGAGTGGAGTAGGAAGTCTTCATCAAGATGTCCCGATTCGAAGGCCATGAGCCGAGCGGCCGGACTTCGCGTCCTAAAAAGACTTCCGAAGTCTTCGGCGACTTCGGAAGTCTGACGGGTCGGTTTCCACTGGCCGCTCGCCATGAGGCCAGTGGCTGGGAGACTATTTTCGCCCGGCTGTCTCAAGCTGGGGACTCGTCGACACCTCTCATTCAACTCTGCGCGAGAGAGTCGGACGATATCCATCGTTCTTTCTTGTCGAATGTGAAGCTCGACCTAGAAATACGGTAGGATCAATCGAGGCCACCCGTCACAGCGCTGCATCGCAAGAAAGACGCCTTCATGAAAATCATGGTCACAGGAGCCTCCGGGTTGGTGGGGACTCAACTGCTTTCGCTGCTGAAAAAAGAGGGCCATGAAGTCGTGACTCTCTCGCGGCAGAGTCCGCGCAGTGCCTCCCAGCGGCAATGGGATTTCGCGGGAACGCTGCCAGCGGGAACGCTCGACGGCATTGACGCGATCATCCATCTCGCGGGCGAAAATATCGGTGAAGGACGCTGGACAGCAGCAAAAAAACAGCGAATTCGCGAGAGCCGCGTGATTGGCACCCGCCTGCTCGCTGAAGCAGCTGCGGCAACCGGGGGGGCGGTCAAGGCATTCGTGTGTGCGAGCGCCATCGGCTTCTACGGCAATCGCGGGAACGAAGTGTTGACCGAAGAGTCGGCTCCCGGATCGGGCTTTCTGCCGGATGTTTGCTGCGAGTGGGAGGCCGCGACAGCTCCCGCGAAACAGGCGGGAGTGCGAGTGGTGAATGTGCGATTGGGAGTCGTGCTAAGTGCGGCAGGCGGAGCGCTAGGCAAGATGTTGTTGCCGTTCAAGCTGTGCGTCGGCGGGATTGTCGGTCCTGGCACGCAGTATTGGAGTTGGTTGACCGTCGCAGAGGCCGCTCGGATCTTCGCCTTCGCGGTGCAGAATCAAGACCTGCATGGTCCGGTCAATGCCGTGTCTCCGCAGCCGGTGACAAATGCCGAATTCACGAAAGCACTGGGCCGCGTCCTGCACCGCCCGACGATTTTCCCGCTCCCCGCCTTCATGGCCCGATTGGCCTTAGGGGAGATGGCCGACGATCTCATCCTGGGGTCGACTCGCGTCGTGCCGACCCGGTTACAGGCAGCGGGGTATCAATTTCAGAACCCGGAGATCGAAGCTGCGCTGGCCGCCATAATCCGCGCGTAGGCGATGTCGCTCCGCGACTCGCATTCCGCCAGCTGCAACACGTCACACTGGAGGCCCGCTGGGTGCGTCCAGCAGGCGGAATCTCAGTCGCGGAGCGACATGAGCTACAGTCAGAGTCGCCGCGCTGGGCACGTGTCCGACGTGCCCGTCGTTCGGCGAAGCCTTCACTCAGGAGAGATTTCAGACGGATGAAATGGCCGCAAGAACCTCAAAAAACGCAAAAGGGGAGGGCTCTTCTTTTTTGCGTTTATTGAGGTTCTTGCGGCCTCCACTCTTTGACGATGCTGTCGGCAACGACTTCACCAAGCAGTCCTTTACTCTTTCGACTGATGCCCTGCTGAGGGCGGGCACGTAGGAAACGTGCCCTACACAGACCACCATCATGTTCACAGCACGAGGCGAGGCTCCTGCCGAGCCGCTCCAGCGAGTTATCGCGTCCCCACGCTCGCGGCTCAGCAGGAGCTTCGCCCTCCCCGGTGAGCCCGGCTCAACCCCCATTCCAAGCCTTGACGGGGCACTGGCCACGCGACACTCGTGGCATCCGCAAGCGAGAACTCGAACGCAACGTTCAGGCGAAATGTGAAACGCAGAGGCCGCCGAGGACGCAGAGTTCGGTAGGAATGCCATTTCTCTGCGTCCCCCGCACTGCAAACCATTCAAGTTTGCGTGTGGTGAGAGAATTTTACACGACGAGTTCGTTGAGGCGTTGCGTGTTGGTGTTGCGGATGGCCAGTAGGCC
>JAYTCW010000355.1:0-23538 GCA_043736295.1 Planctomycetota bacterium | reverse complement strand
GTCCTCAGCGCCCTCTGCGTTTCCAATTTCCGTAGCACCGGATCGAGTGATCTCCTGTGACGCGGTTTGCCAGACCCCGTATTCTTCCGGTGTCTGGGAGCTATGATGAACCTCCGCCGACTTTTGTGATGCACACACTCGATCCTCTCATTTCCACACTCTTCTTGCACGAATCCATCCGAATCAGGATCATCCAGCTTCCTCTATCAGGTGCATCGATGCTGAAGACTCTCGACCAGAAACTTGCCGCCATCCACGCCGACCCGAGCGGATGCAAGGAATTCATCATTGCGGATGCCAAGGACGCCGACATGGCGTTTGGCATCGGGGCACCGGGGCACTCGCCCGAGCGGCACGACGGGGAGCTGCGGTTTAAGACGTTGGCTGAATACCGCGACCAGATCCGGCAGATCATGCAGCAGGGGATCGTCGACATCATGCTGATGTCGGCCAGTACCAGCGATGTACTGGCAGTTCAGGAGCGGCTGTTCGAGAACTCAGCTATGACGCCCGCGATCCGGGCGAATGACACGAGCGACATTCACGTCTTTCGCGGCAGCCGCATCGGGCAGGCGGCGTCAGTGCCGTTCCGCACAGCCTCGCTCGATCATGCCCAGTGCGGGTATATCGACTGCGAGCCGGGGGACCGCGTGCTGGGATCGAGCCTGGGTCTGTACTCGATCACGTTCAACAACGATCGCGACCTCGATCTCGATTCGCTGAATGCGTACAAGCTGTTTCGGGATGAAGCCGAGCGCAAGGGGTTCCGGCATTTCCTGGAGATTTTCAACCCGAACCTGCCGAGCGCCGTCCCCGCCGAGCAGCTGCCGGGGTTCATCAATGACGTGATCGCCCGGACGCTGGCCGGGGTGACCAGTTCGCAGCGGCCCGTCTTCCTAAAGATGGCGTATCAGGGGCCGCAGGCGATGGAGGATTTGGTGCGGTACGACCCGCATCTGGTCGTCGGCATTCTGGGAGGTGCGGCGGGGACGACTCTGGATGCGTTTCAGTTGCTGTATGAGGCCCAAAAGTACGGGGCCAAGGCGGCGCTGTTTGGGCGAAAGATCAACCAGGCTGAGAATCAACTGGCGTTTGTGGAGTTCCTGCGACTCGTCGCGGATGGAGTGTTGGAGCCGGTCGAGGCGGTGAGGGCATACCACTCGGTGCTGGAGAAGCTGGGCGTGAAGCCACAGCGAGCGCTGGAGGAAGACCTGACCCTGCAAACAAATGTGATGAGCTACGGTGGCAGCGGGCGCACGGTGAGCGTCCCGGTCTCTAAGGCAGCGGTGGCGAAATCCTCAACTGTGGTCAGCAAGCCGGTCGAAGCGACTACGCCGAATTTTGCCAAGATGACTTCTGACGAGCGATTGGCATATCACCGGGAGCGGTTGAAGCAGACGCTGGGGGATTGAGCGAGGTGATGAAGAGGGTTCACGGTGTTGAGACCTGGACCATCGCTGGAGAGCCTACGGTACTCGGCATCAAGGCGAAGACACGAAAATGACACTGCTCAGAGAGCCATCTCGGCCACGCACATGGCTGAGGGTTCTGGTGATCGTGGCCATCTGTATTGATCCGTGAAATCTGCGAACGAAGTCTCTGTTACATCATCAAATTGGGAAGGTGGGTTGTTGCCAGGTACGCGTTTCAACGGTCAACCTTTTCCGTCAACTCCACTCGATGACCATCCGGGTCTGCTATGACGGCTCGGCGTCCCCATTCGGAATCTTGTGGTGGAGAGATCAATTGGTAGCTAGGAAGGGGCGTGACCGTCGCGATGGCCTCATCCAGGTCATCTACCGAAAATCCGATTCGGGTCGATGTCGAGACAGGTTGGTTCGCGGAAGCTGGGTAGAGTTCAAACACGACTCCCCCGTAATCCGAAGCGAGGTGCTCTGGACCTGTTCCGTGAGAGTGCCTATCAAATTCCAGTCCAAGTGCCGTGTAGAAGGTTGCAGAGCGATCAAGGTCAGCCACTCGCAAGACAACCAGATTGAGAGAACCCGTGACCCGGCGAGGGGAGGTTCGCGGCCTCGAATCGGAGGTGTCGTTCACAGGAGTGTCCACATGGGATTGGGATTCCAGTCGATCGGTCCAGTTCAGCGATCCCTTGCGTTCGTTGTCGTAGACTCGCCTCTGGATTTGTGCCTCCGGGCCGAAGTTAAGCAACAGGCCGACTTCGACCTCCGTGGCCTTTAGGTAGCTTAGGAGCTGGGCTTCATGTTCGTCGATCAGCGATTTGACGGACTTGAGTTCGACGATGACGCAACCGTTCACAAGCAAGTCTGCTTTGTACAATCCCACTCGGCGACCCTGGTAATAGACCGCAAGTTCGGCTTCAACAGTTGCTTGAACACCCGCCAGAGCCAGTTCATGAGCGAGTGCATACTTATAGACTGTCTCGCTGAAGCCATAGCCCAACGAGTTGTACACTGTATAGATAGAAGCTCTTGATGATCTGACTGGTGAGTTCTGAGTGCTTGCCGTCTCGCATGGGATTGGCTCGTCAAGAGATGAGAGGGTGACACCGATGACAGCAAGAGTTGATTCGTACACAGTTTTCACAGATTTTCACAGATCAAGAGAGTCTGTTCGCTGGACGACATGAGCGATCGCGATTGCTCATGCTCCCCTCGGAATCTGTGTCGATCTGTGAAATCTGTGTACCAAGACTTCCCCATGTCCTTTACGGATCAAGCGGAGACTTTCGCCCCGATCTTGAGGACCAGCATCCCCAGCGGCGGCAACGTCAGCGAGATGCTCTGAGCATGACCGTGCGAAGGAACGGGTTCGGTGTCGACTCCGCCGGCGTTACCGACATCGGTCCCGCCGTACCAGCGGGCGTCGCTGTTGAGGATCTCGCCCCAGTGGCCCGCAAGGGGGACGCCGATCCGGTAGTTCTCGCGGGGCACGGGGGTCATGTTCATCACCACGATGACCTGCTCTGCGGGCGACTTTCCACGCCGCACCCAGCTGAAGGCACAATTCTGCGAGTCATCCGCGTTGATCCAGTAGAACCCATACGGATCGTGGTCGAGTTCGTGGAACGCGGCCTGTTCGCGGCGGACACGGTTCAGGTCACGCACGAACTTCTGGATGCCGGAGTGGCTCTCCTGTTGCAGCAGGGGCCAGTCGAGCTGGGTGTCGTGGTTCCATTCGAGCCACTGCGCAATCTCCCCCCCCATGAACAACAGCGGCTTACCCGGAGTCGTGAACTGCATGCCCAACAGCAGTCGCAGATTGGCAAACTTCTGCCAGAGGTCGCCCGGCATTTTGGCGATCAGCGACGACTTCCCATGCACCACTTCATCGTGCGATAGCGGTAACACAAAATTCTCAGTGAAGGCGTACATCGACCGAAACGTCAGCGTATTGTGATGGTGCTGGCGATAGATCGGATCGAGTTGAAAGTACTTCAACGAGTCATTCATCCACCCCATGTCCCATTTCATACTGAAGCCCAGGCCCCCGTCGTACACCGGGCGGGAGACGAACGGCCAGCTGGTCGATTCCTCGGCAATGGTCAGGATGCCAGGGAACTCGCCATGCAGGGAGACGTTCATGTCCTTGAGGAACTGCACCGCTTCGAGGTTCTCGCGTCCGCCATGATCATTCGGGATCCATTCCCCCGCCGGACGCGAGTAATCGAGGTGCAGCATCGACGCTACGGCATCGACTCGCAGCCCGTCAACGTGATACACGTCACACCAGAACCGGGCGTTCGACAGCAGAAAGTTGCGAACCTCGGCTCGCCCATAGTTAAAGATGTAGGTATTCCAGTCGGGATGGAACCCCTGGCGCGGGTCCTCATGCTCATACATTGCGGTCCCGTCAAACCGCCCGAGGCCGTGCCCATCCGTCGGGAAGTGACCGGGCACCCAGTCGATCAAGACGCCGATCTCATGCTGATGGCAGTAGTCGACGAAAAACTTAAAGTCCTGCGGGCTGCCGTACCGGGCGGTCGGAGCGTAGTAACCCGTCGGCTGGTAACCCCATGACCCATCGAACGGGTACTCCGAGACCGGCATTAGCTGGAGGTGAGTAAAGCCCATGTCCTGGCAGTACCAGACCAGCTGTTGGGCGAGTTCCTGGTAGGAGCAGTACTTCCGCCCGTCCCAGGGGCGCTTCCAGGAACCAAGGTGGACCTCGTAGATCGAGACGGGCTTCTGCGACCAATTCGTCGTTCGCCGCCGCTCCATCCAGGAGCCGTCTTGCCAATCGAACCCGTCCAGCACCGGGGAGACGATGCTCGCCGTCTTGGGGGGAGCCTCGGAGGCAAAGGCGTACGGGTCGGATTTCTGGATGATCTCCCCGGTCGGGGAACACAAGCTGTATTTGTAGTGTTCGCCCGAACCGATGCCGGGCACAAAGCCAAACCAGACTCCGTTCGAACTGGAGTTGAGGAAGAACGCTCCGTGATTCCAGTGGTTGAAGTCGCCAATGACGCAGACTTCAAGAGCATTGGGCGCCCAGACGGCGAAGTACACCCCGGCCCTGCCGTCCTGAACGGTCGGATGGGCTCCCAAGTGCTGGTATGTCGTACAACTCATTCCACGCCTCATCGCCCGGAGATCGACTGGCGAGGGTTCGACGCCCCCGGCAAGCATGCTGGACCCCTGATCCGCTCGTGCCACACGGTGATTCTGGGGACTCGCAACCTCGGAATCCGTGCGGCTGCAACATTCTAGTCGAGGACTCGACCCGCCGCGACTCTCTGAAATTCAGCCCGCACAAGGGATTGCGATTTTTCTCCAGACGGGCTTCGACTATCATCCGGCACACTTCACACTCCTCTCGCGGGTGACACTGTCACCCGCCACTCCGGCTCTCGGGAATTGCCTCTTCCCGAAGCTGAGTTCTGATCGGCATCGGATCATCGAATGCAGCGGGTCTTTATCTCTGGCGTTGGACTGGTTTGCCCTCTGGGGAACGACCGCAAAACCGTTTGGCGACAGCTGCTTGCCGGGCAGTCGGGTGTCGCTCAACTGACCCAGATCGATGTGTCTGATCTGGAAGTCAAGATCGGTGGGGAAGTCCGTAACTTCGACCCGAAAATCGTCGAAGTCAACGAGCGGACCGCAGCTCGCAAGATGGATCGGGCCTCGCTATTTGCGGTGGCTGCCGCCTTGCAGGCTCTGGATGATGCTGGCTTGGCCGAGCATTCGTTGGGACGAAACGGAGCCGTCGTCCTCGGGGCCGGTCTGTCTGGGTTACTGACGCTTCAAGAGCAGACAGAGAACCTATTGAGGGGTGGACCTCGCAAGGTCAGCCCGATGACCATTCCCCTCCTCATGCCTAATGCCGCCGCTGCGAATATCTGCATCGCCACGGGGTTCAAAGGACCGGCCTACACAGTGAGTAGTGCGTGTGCGTCGAGTGGACATGCGATGATCGATGCCGCCAGACTGATCGCCTGCGGCGAAGCGGATGTGGTGATTACTGGGGGCACCGAAGCATCCTTGACCCGACTCGGCATGGCGTCATTCATCAACATGCGGGCGATGGCCAAAGGTTTCAATGACAATCCCACCGCAGCTGTTCGCCCCTTCGATCGTGAACGCAGCGGACTCATCATGTCCGAGGGAGCGGGCTGCCTCATCTTTGAATCGGAAAGTCATCTCCGCCAGCGGGGAGCGAAAGCCTATGCGGAGTTCCTCGGTCGCGGCGTCACCTCCGATGCCTACCACATTACCCAGCCCGACCCCGGTGCCTGTGAAGCGGGTCGATCCGTGGCTGAATGCCTCCAGAATAGCCGACTCCTGCCCGAGGAGATTGCGGATCGCATCTATGTGAACGCCCACGGGACCAGTACCAAATTCAATGACGCGGCCGAGACACTGGCCCTCAAGGCAGGCTTTAGAGCCGCAGCTGAGCGACTCCGGATTAGCTCCACCAAGAGCATGTCGGGTCACCTTATCGGTGCAGCGGCTGGTTTAGAGATGGCCATTTGCTGCATGGCACTGGTGGACCGACAACTCCCCCCGACGATCAATCTCAAGAACCCGGATCCCGAATGCGATCTGAATTACCTGCCGGGTTCTGGTTCGGTGCAAGCGGATATCGACTACGCCATGAACGTCAGCTTCGGGTTTGGCGGGCATAATGTCTGCCTGATGATTGGTCGTGGAAACGACCCGAGCCTTATCCGCGACTCTGTAGCTTAAACTTGAGGTCACGCACCTTGAGCTCCGGATGCTCCGCTTTCAGGCGGGCCAGTATCACCGACTTGTGGAAGCTGACGAGTTCACCCAACAGCGTCGAACTCGTCACGAGTATTTGCAGGACCCCATTCTTAAAGATCGTGGGACGCGAACCCGCTGCGACTTCCGGATCAGTTACACTCTTCCAAGCATCCGCCAGCTGTCGATCCCCTCGGATGCGACCGATGCCTCGCATCGCAATCACCTGAGACAACACGTCTCCCAGCTTCTTCGCCTCGCGAATCGGGGGAGGCGTAAAAAGTGGTTCCGGCGGTTTGCGAGGTGGTCTCATGTCTCAATCCATGAAAAAGGGATCTCAATCATGATCTCATGAGGAAGTTTGGAACACTAATTTCCGCTGATCTACACTAATCCCTCTCCAGGATGGCTTCTTCTTCAGTGAAGATTAGCAGAGATTAGTGTTCCAAACTTTGCCTCAGTCTGATTCCCACGGGGGACATCCACTTAGTCGCGAGCCAGCGGCATCACGACATAGGTGTAGTTCTCGTCCGCCATAAAGACTGCGGCACTATTCTCATCAACCATCTTGAGAGTGACCTGGCTGGAGGACTCCAGCACTCGCAAGAACTCAGCGACGAACTTGGGATCAAACGTCACTGACACATCGTCCCCTTCCAGGCTAATGGGAATCTGGACGTTGGATGTCCCGACATCGCTCGCTGAACTCTTGAGCGTCAACGCCCCGGAGTCGAAAGCGAAGTCGACCCCCTTGCTGTCCTCATTCGTCACGATCATCGCTTGACGCACTGCCGACAGGAACGGCCCAACCACAAACGACACTGTGCGGGAGTAGTCATTCGGGATCACATCTTGGTAGCGCGGGAATCGCCCTTCGACCAAGCGAGCATAGATCGTCGAATTGCCACTCCGTACGAGTACGTCGTTCGCATGCAAGGCAATGTGGACCTCTTGCTCACCACTCTGGATGCTGCGTTCGATCAGCTGCATTGCCTTGGCGGGGATCACGGGGGCCACTACCTCTTCGGCCACACGCCCTTGGGCTGAGGCAGCGGCCTTGAAGACGGCCAAGCGACGGCTGTCAGTTGCCGCGAGGGTGACACTGTCCTTGCGGAGTTCCATCAGTACGCCGCCTAGGGCGTAGCGGGTGCTTTCCACATCGGTCGAGAAGATCGTCCGCTGAATCCCTTGTTTGAGTACGGAACCGGCGATGACGTGGTAGTCCTTCTCGGTGAAGGCGGTGACCTCGGGGAACTCAGCGGGGTCTTCGACGGAGAGCTTGAACTCACTCTGACCGGATTTGATCTTAAGTGAACGCTCATTCACATCAATCGTCACATCGGAGTCTTGGAGTTCACGAAGGATGGCTGTGACTCGTTGAGTGGGTAGTAAGACCTCACCGGGGGAACTCGACTGGATTTCCGGGAGTTGGTAGCGGATGCCGACTTCCTGGTCGGTGCCGATCAGCGTGGCGACGCCATCGTTGACGATCAGCTTGATGTTCTTCAGGATGTCTTTGGTGGTTCTTGTGGGAACAACTCCACTGACAGTGGCTAACGCAGTGGCCAAGAGTTGACGTGAACAGACGAGCTTCATGGGAATCGTTCTTCCGGGAGAACAAAGAAGATTGAATCACCAGTATCAGTATACGTCGCAGAAAAAGCGAGTAACTGAGGATTGGATTCGGACACAAGTGTAACAGTCTGTGGAGTTTACTGGAAATCATCGAGAGAAAAGAGTGTGGATAAGTCGGTGGCCAGTGGTTAATGACGTGTGGGTGAATGGTGAGGAGTGTTGATGACGCCTTTGGAGAAGGCAAAAAGCCTTTGAATCGTCGCTTTGTGTGACCATCCCTCATCAGGGGACGAACACGTTCCTGACATGAGTCAGATTCGATTCGTATCGGTTTTGAGATCAAAGTGTTGTCTTGGTAAGAGCTACGACCGGACTAGGGAGTCGCTGTCATAAAATCGGAATAACAAGCAGAATCACTTCACGTCAGAGAACCCCCAGAGACGATACGACGAGAAGACTAGTGTCTATACGTCTGGGGGGACGTGCTATGCGCAACACAATGCGTGATCGAAATCGATGGTTTTCTGCAGTTGCGATGACGTGCCTGTCCGGGTTCGCGTTGTGCGGATGCACAAGCGGATCGCGTGATCTGTCATCAAGCCTGTCGGAAACTGCGGGTCGCGAAGCAATCGAAGCAGAACGTCACGTTGCCGAGCGGAAAAAGCAGGAAACGAATGGGGCGAAGTCGAAAGAACTTCTGGCCTCCAAGTCTCGTGCCACCCAGCCAAGCGATGAGCGGACATCTTCGAAGACGACCGTAAAGTCGACTGAGTTTGCGTCACAAACATCTGCAAAGTCGGAAATTGGCCGGGCCTCTCTGGATGATGCTGATCTGGCGACAGCGGACTGGGCCGGTGATGACCTGGACCGCCAAGTTCAGACCGTATCGGGAGAAGATGGTGAGGGAGTCGTAGAGACGGCTGAGCCGCTGTTGGACCGTTCGCGGCGCTCACCCACCACAGCTGATCTCATCAATGAGGACGAAGCGACAGTCAAAGTTCAAAAGCCCTCTTCCCTGTCCGAGAAGCCCCAGCAGCGCCTCGGGCGAGCAAGCTTCGACGGAAGCAGCGAACATCCCTGGTCCCAGAAAGCCCCGACAACGACTCGTTCGACAATGACCACCCAACCAGCGGCCCAGCAGCCACTCGCGGACATCGAGAGTTCTGAGGGCACTGCCGAGCCAGTCCCGCGTGTGGCCTCGACTCCGAAAACCAAACCCCCAGCGGTGAACCCAGGACAGCCGGATGAGTCTCAACAAGCTGAGGCGAAAGCTCGAGTCCAAACGCTGCTGACACAATCCAAGTCGCTCCTCAACAAGGGAGAACACCGGTCCGCCTTTCGCGTGGCTCAACTTGCCCAACGAATTGCTGACAGTGAGAATCTGTTCTTTGGAGCCGGTGAGGAGCAGCCCGCCGACCTCGTGCGATCGGTCTTGATGAAGATCCGCAGCGATGAACAGCAGAGAGCAAGTGCGTTAGGCCATTCAGCTGGAAAGTCGGAGGAACATGTTTCGAGAGCTGCTCTGCCGGCGTCTCGGACATTCGGAGGAAGCGTCCGTCCGGGAACTCCACTCGCGAATCAGTCGAACACTGGGGCAGTCTCGACGGAATCCACGAACGCTCCTTGGGCAGTGACCAAGAAGAAGCCACCCGTGCAGCCAGTGATGCGAATTTCGCCGGGAGTCTCCTCGCGTGGATCACGTTTCAATGATCAATTCCCGAAATCGCGGACCGAGTGGCAGAGTGCCGCGAACGAACCCCAGACGCTGACGAGTACTGTAGACGAGGTCTCGCCGGGTCTTGCCAGAGCGAAAGACGGTCGCTTGGAAACCAACAAAGTCGTCCAGGCGAAGTTGGGGTCATTGCCATCGGCGGATGGTCTGGCCGAAGAGACCACTGGTTTTGCCAACCACGAACATGTGCCACTTCCTTTCCCCGCAAAGGCCCCGACTCGTCAGCCGGCCCAAAGATTCGAAGAGCGGGAACCGACGAACCCGGAACTTCTGGCAGTCGCCGCAGACTGGCGGACTCAAGACCTGAACGATGTCGCAACGAGTCGGCAACCATTACTGGTCGCCCCGCTGCCTCCCGACGAACCGTTAATCCCAAGTGCCCTGACGGACACTGCGGACGATATCTTCGCCGTTGAAGTTGAGGAACCATTACCCTCTCCACCGGCCTCCAGACTGTGGATGATCCTCGCCGCAGCTGCCGGTGCTTTTGCGATGCTGTTTGTGCGTCGCCGTCCGGTTCCTGTAGTTCGTGCGAGTGGAGATTCCCGGTAAGCCGAGCGGGCTGACTTCATGTCCCCAAAGACTTCCGAAGTCTTCCGAGACTTCGGAAGTCTGGCAGTTCGGTGTCCACAGGCCCCTCGCCCAAGATCAGTGCCTGCTCCCCGCTGCTTCCGCATGGAACCATTCCACGGTTTGCCGTAGACCGGTCTTAAAGTCGACTTGAGGTTGCCAACCCCAGGCTTGGGCTGCACGGGTCGCGTCAATCAGATTCGACCGCAAATCTCCGGCTCTGGCGGGACCGCGACCAAACTCCGGCACCTTCCTCAGGTCGCCAGCCAAGCGTTGACACTCGCGGTGAATGGCCTCGCCCGCCTGATTCGTGTCGATGCCGATGCCCGTCCCGACGTTGTAAGGCCGGAATGCCTCCACAGCTGGGCGGGTCAACGCGCAGACGTTCGCAGCGGCGACATCGGTCACGTAGACATAGTCGCGAATGTACTTGCCATCGCCGTTGATTGTGGCCGACTCGCCGCGGAGCAGCCGTTGGCAGAAGATCGCGAAGACCCCCGCTTCGCCATGCGGGTTCTGCCTCGGCCCGAAGACATTGGAGTACCGCAGGGCGATGCACTTCATGGGCGTGTTGGCGGCGTAGAACTTGAGATATCGCTCGCCGACCCACTTGCTGATGCCATACGGCGAGACCGGGTCGGCGGGGTGCGACTCGGGAGCGGGCGTGTAGACATCTCCATACAGCACTCCGCCCGAGGACGCGAACACGAACCGCTCGACCCCCGTACGGTCCGCAGCTTGCAGCACCGACAGCAGGCCCATGACGTTGACATCGGCGTCAAAGTACGGCTCGCGTACCGAGAGACTCACCGACATCTGCGCTGCTTGGTGCGTGACCGCTTGAGGGCGAACCGCCTCGAACACCTTTTGCACAGCAGCGGGGTCGCGAACATCCACTTCATGTAGAGGAACGCCAATGGGCAGATTGTCCCGATTCCCCGTCGATAAGTTGTCGATGACATGTGGCTCGTGGCCCGCAACCAACAGCTGTTCGACGATGTGGCTGCCGATGAATCCGGCTCCGCCGGTGACGATGACGCGCATGAAAGCAGAGCCTGAACGATGTGCGATGAGGGGTGAGTGATCAATCAATTCTAGGTATAGGATCGTCGGACGTGCCCTCGGGAGGGCGAAGCTCCTGCTGAGCCGCGAGCCGGGGGTCACGTCGACTCTCGTAAGCGGCTCGGCAGGAGCCTCGCCCTCCCGAGGGTGGCAGACTCCAAAAGCTCACATTGGCCAGGCCAAGGGAATCCTGTGACGCAGTAGATCGATCACAACACTGCCGGGTCAACCTCACACAGCGAGAAGTCACTTCGGCAGCAAGTCCGCAAAGTGAAACCCATCCACCCAGGCCGATGTCCACAGGCAGGCGAGCAGTTGCAGAGCGAGTAGCCACTTCCACGACCGCTGGCGTTCAATCTCGTCTCGCGTGGAAAGCCCGGGGGTTGCAACCCCTGGGCGTTGCAACGCCAAAGCCGCTGTTATGACCGCCCACGGTGCCAGAAATATCCACAGCCTTGCCGCCTCGCCCATGTTCTTGCCCGAGAGCCACAAGAACGCCCACACGCCGAACCAAGCCATTGACTGCGAGAATCCGACTCGTTGCTGCACACGTTCCCGGATCGAGCGGAACAGACCGACCATCATCAGGCTGACAATCGGCACCCCCAGCGCGAGGGCCGCCTCAAACGGATTTACAACGAGCCACGTCCAGTAGCTGCGGCTGTTGTGGTCGTAAAACATCGCGTGGTTATGGAGGTTTTGCATCCAGATCGCCAGCACGTTGCAGTGGCCCCACATCGATACCGCGATCCACGGAATCGAGAATCCCACGCACGCCGCACACACCGCTCCGACATCGGCCACCACACGCCGATCCGCGAACTCCTCCCGTCGGGTCCAGCGCTCCAGAATCGTCTGCACCACCAATAGCAACGCAATCGGCGCGAGGGCCAGCGTCAACAGCAAACCGGCGAAGAATCCCACTCCCGCCAAAAAGCATCGCCCCCACCGCAATCGCGACCAGCCATCCAGCCACAACCAGCAGCTGGCAGTTCCGATCAGTGGACACAACAAGTCCGACTTCGGAAAGAACACCAGCAAGCTCGGCACAAGCGGCCACAGGACAGCCGCACGCCACCCGACCACCGGCCCCCCCATACGAGCGGCGAGTCGATAGATCGGCCAGCAAGTGGCAGCCGCAGCTGCGAGAGTGAGCAGCGTCGCGGCCCACAGGGTGGCCTCTTCCGGGGTGGTCAGCAATTGCTCCTTTGGTGTGGGAAACTGCCTGAGTGCTGCGAAGCCTTCGCGAATGGCGGGCGGCTCGATGGCGATCAATGCCTCGGCCAGTCGTGGCGATCTCTCGAACAAGACCAGCAGTCCGCGATACCCTAGCGTCAGCCCCGGAGGATGGGTGCCCAGATGGAGATACCGATCCGGGTCATCCCCGCTGCTGATTGAATCGCGGTAGTTGTGCAGGAACTCGCGCGAGTCGGTGACTTCGAAGGCCGCCTGATGAAAGTACCCCTCAGTCCGCTGGTAGTACAGTACGCTGGGCGAGCGACCGATTCCCTGATAGTCCGGTGGAAAGCTGAGCATCCCGAACAGCCAGACAAACGCCAGCAGGCACAATCCCGCCAGCCGAACATCCCGTAGCCTGGACCCCCAAGTCCGGGTGAGCTTCGAAGGCTGAGTGCGGTCGATATCGCGACTGGACTCCCGGACCTGGGGGTCCAGGCTACGGGGCTCTCCCCACCGCACGACACCCCAATAGGCGGCGCCGAGCAGCACGCTCCAGACGCCAGCCAATGGGTCGATCTCGGGCCACGCCCGGCGAGCCCAAGTCCACTCCTCGGGCACTCCCAAGGGAATCGATGGTGTCATCAGGACTGTCAGTGAAGCGAGTGTCAATGCCCCCACGACTACGACCAGCCCATGCAGCGTCCCCCACGTTCTGGCGAACGTGGCTACGGGAAGGTTCGGAGTCGGTGACTCATTGGCAGGCGGCTCGCTCAATCCCGCAGCCCACACTTTCGCATCAGGGCCGCAGTCGACTCATACGCCTCGCGGACCCAGGCTTCGATCTGGTCCGGCTCCGGGCTGTATTCGAGTTCAATCGACATCGCCCCCGGAATCCCTAGGTCGCGGATCTGCTCCAGGTACGGCTCGAACTGCACCACGCCGCGACCCGGTGGCAGGTCGCCGTGCTTCTTGCCGTCGCAATCCGAGATATGCACGTGAAACGACTTCCCCCGCAGCTGCTGCAACTCCTCCGGAGCCACCTTCGCCAAGGCCAGGTGCGAGATGTCGATGTTCGCCCCCAAGGCCGGATGCCCCACATCGCTGATGAACCGGGCCATCGAATCGACATCATTCAGCAGCGACAGCGGGAACGGCTCCAACTCCAGGGCGATCTGCAACCCCAACGACTCCGCATGATCGGCCAGTTGACGGCAGTTCTCGACCGCCGTCCGCCACTGCTCAGCGGGCGGGATCACCTCTTGGTTCCAGATGTACTCGCCCAGCACGAGCAATAGATTCTGCCCGCCAAACTCATACACCATGTCGAGGTACGCCTCGCACCGCTCCAGATGGAACCGCTGCACACTGGGGTTGAAGTCCACCAGACCCGTTGCGACGCAACACACCGAGATGATCGGCAACCCGTGCCGCGCGCACTCGGTGCGGATCAGCTGGCGTTCGCGGATATCGATGTCGAGCGGATCGGCAAAGATGTCGATCGAGTCGAACCCGATCTCCTTGGTTTTGGCAATCCCCCACGCCGTGCCGCGTCCGGCTTGAGCCCAGGCGGAGTTGATCAGTCCGAGTTGCATGCGGTTTCCTTTCTGGTCCGAGGGATAGGCTTCCAGCCTGTCGTTGGTCAGCATCGAAATACGACAGGCTGGAAGCCTATCCCACGGGTGTTTTCTCAGTCGTCATCGTCTTCACTGTCGTCCTCGACCTCGAGTACGAGGCCTCCGAAAAACTTCACCACTGTATTATGGACCACTGCCATCAGCAGCCCGGTAATAAACCCAACCATCCCGTAAAAGACAGGTGCCAGAATGAGAACGACACCTCCCAGCACCAGTCGCAGACCTCCGAGCGACCGAATCCAACGATCTCCATCATCGATCATCATCGCCAATCCGAGAACTGGTCCCACGAGAAGGCCAACCGCCACACCCAAACAACCAAGTACCATCCCCGCCGACAGCGGGTCGACGCGATTGATTGTGATGCGTTTCAGCATGGGTAGGCTCGCCAAGGCGTCGGGGTGAGAGCGGATCGAGGCATCCCGTAGAGTCGTCTTTCGCTCCGCGAAAGAACGCCCTTTCGCGGAGCGAAAAACGACTCTCCCGGCCGGAGCCAATGCACCGACTCTGTTCGGACCACATCCGCCAAGTGTAGACCATCGTCATGAAATCCCCCGCGAATTGGAAGAGTCGACGAGGTGCAATCCCAGGCTTGGCCAGTGTGTCACTTTGACTCTGGCAGGAATGTCTCACACAAAGGCACGAAGGCACAAAGTCATGGAGTCCATCGATCAACGGAAGGTGCCGTTTGATCCCCACTTCTTCTTTGTGCCTTTGTGCCTTTGTGTGAGGGTCTTCTTGGAATTTCGTGTCCCCTCAGTGTGACATACTAGCCAACCGTGAGGTGCGATCACATGCCTTCGATCTGCAACAGCAGCCCCCTCAGCTTCCGCCCGCGCTCTTCATTGGTCGCGGCCACGTAGGCCACTCTCCCCTGCAGGTGTGCCAGAAAATCGGGATGCTCGTCCCGGTTCTGGGACGCCAGTCCATCTCTGACACAGTTATGGAGGATCGCTCGCAACTGGTCGTAATCCTCGCGCGGGACATTGAGCCGCTGGTTCATGACCAGCCCGGCGACGATCTGCCGACCACCGCGGCGCATGGTCCGCGTCTTGTGGTGGCGGATGAAGAACCCCTCGTCGAGGGCAATCGCCAGGACCAATTCGCGAAACTTGGCCAGCCCACGACCGAACGACCGGTCTCCCGAGAAGATCAGATCGTCAGCGTACCGCGTGTACTTGGCACCGACTTTCTCTGCGAGTCCGGCCAGGCGGCAGTCGAGCTTCCAGGCGACGAGGTTTGCGATCACCGGCGAGGTCGGTGCCCCTTGCGGCAAATGCGGTTGACCGAGCGCGTGACACAACACCTCGAACGCCTGCTCCCCGCACAACGGGCGAGCCTCTTCCAGAATCGGCTGGGGGACGGTGGCCGTCACGAGCCGCGCGATGAGTTTCGCAACCAACTCGGGGTAGCCGAAGTCCCTGAGCATAGCCATCACGCGCCCTCGCCGGATCGAGGGAAAGAAATGCTGCAGGTCCATCCGCAGCACGACCTCCTGCCCGACATGCGGCTCCAGACAACTCGCGACCGACCGACCCGGCACGAACCCATGCGCAGCTGTATGCGGCGAGATGACTGCGAAGAGTTCAGTCAGCTTTCGCTGAGCCTGCTTGATACGCAGACGAGGAATCTCGAACAGTCGCGGTCGCCCCGGACGCGGCACCCAGCGGTAACGGTAGTGCTCCTTCTCGACCGGGCGATCGCGGCGTGATCGAGTGAGCCAATCGACCTCGGCACTCGTGACCCCCAACCACTCAGCCAGTTCCAGCTTGGACGTGAGCGATGGAAATTGCCACTCGCGAAAGCGGTCGCACACGGGAGCCATGCGAGGGGCCATCGCGGCGGCCAGGTTGAAACGCGGCGGTGGTTCAATCTTCTGAATCGCAGTGCGAAGGCGCTTATCCCGCATCAGGAACTGTGCCAGTGCTTTCCGCTCAGGCGACTGTCTTTCCCGGTAGACCGCAAACAAACGCCGAATCAGTGGCCCCACCCAGCGGGCCTGCGGGACCACTCCCGCACAAGCCGCCCGCAGTCGCTCTTCGGCCCCCATCGGCGTCCAAGGCCCCGCGAGAAGTATCGCCCGCAGCGTTCGAAGGATCTCTTCCATCAGCGGAACTCAGCGGATCGTGAGTGGGAGCAACAAGCAAGAAGTGTCTCAAGAAGAGGGCGATACGCTCCCACCAAACTCGTGATGCATGAGCAATTTTCCGCAGTCGCGGAATCCAGCTCAGGCCTTGCATTCGGACCGGGTGAAACAGCTCCGCGCGGTTACCGCGCGGGGATGAGCATCCACGAAACAGCGTTCCGCAGTGCCATCAGCTGAGAACGTATCGCCCCGGATCGACAATACCGGGACAGCGGATCGCGGGCAAGCGGAGGGAAGTTGGCCACAGGCCGATTGTGCGAGTCAAATAAAATCGGCAACCTGCTTCCTCTGCCCCCTCTCCCCACTGGCGATGTGCATTATCTGGGAGGAGGTGACTGTGGGGAGAGGGCCGGGGTGAGGGGCACGCAAACGCCTCGTGGAAGTCTCCTCGCCCCAGCTCTCGCCTGATCAAACGAGCGAATTCTGAGCTGCCTCGGGCAACTCGGTGAATGCCGTTTTTGTGAGGCAACGTCCTTCGCTTCACAGCTGCAAATCGAGTGTCGTGGGAGAATGTAATCTGTGCCAATCTGCGAAATCTGTGTACCAGACTCCCTTCCATCGAGCCTCTCCCGTGCGGCAAGTTTGTCCACAGATTGCACAGATTTCAGGGATGACTGTGGCTGTCACGATTTCCCTGTCCCTCGGATCACTCGCGCGGGAGAGGTCACGTAAACTGGCCCCCTTACTCCACCTGAATCACCGCCTTAATGACGCCGGTCTCGGGCTTCGTAAAGCTCTCGAACACGTCGATCACCTGATCGAAGTGTGTGCGGTGCGTGATCCACGGGGCGGTGTTGATCGTCCCGCGTTCGATCAGCTTGATGATCTTGTGGAAGTCCCCCGGCAGCGCGTTGCGGCTTCCCTTGAGAGTCATCTCGCGGGCATGCAGCCAGACGTGCGGGAACGAGACTTGATCGGTGGTGATGCCGACGTACACCAGCGTCCCGGCGTGGGCCACATAGTGGATCGCATTGGCCATCGATTTGGCGTTGCCGGTCGCATCGGTCACGACCGTGTAGAACTCGCCGCCGGTGATCTGCTTCATCTGTTCGAGCTCGGAACCGTCTCCCTTGAACACGATCGTGTGTTCGACGCCGTACTGCGTCTGGCAGAACTCCAGCCGCGAGGGGACCATATCCATCACGGTGATGATCGCGCCGCTGAGCCGCGTGAATTCCAGTGTCGCCAGACCAATCGGCCCAGCCCCGATGATGAGGACATGCTCCGCTGCCTTCGGCCCTCCGCGATCGGTCGCGTGACACCCGATCGCCAGCGTCTCGACGAGGGCCAGTTGTTCATAACTCAGGCTCTCTGACTGATGCAGCTTCCTCGCCGGGAGCGTCCAGCGCGACCTTAACCCCCCGTCGCGATGCACGCCGAGTACCTGCAAGTTCTGGCAGCAGTTCCCGGCACCGCGCTGGCTGGCAAAGCTGTCGGGGTTGTTGATGTACGGCTCGACGGAGCAGCGGTCACCGGGCCGAACGTTGGTCACTCCCTCACCGACAGCCAGCACCTGCACCCCCAGTTCGTGCCCCGGAATCCGCGGGTAGCTGAAGAACGGCATCTTGCCGAGATACCCGCTCAAGTCGGTCCCGCAGACCCCCATGACATGCGTCTGCACCAGCGCCTCACCGGGACCGGGGGCACTCGGCTCCGGGATGTCGATGCGTTCGAACTGCTTGGGCTGGTTAAGGCGCAGGGCTTTCATGGGTTCACGCGACAAAAGAGGGATGTAGGGTGGGACCAGCCGCTTTGGGCGCAGGCCCACCATTCCGGGGACACGCGTCACCCAGGGTGGGCTGCGACCGCTGGAATGGTATCAGGCCGGAGGACTGGGTGCAGCGTATCCAAAGGGGCAGCGAGAACGCGGTGTGTGCATCAGAATGGGGGTCCGTTGCGTGCCTCTACCCCCTCCTCTCTCCACGGGCGACCAGTGACCCGTCAAGGCTTGGAATTGGGGTTGAGCCTGGCTCGCCGGGGAGGGCGAAGCCAGTGCTGAGCCGCGAGCCAGGGGACACATCAACTCGCAGTAGCGGCTCGGCAGGAGCCTCGCCCTCCCGAGGGAGGCGAACGCCAAAATCAAGCCTTGACGAGGCGACCAGACCTTCGGCGAGGGCATGACCATGATGAGAGTGGGCAGACATTATTGATCGACTGCGAGCGGCTGGACGTCAGTCCGCCGTGCTGTGCGGCGCTGTCACGCTCACCGACCCCACTGTGGTCGAAGCCTGTCGCTCGGGCACGGGGGGCTGACGCCGCCCCGCTCGCTGCGGGTGAGCGACTCGGAGCAATTGGGCACGCGATGTGAAGCGATCGGAGGGCACACCCTGAGTCTTCGAAGGATGTGACGACACCGGAAGACCACGGCCTTCGCAAAGACTCAGACCGTGTCTCGCTCAAAGCAGCGTCCGGGCTACCCCGCGATACCGAGTCAGTTGGCTCGCGGGCGAAGCGGAGCTTCGCGGATATGCGTTCCCAAGCCGGAGCTTGGGAACGAGATCGTAATGACTCACCGCAACCGAATGCCCCTGTGTCGCCCGGTCCTCTCCCATGCACTATATTCCAGTCCTCTCGACGTGCTGGATTCCTGGCATCTCTCGTCTCGTGGTCCCGAATTGCCCGCTCAGGCATTCGGAAGAAAGTCCATGACAGAATCGTTCGATTCCTCACGGATCTGGAGTATTCGATGTTTCTCCGAGTGTGTCTGGCCAGCCTGTGGGCTGTGTCGATGGGGATGGTGGTATCACCTGTGCGGGCGGAAGATGCCCCGCTGGTGGAGTCGCGTCTTGATCTGTTCCGAGGCGGGGACGGGGCGTACGACCTGTATCGGATTCCGGGCCTCGTGGTGACTGCCAAGGGCACGGTGATCGTTTACTGCGAAGCTCGCCAACGGGCCGGGAGCGACTGGGGGCCGATCGATCTGGTCATGCGGCGCAGCACGGATGGCGGCAAGACCTTCTCGCTCCCCGTGAAGATCGCTGATGTCCCCGGTCCCAAGACCAAGAACCCGGTGGCTCTCGATAAGAAGCTCGCAGTGGATGGCGAAGTCACCTACAACAACCCGGTCATGATCGCCGAGCGGGATGGGCGGCTGCATTTGTTGTTCTGTTTGGAGTACATGCGGTGCTTCATCACCCACAGCTGCGATGACGGGGAGACTTGGTGCCCGCCGGAGGAGATCACCAAAGTTTTCGAGCCGTACCGCGCGGAGTACGACTGGAAGGTGCTGGCCACCGGGCCGGGGCATGGGGTGGCGATGACCTCGGGGCGGCTCGTTGTTCCGGTCTGGCTCTCCACAGGAACTGGGGGGCACGCTCATCGCCCCTCGGCGGTCTCGGTCATCGTCAGCGATGACCACGGTCAAAGCTGGATGCGCGGACCGCTGATCGTCGGGACGACCGAAGTCACTCCCAACCCCAGCGAAACCATCGCTGCCGAGTTGAGTGATGGCAGCCTGCTGCTGAGCATCCGTAACGAGTCGGCCCGGCATCGGCGACTGGTCACGTGGAGTGCCAACGGGTTCGATGGCTGGTCGACCCCGGCCTTTCACCCGGACCTGTTTGAGCCGATTTGCATGGCGAGCCTGCTCGGGGTCAGACATGACAACCGCGTGAATTTGATCCACGTCGGCCCCGACTCTTCGGACGCCGCGCCCGCTGTTGAACTGGTTCAGGGCGGCAGCAAATCGCTTCCTCGTCGCAATCTGTCACTGCAAGCCAGCGCTGATGACGGCCTGAACTGGTCCCCGCGAGTGGTCTTGGAGCCGGGCGTGTCGGGGTATAGCGACTTGGCCTTTCACCCGGACGGTTCGATCTTGTGTTTGTTCGAATCGGGGTTCAAAGACGCCGCTGGTCAAGTCCACGGTGGGCAGTTGACGCTGCTGCGAATGAGCCTGCGCGGAGTGTTGGACGCGACGGCACGCGAGGCGTTGAAAACAAACCGCACGAGGTAGGTGGCAACGCTCCACGCCATGCGATCCATTCACCGCAGAACTTCCGGCGAGTGTCCTGTCACGGTCTAAATCGGCACTCATCTTCTCCGGGAGGGCGCATCCGGCGACCCCATGATCTAGACTTCACGGACCACGAGAATCGAGTTCTCCTTCACAACAGATTACGGTCCACTGAGGCTCCAGGAGACGGCGTATCCCGTCATCTGGGGCGATTCGCAGAACAGACATGGCATCTTTTCACAGGCACCCACCGATGCTGCACACACCCGCTCGATTCCTGACTGGCCCGTTCATTGGCCTGCGCTGCTGGGGGCTGGGCTTCGGTCTGGTGGCACTGCTGGGTTGCCAGCCGAGCGCGCCCGCTCCGAAGACACCGGAACAGGTGATCGAGGAGTCGAAGAAAACCGTTCAAGAGGCGGAAGCGGTCATTGCAGCTGTGAAGGAGACGGACAAGACGACCTCTGGCGTGGTCCCCGAAGCGAAGCCAGCCGCTCCTGAAGCAGCCAAGCCTGCGGCCAAGAATGACCCGCTGAAGGACGTGGCTCCTCCCGGCCCCGTGGTGCCGTACTTTAACCCGCTCACCGAAGCCGAGATCGCCGAGGGCTGGATCTCGCTGTTTGATGGCCACTCGCTCTTCGGCTGGGAGTCGAACGCTGCCGAAGTGAATTGGAAGGTGGAGGACAAAACGATCACAGCCGACGCCGGACCGAAGGGGTTGCTGCTGACGTACACCCCGTTCGCGGATTACCAGTTCCGCTGCGATTACCGCATGGCGGCTGGGGGCAACAGCGGGGTCTTCCTGCGGTCACTGCGGGAGCCGAAGGATGTCTTGAAGGACTGTTACGAGGTCAACATCGTCGACGAACACCCCGAGGGCTACCTCACCGGAGCCATCGTCGGTTTGCAGAAGACCGCTGAGCCGATCCAGGGGTCGGGTGACTGGCACACGTTCCTACTGATAGCGGATGGAACCAAGATCACCGTGTCGCTCGATGGGAAAGAAGTCTGCACCTACGCCGACACCCGCCCCGAGGCCCGCCGGTCGGGTCTGATCGGGCTGCAGAAGAACGCGGGCAAGATCGAGTTCAAGAACATCGCCCTCCAGCCGCTGAACCAGAAGCCGCTCTTTAATGGGACTGACTTGTCTGGCTGGCGAGTTGTCCCCGGCTCGAAGGGGGAGTTCACCGTCGAACACGAGTCGTTCAAAAGAAAAGACGGATTAGAAGTCGAAGACACGATCCATGTGAAGGGCGGGGAGGGGTTCCTCGAATCAGAGTCGCAGCACAAGGATTTTGTGTTGCAGGCTCAGACGAGGACGAATGCCTACGAGGTCAATACCGGGATATTCTTTCGTGCGGAGGCCGGAACTGAGAAGGCGAAGTCGAATGGGTACGAGATGCAGGTGGATAACAGTAGCGTAAAACATGCCAACTTTAAGGCGCAGGCCAATTCGCATCTCCTCGTACCAGGGAACTTTGGCGGGCCAGGAGACTTTCCAAACAATGCGGGCACAGGAGCGATTTTTAGGCGAGTGAATGCACGTAGCTTAGTGGCTTTCGACAACCAATGGGCCACCGTGACCCTGATCGCCAGCGGCCCGCGCTTCTCCACCTATGTCAACGGCTACGCCGTCGTTCACTGGGAAGACACCCGCAAACCCGATCCCAACCCGCGCAAGGGCCAGCGGCTCGACGCCGGACACTTCAGTCTGCAAGGCCACGACCCCAGCACCGACGCCTCGTTCCGCGCGATCACCGTCAGCGATCTGCCATAGGTCAACGAAGCACGTTGGTCGCTGGCGATGTGGTCCGGGAGGGCGAGGCTCCTGCCGAGCCGCAATCGCCAGTTCGCACGTCCCCTAGTGCATTCGCCCATTGGCGGTAGTCTGCCATGTCTGTCCCCCTCTCCCCCACAATCGGCACTGCTTTCAGAGAGGACTCGGCTGTGGGGGAGAGGGCCGGGGTGAGGGGGCCTGAGCGAGGGATGTGGCCCCCTCACCCCACCCTCTCCCCCGCAACGTGTCTTCCAAAGGATTGACATCGATCGCGGGGGAGAGGGGGCAGACAGGAGACCGCCATATGGCAAATGCACCTCGCGTCCTTTGGCTCGCGGCTCAGCAGGAGCTTCGCCCTCCCGACGCACCTGCCAGCGTCGGAATGTGACATCTCATCACCCCCCTGGAGGACTCCCCCATGCCTCTCTCGATTCGCCTTCTCATCTGCTCACTGCTACTCTCGTCACTCGCCTTCGCAGCTCCCCCCGCTGACGACCACACCGACCCGACGTGGTATCGCACCCCGTCCGGCGAGGAGCAGCCCGTCCAGTCGGTCGAGGACTGGGCCATCCGCCGCAAGGAGATCGTGGCCCGCATGGAACAGGTCATGGGCCCGCTGCCCGACCGTTCGAAGTGGCCCGAGGCGCAGGTCCGAGTGCTGGACCGCACCGAACTCGAAGGCGGCCTTCAGCGGCAGAAGATCCAGTTCATCACCGACTCCACTGATCGTCCAGTCAAAGCGTGGGTCTTCCTCCCCCCGCCGACGCTGAAGACCGCCAGCCGCAAAGGGACCGACCGCCGCGCTGCGGTCTTGTGTCTGCACCAGACGATCGGCATCGGCAAGGATGAACCGGCTGGCTTGGGTGGCAGTGCCAATCTGCACTACGCCCTCGAACTCGCCCAGCACGGGTTCGTGACCCTCGCCCCCGACTACCCCAGCTTTGGCGAGTACCCCTACACCTTCCCGCCCGAGCATGGTTACATCAGCGGGTCGATGAAGGCCATCTCCGACAACATGCGGGCCATTGATGTGCTGCAAGCGATGGAGCAGGTCGACCCCCAGCGGATCGGCTGCATCGGCCATTCCCTCGGCGGCCACAACACGATGTTCACAGCTGTCTTCGATCTGCGGATCAAGGCGCTGGTGAGTAGTTGTGGGTTTACGCGATTCCACAAGTATTACGGGGGGAAGCTCGCCGGGTGGACGAGTCCGCGTTACATGCCACGCATCGCCAGCGAGTCTCACAACAACCCGGACGAGGTGCCGTTCGACTTCCCGGAGATCGTGGCGGCGTTTGCACCGCGTGCGTTCCTCGCCTGTTCACCGGTGCATGATGACAACTTCGAAGTCTCCGGCGTGCGGGACTCGATCCAAGCTGCACTGCCGATCTACCAGTTGTTGGAGGCCGAGAAGCAGTTGCGAGCGGATTATCCGGACTGTGCCCACGACTTCCCTCCGGCGACGCGGAAGGTGGCGTATGAGTTTCTGGCCGAGTCTCTCCACAAGCCCGCGAGGCCATGAAGCAAGCGAACTTTCCTGCCACTGGGGCTTGTCCCCGTGGTTCCCGCGATTGTGCGATACTGTAGCGTCCAACCGCCCTTACTTCGGACGGTTTTTTGGGTCTTTGCTGCCGATTTCGGTTCCGTAAGCGTCGATTTCCTCTTGCAATACGATCCCATCGTGGTCTGTGTCAGCAGCGTCAAAGTTCCGCAACAGTTGCCCGACATCTCGATG
>JAYTCW010000354.1:0-6130 GCA_043736295.1 Planctomycetota bacterium | reverse complement strand
ATCATCGGCTGGCACTTGGCGGATCATATGACCGAGGACCTCGTACTTCCGGTTCTTTATAAAGCCATTAAAGAACGCCAACCAAAGCCGGGCCTAATCCACCACACCGATCGCGGTGGCCAGTACGCGAGTACCAAGTACCGCGCGGTCCTGCGTCGCGCCGCGATCGCCCAAAGCATGAGCCGCGCCGACAACTGCTACGACAACGCATACGCAGAAAGCGGGTTCGGAACACTCAAGACTGAACTCGAAATGACCCGATACAATCATGTCCCCGCAGCACGCCGAGAGATCGGCGAGTACCTCGCGTACGACAACCTCGAACGCAAACACAGCTCCCTCGACTACCTCTCACCCCACCAGTTCGAACTCCACCAGACCGGTTCCACAACCGCGAGAATCTAAGGAGTAGGTCTGTCCGTCAAACCGACAGCACCTCATCCGATTATCTCGAATGAGACCGCATCGAGTCAAACACTTCCGCGTCGAAGCAGAGATTCGGGGATATTCAGTCCCCAGCAGGAGCTTGGGTCTGAGGTCAATCTCCGTTATCCTAGTGTGCCTTTTCCGATTGCGTCAGCATGAGAGCTTGGATCAATACGTCACTCCACGTCTCTGACGGTACGAGAACTTCATGCCACTCACTTCGTTGGATATCCGAGGTTTCCGTTCACTGCGAAGTGTGTCTCTCAAGCTGGGGCCGCTGAATGTGGTGACTGGCCCGAATGGGTCGGGGAAGTCGAACCTCTATCGAGCCCTATGGTTGATCGCGAGGATTGCCGATGGGGACTTTGCACAATCGATCTGCCGCGAAGGGGGGATGTTCTCCGCTCTCTGGGCTGGCCCTCGAATGCAGCCGAACAAGCCGGTCCGGATGACATTTGGGTTTCGAATCGAGGACTTTGGCTTTGAGTTGAGTTGTGGGTACCCTCCATTGGATTCGACTCGGTTTGGGTCCGATCCGGAGATCAAAGAGGAAACCGTCTGGTTTGGTCGCGAGAAGAAGCCCTCGACGACGCTTCTCTCTCGCAAGGGATGCATGACCACGGTTCGGGACATGGAGGGAAACCGAGTCGAGTTCCCCCAGACCCTCGACCCCAATGAGTCCGTGCTTGCTCAGTTGCGTGAACCCCATCGCTATCCCGAGTTGTCCACGTTGCGTGAGGAGATGCGCGGCTGGCGGTTCTATCATCAGTTTCGAACGGACGAAGGTTCACCACTTCGCTCCCCCCGGTCCAGCGTGACGACACCGGTTCTCAGCCATGATGGAAGTGATTTGGCTGCGGCTTTGATGACGATCGAATCCAGCGACAACGGCGAGCCATTGCATGCGGCGGTTGAGGCGGCGTTTCCGGGTCGCAAGCTGCAGATCATCTCGAACGATGAGAAGCCGGGCAGTCGAACTCCTCGCGCCACTGAATTTGCAGTCGCCCTGGAAACGGAGGGCTGTGCTCGACTACTGGAAGCTCGCGAACTCTCAGACGGGACGCTCAAGTATCTGTGCCTGGTCGCCAGCCTGCTCAGTCCTCGCCCCCCCGCGTTGATCGCGCTGAACGAACCCGAGGCCAGCCTGCACCCCGACCTGTTACGCCCCCTGGCCGAGTTGATTGTGAATGCTTCGAAGCGATCGCAAATCTGGGTCAGCACACACTCTCCGGTCTTGGTCCAGGCTATTGAGGAACTCTCCGAAGTGAGTGCGATTCGGCTTCAATTGGACAACGGGGAGACAGTCGTTCAGGTGAATGACGATTGAAGTCGAAGAAGACCTCTAAATAAGACGGACGCTAACCGGACTCGACAGACTTATGTCTGCCGCTCGCTTCTGCGTTACAGCGGGACTTGTAGTCCGCAGGATTGCACAGGTTGGCTCGCATGGGAGCCTACCTGTGTGCTTTGGCACACGAGGCGATCCAGCTGACGCCCACTGTGTAAAAAACGATTTCGGGTCTGACGCCCCGGGAGAACCCAAATCGACTCAACCGGGGCGACCTACGGATTACCGATTCAACCAAAGCTTTAGGAGAGGCATGATCTCCAGGCAGAGCAGGACGAGACCGAAGAACACGATAGGAGGAGCATAAAGGTGTCAGGGAGGAGCATAAAGGGGAGGAGCATAAAGGTGTCAGGGGAGAAGCATAAAGGTGTCAGGAACCTTTAAGTGTCATTTCCATCGTGGTTTGCCCGGAAACGGTTCCTGATACCTTTATTCTTCACGTTCGTGAATCCGTCGTATTTGCTGAAGTGTTCTTTGCCATGGAAATAGAGTAGTTGCGATCAAAATGGACTTCCCTACCAATAGTAGGGAAGTTCAGAGTAAGAGGTGTCAACGGTTTGGCGTTTTCACTCAACCGGCAACAACGGCAGCAGCCCTTCCATCCCCCTCGCCGCTTGGCACTGCTCATCGCCCGCTTCCATGCCGACGCAGCAGTTCGGGCGGGTGGGGTAGATCGAGCAGCGGTTGTCTGGATTCAGGAACGCACACGGCGACCCGCAGGCGAGGTAGACCGCTTTGAAATCGTGCTGAATCTCGTACACCATCTGTTGCACCGACTTGCCGTGATGGTGGGCGTCGGAGTCGATCAGCCTTGGCTCTCGCATCACGTCGAGGTCATCGGCTTCGATGATCAGCGTGCCCTTGCAGCAGGCACCGCATTGGTCGCATTCGTAACGTTCCATACACGGGCGAGCGTACCACAGTTTCGGCCATTGCGTTACAGCAGACCTTCGGCAATGTGTCGCATGGCAGTCCACATCGAGTTGCCATGCCTGAGAGCAGCTCTCATTCACACCACTGGAGGTTCATCATGGCCAAGCGCCAACCCGCAGCCCCGCCGCCGCGCCCGAAGCGGCAGCCGCCCGAGAAGAAGTTCGCCGTGGGAGGCATCGGTGTCGCCATCTGGCTCAACACCGTCGAGTCCGATGACGGCCCGAAGTCATTCCGTTCCGTGACCATTGCCCCCCGCCGCTACCAAGATCGGAAGACCGGCGAGTGGAAGGACTCGACGAGCTTCAATCCGGGCGACCTGCCCGCCTTGATCTTCATCTTGGGCAAGGCTCAGGAGTTCATGTTGCCCGTCCCGCTGCCGGGTCAGGAATCGGAGTCCACCAATGGCAGTCATGCCCACGGCGAAGGCGAACGTGGTGAGGACGGAATTCCGTTCTGACCGTGCTGGTAGACACTCCACGCCCATGTGCCCTGAGCCGCTCTCAGGACCGACCCCCATGCGAAAGCAAGGGGGTTCTTTTGTGATGCCGGTCGCTCAGATCAGAATCCGCTCGACCTCATCGAGCGATACCGCGTCACTTCGGCGGTCGTAGAGGCGGGTGGTTTGGCTTGATGCGTGAGCTGCGATTCTTTGAGCATGCTCTAGTAATCCGCCATTCGATAAATAGGCCGTAATGCCGGTGGCTCGCATTGTGTGGCAGCAGATTGTGCCAGGGAGGTCAGCGGCTCGGGCACGGCGTTTGACCATCGCGAGGACTTCGCGGCGGTGGATGCGTCGAGAGGTGAGTTGTCGCTTCCGGTCGAGGGAGCGGAAGAGGGGAGACTTGGTTTCGTGGCCCAGCTCAGCTGCGGAGACGTAGTCGTCGAGGTACTCTTCGAGCGTGTGATGGGCGGGGACGGCGTGTCGTCGGCCTCCCTTTTCGCGGAGGTTGATCCACATGCGGCGACCTCGCATTTCGTAGTCTTCGATGTCCATCGATGTGACCGCTCCGATGCGGGCAAAGGTGTAGAGCATCGTCGCGATCAAGGCCCGGTCGCGTTTGCCCGCGATGGTCGAGGTGTCGATCGCATCGAGGAGTTGCCGGGCTTCCTCGGCAGTCAGCACCGGCGTGCGACCGACCGTCACGACATGCTTCGGCCCACGCACAGCAGCTGCGGGATTCACGGGGAGGATCTGCCCAATGACGAGCCAGTCGAACAGCATCTTGATCGCCGCCAACTTCTGCTTCACGCTGGGGCGGTCGACCTGAGTGCCGAGTTCCTCGACATACGCCGCGACCAGGAACGGGCTGATCTCGCTGAGTCCGATCTGGCGGACCTCACACCAATCACAGAAGTCCCGCACCGCCCGGCCATACGCTTCGCGGGTGTTCCGATTGCGGATCGTGACCGTGAAGAACTCGATCAGTCGCCGACTCGCAGGCTCTCCCGCATCCCGAAACATTTTCGGCAGCCTGTCCAATCCGGGAAGTGATACTTGACGAGTTGAGAGAACGAGGGCGTGGTCATCCATGCGAGTGGGTTGGAAGAATACAGCAAGAAGTGTGCCCCATAAAAAGGGTTATGGGATAGTTTGAGAGTACAACGATTGATGCCGGATCGTCGAGGCGATGGGACCATCAATCGCGATCTCTGGCAAGACGAACAGTATCAAAATCGTTGGTGCAGCTTGCGGAATGATTCATGGACAGCTTACGGTATCCATGTCAATCATCGGTTGCTTCTCCAGTGAGTTTCGCGATGCAGCTATTCCCCTTCTTGGACGACGCCATCGATAGCGGGCCGCTCCTGTTGTTGGTCTTGCTATTGGTACTCGGGACCAAGTTGGTTGAGCGGGATGGGAAGTTGCAGATGTTGGGAAAGAGGATCGCGTTGGGAGCGTTCTTTCTCTTCGTTGCGGTCTTGGCGAATCACCAGGAACCTAACATGGCGAGTGCCTGGGTGGCCATCATCGTGCGATCGTTGATTTTTGCGGGGATCGTCTTGGGGGCTGCGTGGACGATTCTTCCTTCGGGGGTGTTTGTATATGAGCACACGTTGGGGGCGTTGTTTCGCAGTTTAGAAGAGTCGGCCAGAGCCAGCCGTAAGCGAGAAGAAGAAAAGAAGCGGGCGCGGGAACAGCAGTTGCAAAATGAGGACTGGGAGCGGACTCGACCGGAGCGGGAGAGGCTGGCCAAGGAGGCGGCATTGCTGGCGGAGGCCCAAGCCAAGCTTCGGTCGGCAGGCCAGAAGCGGCGGGAGGACGCGAGGGCGGCTTGCGAGTTGGCATATGCGATTGTGGCTCCTGAGATTGGCAATCGATTCTCAAAAGCGGACTTCACAGCGTTTGTGTCGAAGTACATGACGGACAGCTTTCCACCGGATCAAGTGGAAGAGCGGGCTGTGCAGTTGAAGGCGATCATTCGGCAGCACCAGGAGAAGATTGTCCCGACTCCGAAGTTTCGGTCGATTCAAGAACTTGCGGTCTGGTTTGAGGCACAGAAGTTGGAGATTGAGACCGTGTCGGATCAGAGATTGAAGGCAACGCTACTGGTTCAATTGAAAGTGCGATACACCGAACTCACCTCTCAGCTGTTATCCGAGATGTCCCCATGAAATCGTTTCTGCTTGGAAATCATCATGGAACCAAGAATCCGTTTCGGATTCCAAAGGCGAGCTTTGATACGCATTGGCATTTGATCGGTGGAACGGGCAAGGGGAAGACGACAGCGATTCACACGTTGTTGCATGGACTGTTGCTCGACCCGATTGATGAGCCGTGTGTGGTCATCGTGGATCGGATGGGGAATCTCTCGTTCGAGTTATTGGCGTGGATGGCGTCGGAGTATTGCCCAGACTTCGTACGTGACCGGCTGGTGTACATCGAGCCGAGTCGCGAGGACGTGGTGATCGGGTTCAATCCCCTACACTACGACACGCAGGCTCACGGCTACTACAAAGTGTCGCGAGCGGCTGAGATCATTCTGAAAGGGTGGGCGTCGCAGAATCTCGAAGAGATGCCACGCTTGGGACGCTGGTTGTTCAACTCGTTTTGGGCCGCAGCGCAGCTGGGGCTGACGATCTCCGATTGCATCCATTTTCTGATGCCGGGGTCACCGTATCACGCTCAGATGTTGAACGCTCTACCCGATTCTTTGCGGATCGAGTGGAGCGATCTGATTGGCACGCGGTCCGCAGAAGTGAGTCGTATCCTCGAATCGACTCGCAACCGCTTGAAGCCGTACTTTGAGTCGCCGATCTTGAGGCAGATGTTCGGGTCGACTGACAATCGGCTCGATATGTCGCAGTTCATGCGAGACGGAAAGATCGGTTCATCCGACTATTTGGGGGGATGGTCATTGGCGAGATTTTAGCCTTGTAGGGTGTACTTGGTGTGGTGCAGGGTGAGGAGTCGTTCCTTCAGGT
>JAYTCW010000353.1:0-4818 GCA_043736295.1 Planctomycetota bacterium | reverse complement strand
CCTCTGCCGTGGGCGAGAGGTTTCAGGGCACGGGCGATGGACTCTCACTCCGTATGCCATGTACTCCGAGAGAGGCTGTCGGCTGGGGCGAGGAGTGTCGGTTTTCCGAAGAATTCGGTGTGCCACTGATATTCGAGTTTGAAATTCGGTAATAGATCAGGCTAGACTCCTTCGGCAACCTCTCTCGATTCCGAGCAGAGGATCAAGAGTGGCTTCGGTCCGACACACATTCCTGTCCGTTGTCTAAGTTCTAATTGTCACGTTCTCAAGGGCATCGTTATGGCAGTTCCACGTGGTCAAAATCGTAAGTCACGGCCCTCGAATCGGGACGAGGGCTCCAATCAGGTGATGATGGGGTTGCTTGTCGGGGGAGGGATCGCTGCCGTCGTGGGACTGGTTGTGGTCCTCCTGATGAATCGTGGGGGCGGCACTCCCGAAGTGGCCGCACAACCGGCGGTTTTGACTCCGGCGACTCCACTCCAGCCAGCGGTCAGTCCGCAGTCCGTGGCGGCCCTGCCGACAACTTTGGCTCACGCGGCCCCAGCCACGTTGCCCACCAACGCGAACGCGATGTTGAGCCAGCCCGTGGCGGCCATTCCGCCCGCACATAACGCCAGTCCAGCCGGGACTCCCGCAGGGGCTCAGCCCAGTTTGACGAGTGTTCCCTCGCCTTCCGTGGGAACTGGAACGCTCACCCTGCCAGACTTGGTCGAACAAACCGACCCCTCGGTCGTGCGAATTAATGTCAAGTCGCCTCGGGGCGATTCGCTGGGTAGCGGATTCGTGGTCTCAAGTACTGGAACGGTCGTGACCAACTATCATGTCATCGAGGGTGGGCAAACCGTGACCGCCCAGTTCGAGGACGGGCGGACTTGTGGCGTACTCGGCTTCAAGTTGTTTGATGAGAAGCGGGATATCGCGATTATCCAACTGGAGGCGGCGGGGGCCCCCTTCCTGCCGATGCGATTGGCGACATCGCTGCCGCGTAAGGGGGTGGAGGTGGCGGCATTCGGAGCGCCACTGGGTCTCTCCTTTACAGCGACGAAGGGCACGATCTCAAATATTCGTGCGGGGACAGAACTCGGGATGGCAGGTGCCCAGTACATCCAGACTGACACGCCGATCTCCCCGGGTAACAGCGGCGGACCGTTGGTCTCCATGGAGGGCGAGGTGATCGGGATGAATACATTCCAGATGGCCAAAGGACAGAATCTGAACTTTGCAGTTTCGGTGGATGACATTCGCGAAGTGCTGGCCGCATCGGAGAGGAACTCTGTCACTCCGATCACTCCGCAATCTGTCCCCTCGCGACGTGGGGCTGAGATTCCTCAAATGGTGGATATCAGTGGGACCGAGCGTGCCGACAAGTTGTTGGCCCAGATGAATGAAGCCGCGATTTTCATCAAGCCG
This sequence comes from Planctomycetota bacterium, assembly GCA_043736295.1. GTDB lineage: Bacteria > Planctomycetota > Planctomycetia > Planctomycetales > Planctomycetaceae > TH-plancto1. Next base: position 3,408 of record JAYTCW010000353.1, on the reverse strand, counting down.
TTTGAGATTGACCCCTCGGGCCGCATCAACGAATTCATGTTCGTGAAGTTTGAAAAGACGGTGAAGACCCGGTTGAAGATGGACCTGACCCGGATCGACAAGCTGGGTGTCAACGAATCGGTCATTATTCTGGGAGTGATGTGGGCTCCCCCCGAAGACCGCAAGTTGCAGGCTCGAGCCGCCAGTCAGATGTCACTTGAGTTGGTGGTCGTGATGCTCGACCTGACCAAAGAGGGCAACCGCGTGCCTTCGATCGTTTGGAAAGAGGAAGCGAAACTGGCAACACTGTCCCTGGAGGCATTGGCGGAGGGCAATTTGACCAACAGCGTCAAAGAGGGAACGCAGAAGTTCTTCGATAAATTCGCCATCGGCGTCACCAAGGCCAGAAAAGCCACGGGGAACGTGAAGTAGGCCGAGAAACACCGAAGGACAGGACGCTCTCCGACTCGGTTGAGATCGAGGCCTGAGGGCATGGTCCAACACAACGTCCCGATTTGATTGAAACAGAAGATCACCAAGGACACGAAGGGGCAGGCTTAACGTTCCTTCGTTGGCCTTTGTTCAAATCGGGAAGTTGTTCCGACACTTCTCGCTGAAGCCAACAGAGTCTCCCGAGTGTTCCCCGCAGATGCCCGCGCACACCGCAATTCCATCACGATGGCAATGGCAGGTTGTGGTACACAGATGCCACAGATTTTCACAGATGCGACGCCTGCGGGGGCGGTGATGGCAGGCTGAAGAGATCTTCTCTCCCCTCTGAATCTGTGACCATCTGCGAAATCTGTGTACCAATCCACTGTCGTGGGTGAGAGGTTCCAGGGAACGGGTGATGGACTCTCACTCCGTATGCCATGTGCTCCGAGAGAGGCTGTCGGCTGGGGCGAGGAGTGTCGTTGTTTTGGACCAATTCCCGACAAGGTGAAACAGAAGAGCGGTCCACGCAGCGAGTCATTGCGGGAGATTGCCGCCGCCGCTGTGGGGACATCGTTTCATTCGATGTCCTCATCTCGCACCACCCACAAGCCGGACGGGACAATGGTCCCGTCCTACGGCGTCTGGGCCTGCGATTGAAACTCCTGCCAACGCTGCTCCCAACGGGCAGTCAGTTCCTGAACCTGGTCAGGGTGCGTCGCGGCGAGGTTCTGCTGTTCGGCACGATCAGTCGTGAGATCGTACAGCTCCCACGGCTCGTCCTGGGCTGCGACGAGCTTCCAATTGCCGATACGGATCGCGCGGTGGCCTTCATGTGCCCACCAGAGTTCACGCTCAGAAGTGGCATGCTGCGGGCCAAAGTTCAGCGGCACGCCAGGACGCTGCGGTGCTCCTTCGGGGACGGGGACTTCGCCCAATCCAGCCAGCCCTGTCAGTGTCGGCCACAGGTCAATGACGTGCCCCGGCTCATGTCGCAGCGGATTGGTCTGAGAGACGATTTTCGGTCCATGCACGATCAGCGGCGTGGCAATCCCGCCCTCGTGGACCCAGGTCTTGTGCCGACGGAACGGCGTGTTCGACACTGTCGACCAGCCCGGCCCTAGGCACAGATGTGTGGCCGCCGAGCCCGGTGCCGCAGCCGGATCGTGCCCGTCGTCGCGGACCATCATCTCGGCAGACGCCCCATTGTCGGAGAGGAACATCACGACGGTGTTCTCCCACTGCCCCATGTCGCGAATCTGTTTGAGTAGGCGTCCGACCTCCTGGTCGATGCGGTCGACCATCGCGGCGTGAATCGACATCTTGGTCGCCTGGAACACCTGCTGCTCTGGGGTCAGTTCAGCCCAGGGGATCGGGCGATTGACCTCGCCGGGGCCGAACAGGGCGATCTCCTTCGGGAAGGGGTACGGCGGGCCGACCTCGCGCTCGACAGCTGACAGCTCTCCGGCGACCAGTCCGATCTCCTGCATTTTCTTCCAACGAGCCGCGCGAATCGCATCCCAGCCGACGCGATAGGTGTCCTTGTACTTGGCGATGTCCTCGGGCAGGGCATGCAGTGGGAAGTGCGGAGTGACATACGCAACATACTGAAAAAACGGCTGATCGGCATACTTCTGGGAGTGGTCCTGCAGATGCTCAATCGCCTGCTCCGTGATGTAGCGGGTCGAGTAATAGCCCGTGTCGGGAGTCACCGCTGGGAGCTTGATGTCGTCCGCGGAATGGCCTTTTGGATGGAAGTTGCGACCGCCGTCGTCCAACCGATAGGAGCGGTCAAATCCAGCGGCCATTGGCATGTTGTCGACGTGCCATTTGCCGGAATGGTAGCTGCGGTAGCCCTGCGGCTTGAGGACCACGGGAAGCAGCGGTGCCCACTCGGGGCGAGTTCCTTGGCTCCCGCTTTTGACGCCGGGAATCTTGTCTCGCCGAATCTGCTGGGCGTAGTAACCAGTGAGCAGCGCGGACCGCGTCGGCCAGCAGCGAGCGGTGTTGTAGAAGTTGGTGAACCGGAGTCCGCCAACTGCCAACGAGTCCAGATGCGGCGTTTGGATCTCGCTGCCATAGCACCCGATATCGGAGTACCCGAGGTCATCGGCCATAATGACGACGAAGTTCGGACGAAACGGTGCGGCTCTGGGGGCGGCCTCACCTGCGAGTCCGGGCTGGACGAGCAGCAACCCGAGGAGAAGGAGTAATGGGAGCCTGAGCCATTGAACCAATTGAGTCATTCGGGAGATTCCAGGTCAGTGAGCCAAGATCGCTATGACAACGTTGCAGCAAACTCAATTCGTTCGTTCAGTCAGGTCGGAATGAATTCCGGCCTCCGCCAGATCAATCGGCGAGAATTCAACGCGATGGTAGATTTCACTCATCGGGATCGTGACCCCGATGGAATGCAACGTGGTCGAATCTTCCAGCGTTCGAGTCTCACGTAAGAGCCAGTTGCCATCGGGCTGCCTCTGAAAGACCTCGACACGCGGCTCAACCTGGGAGACGAGAACGTATTCCTGTAACGAGTCGATTTCCCGGTACTGAGCCGACTTCGCGCCTCGGTCGTACTTCTCGGTGGAGTCGGAAAGGATTTCAATCAGCACCCTGGGCGTCAGCAACGTATCAAACTGATTATCCAAATACCGAGACGGCTCGCAGTGGACGACCACATCCGGGTAGGTGTGCAGCCCGGTGGCCGAAATGTGGACACGCTGCTCGCTTCCCACGGCTTGACAGGGAGTCCCATCGAGACGCTCGTTCAATCGCCAAATTAGATTCGCCTGAATCGTGTTGTGCAGGCGACTGGCCCCCGACATGGCAAACATTTCTCCCTTGTAGAACTCGCTCTTGAAATCGGACTGGCGTTCGATTTCCAGGTACTGCTCGGAAGTCAGAGGCTATCCGAAAAGCAGCGCTGACGTAACCCAAGGAAAAAGCTATGGTTGAGCCGTCATCGAGCAAAGGAGTGCGGCAGCATGGCGGATGGAA
>JAYTCW010000352.1:0-22206 GCA_043736295.1 Planctomycetota bacterium | reverse complement strand
AACGCGGGTGACCATCGCTTCAGTAGAGCTTCAGTCCCCAATTCCCCGACTCCGACCAGCAGGCTGAGCTAGTGTATCTGCGAGATTCCGCGGGAACTAGTCAGCCCAAATCGTCAATTCGATCCCAGGTCCTTGGTGATGGCACGGCTCGATTGTCGACCTGCGTATCGATCGCCATCATACAGACGTGTCGTCATCGTCTCGTTCAATCACCACTGACCTCGAACCCCTCATCACTCCTATGCCTGTACGCTACGCCATCATCGGGGCCGGTGCCGTCTCCGATTACCATCACGTCCCCGGCATCCGCCTCGACAAGCGGTCCGAACTCGTCGCGATCTGCGATCCCAACGAAGCGTTGCTGAATCAGCGGGTGAAGGACTGGGGCGTCTCGAAGATCACCACCAAGTATGAGGACATTGCGAATGATCCTGACATTGATGCGGTGATCATCGCGACGCCGAACTTCACGCATCACGAGATCGTCCTCGCGTGTGCGAAGGGCGGGAAGCACATGATGTGTGAGAAGCCTCTGGGGCTGAACTTCGAGCAGTCGGCGGAGATGTTCCGGGCGGCGCGAGATAACAACCTCAAGCACATGACGGCGTTCACGTATCGCTTCGCCCCGTCGATGCGGTATTTGAGGCACCTCGTCCAGACCGGTGCCCTCGGTGAGATTCGGCACTTTCGCAGCCAGCGGTTCCTCGACTTGCCCGAAACCAGTTGGGGCTGGCGGCAGTACAAGCACCTGGCCGGGGCGGGCGATCTGTTCGATATGACGATTCACCGGATCGATTTTGCGATGGACCTGTGCGGGCCGATCGAGTCGATCACCGGCGCGGTCGCGACCTTTGCCCCGCGCACGACGACAGCCGATGGCAAGCCGTGCGAGCCGTCCAACGTTGACGACTGGTCCGCACTCATTGGCCGCTTCAAGAACGGGGCAGTCGGCGTGTGGGAAGGGACCACGCTCGCCAAGGGACACCACAACCACGGCTTCGGTTGGGAGTGGGCTGAGATCAACGGGTCCACAGGCTCAGCGGTGTACCAGCTGACAGAGCCGAACACGATCCTCATCGGCAAGCACGGCGGGACGATGGAAAAGGTTCCGGTCCCACGCGAGTTCCTCGTCATTGAAGGCAGCCCCCGCAACCCCGATGAGGGGAATCCGAGTACGGTCTTTCGGTACGACCTCGTGTATGAGCTGACCTCCGCCATCGTCGAAGACCGCGACGCCCTCCCCGGCTTCGACCACGGGGCACTCGCCCAAGGCGTCGCCGATGCGGTCCTGGAGTCCGCCGAGAAGAAGACCTGGGTCGATGTGAATCACCAGTTGGGGTGAGCCGACACAACCCCCGATGGAATTGTCCATCGGGGGTAGTGTTGCTTTGTCACGTCCTTACGACTGAGGGGTGTCACTGGAACAAATGATTGCGATTACCTGTGCCCGACATGATGGGTCCTGGCACGCTGGGATATCATCCAAATCTACTCCTTCTTCTGTAACTCTCCACGCCAGATGAGGACCGATACACCTAACACAGAGTCCACAATTGCACTTAACTTTACCGTCAATAATCTCTCCAAATAACTAAAACCACCGATGCCAGAACGACAATCACCCTATGCTTTTGGGCATCGCTATATGTTTCATCCGACTATTTGGGGGGATGGCCCGTAACCGGGTGGATTTTTTGAGGCATCACTCCGATGTCCCAGACTTGCCAGGAGATACGTCGATCTGCTGGAATCCCACTGCTCGGAGAAGCGGAGGCAGGCTCTGCTGGGAAGCAACCTGCCAAGGAATATCCTGGCCTCCGATGCGCCCCAGGCGTGTCAGCCCCTGGCCGAGGGGCTCGGCCAGGGGCTTCTGCGAGTCCCGGCACAGGCCGCATTGGAGCCACGCCTCCGTAAATCCCTATGCCGTCAGGCATTTCGAAATCCCCCCAAATAGTCAGATGAACCGATTTTGGGGTACTCCCCCTCGGGAGGGCGAGGCTCCTGCCGAGCCGCTACTGTGAGTTGACGTGTCCCCTGGCTCGCGGCTCAGCAGGAGCTTCGCCCTCCCGGGCGGGCCTGGCTCAACCCTAAATCCTAGCGTTGACAAGGCACTAGACTGACGCAACGGGCAAGGCGGGTTTCACCGACAGCCCGTGCAGCAGCTAACCCGCACAATCCCGAAAAGGCAGTTTGCCGCTTCACCCCATCGATGGTACGATCTCTGATGTAGGTTTCTCTCGACCGGCATGGCTCCTCATTCAAGGCAGCTGGCTCAGACCGAGAATCCCGGCAACTCAGGCTCCTTGATGAATTTCCAGACGGACAGTCCGCTGATCTTCGGCTTCCCGGTCGGCACCCTGTGGGGAGCGCGAGTCCGGGTCAGTCCGTTTTTTTTGCTGATCCTGCTGTGGTTGGCGGGGCCGTTGGGGTGGAAGGTCGGTCTGCTGGCATTTGCAATTTTCACCATCACCACACTGCTGCATGAGTATGGCCACGTCTTTGCCGCGAGGCTGACTGGCGGCGATGCCGATGAAGTGATTCTGTGGCCGCTGGGGGGGCTGGCACTCTGTCGGCGGGCTCCGACGTTTCAGTCGGAGTTTCTGACACCGGCTGCTGGCCCGCTGGTCGATTTGGCGATCTGTGTGTTGCTGTTACCCTGGATCATCCCGTCAGATCAGTTTTGGACGTTGGTTCATCCGATCTATTTCCCCAGAATCGATCTCAGCCAGGGTTTCGTTCAATCCGTCGTGATGTTGACGTTCGCTTTAAACTGGAAGCTGTTATTGCTGAATCTGCTGCCGATGCTGCCACTCGATGGAGCCAGTATGTGGCACGCGATCGCTCGACATCGCTGGGAACCGATTGTAGCCAAGACGGCCATGCTGGTGGTCAGCACCATTACGCATGTTATTCTCGCCTGTGTTGCCATGAACATTGACAGCTCGATCGGGATCGGTCTGCTGCTGCTCACATACATCCTGCTGCCGATCACGATTCTGGAGTGGATCCGGTTACAGGCAGCGAACCTCATCGGTGTCGAGATGGAAGACTCCGAGAACTACGATTCGTTCGATGACGACGAAAATGGCCAACCGCGCCGCACTCGCACCCCCGGCCTGTTCGAACGCTGGAAGCTCGAGCGCGAGCGGAAGCGGCAGGAAAAAGAGGAGCTGGAGCGGGTCGAGACCGAAGCTCGGTTAGATGCTCTCCTAGAAAAGGTCCACCAAACTGGGATTGACTCGCTGACCGAAGCCGAGAAGCGTTTTTTGAAGAAAGCCAGCGCCCGCTATCGCGGGCAGAATCGACCGTAGCGAGTCGGGTGTCTGAGGTCGGGAGTCGGGAGCCAAAGGGGCTACGCCTGATTCTTGCCGTCTTTTGGCTTAAGACTCTTGTCCAGCAACTCCCGGCTCGTTGCTTGCGTTGCCCGCTTCGCGTAGATTCTGCTTGATGCGTAGCGGACACGACCCAAGTGTCCGCCCGCTGCGACAAGCTTCGTGGGGCCGGACCTGACCCAACTGCGGAGTAGCGATATCCGGGGGCGCTCGCCTCCTCCCTGAACGACTCTGGGAGTCTGGCCGACATGGCACAGCTGAATGAATCTTCCCCTTCCGATCACAAGCCGGTCGTCGAATACCAGCCCGGTGTGGCCTCAATGCCGAAATGGACAGTCGGAGAGTTGCCCGATGCTCCGGTCTTCGAATGGAAGAAGATTGCCGCCTTCATTGGGCCGGGAGTCGTCATGGCCGCAGCGGCCATCGGAGGCGGAGAGTGGCTGACCGGGCCGATGAATACTGCAAAGTACGGGGCAGCCATCTTCTGGCTGGCGACGATCAGCATCCTGTGCCAGGCGATCTATAACGTGGAGATCTGCCGGTACACGCTCTACACGGGCGAGCCAATTTTCACGGGGAAGTTCCGTATCCCGCCTGGCCCGTGGTTCTGGGTGTTTCTCTACCTGATTCTCGACTTTGGATCGTTTTTGCCATATCTGGCCTCGGGAGCAGCGGTTCCCCTGTGCTCGATGATCCTGAGGCGAATGCCAGTCACGACCCCGGAAGCAGCGGACGTGATCACCATCATGGGCATGTCCGATGCCATGTTCGTCAAGGTGATGGGGCTGGTGATCTTCTTCTTAATCTTTCTTCCGCTGTTGTTCGGGGGCAAGGTCTACAACTCGATGCGGGCGCTGATGACGTTCAAGCTGTTTGTGGTGTTCGGATTCCTGCTGTTTCTCGCGGTGTTCTTTTCGACAGCTGACACTTGGCACGGGATCGTGACCGGCTTCTTCAAGTTTGGAACTTTGCCGATCAAGAATGCGGATGGTTCCGCCCTGGCAAAAGGGTCGAACCTCGACAACATCTTTGTGGCTCTGTGGGAAGGCCGCTCAATGGGCACGATCGATATGTCGCTGGTCGGGTTCTTGGCAGCCATGGCAGCCTTGGCCGGTAATGGCGGGCTGACGAATACTCCGGTCAGCAACTACACCCGCGAACAGGGCTGGGGCATGGGCTCGCATGTCGGGGCGATTCCAAGCATCGTCGGCGGGCATGAGATTACCCTCTCACATGAAGGCTGTGTCTTTAAGGTCACCGAAGAGGCACTGCCGCGCTGGAAGCGGTGGATCAAGCATGTGCGGCGCGAGCAGTGGTGTCTGTGGGCTCCCGCGTGTTTCGTCGGCTTGGCATTCCCCAGTATGCTGTCGCTGCAGTTTTTGCAGACGAAGGATATCCCTGGCGACAAGTCCCTTGTGGCGGCCATGACCGCTCAAGGAGTCTCGGACGCCGTCGGAACCCGATTTGGGGAAACGACCGGTAACCTGTTCTGGCACTTCACCCTGTTCTGTGGATTCCTGGTTCTTGCGACCAGCATGGCCAGCACGGCGGACGGAGTCCTGCGCCGCTGGGTCGATGTGTTCTGGACAGCGAGTCCTCGTCTCCGAAAGTGGGATACCAAGGACATCGGCAAGCTCTACTTTGGCGTGCTGTGTGTCTATATGACCATGGGGGCGTTCACGCTGTGGTTCCTCAAAGGAGACGCGCTGCTGGTGTTGTCCACGATGATGTACAACTACGCCCTGGGCTTCAGCTGCCTGCACTCACTGATCGTCAATACGCGGCTGCTGCCCAAGCCATTGCAATCGGGAATCGTGCCTAAGTTGGGACTGGGCATTGGGTTCGTGTTCTTTACCTCAATTGCCATGATCACGACGTATGCCGAGTGGCCCAAGTTTTCAGCTGCTGTCGCCAAGATGTTCGAGTGATTGACGTGTGGGCTGGCGTCTGGACTTCCCCGCGATGCGTGGGAAAACGCATGGGCCAGCAGGTCGAGCGAGGTGCGGATGGATTCCGCCCAAGTCAGCACAGCAAGATCAAAGGACGCCTTGTCGCAGCGGAAAACGCTGCGCCCGGTGTCCGCCAGCGTTCGAGTTCACTCGTCTCTGGCTGTTGGCTTTTCGGATGAACTGACGAACAGTCCAGTGACCGCAGCTTGTCCTGGGACCGGTTGTATCTCACGAATTGATTGTGACGGCATGTGGCATGTGTAAGCACATCGTGCGGCTTTGAGCCGGGGGGACTCATGTTTCCGGATCACCTCTTTTCTGAATAAAAGAAGAACACAGCACATCAGTCCACGAGCTATGTTTGCTTCAGGGCGACACAAGACGCTGCCCTCCACCTTCCTACTGTTCTCTGGTGAGTGTTGCGATGGCTACTGATCCTTGGTCGCGCCCCTCGATGGATGACCTCCGTCTAGTTCTCGAAAGCATTGGCAAGTCCGATGTCGAACACGAGCGCAATGCCGAACGACTGGACCTTTCGGTTCCGGCGGAAATCCAAACCACTCGCGGTAATACCATCGCTGCGATGACCCGCGAGATCAGCCGTTTCGGAATCGGCATGCTGCACCGGGGCTACGTGACTCCGGGCGACGTGACCGTGCGGATGGCCAGTGAAACCCGCCAGTTTGAATACCGCGTCAAGCTGGAGTGGTGCATGCCCTGCGACAACGGCATGTTCATCAGTGGTGGCCGCTTCCTGAGCCAGAAGTCAGTCACGACGTGATCCGTGGAACTGTCGGCCCGGAAGAGTCCCCCCCTCAGCCCTGCGAATCCAAGCTCCGCCGCGGACAGCCGTTTACACACCTTTTGCAGTCAAGCCGATACCGAACTGAGTGGGCACTCAAAATAAAACGAGATCCGAGCGCGCAAGCGGAAAGCTCCGGGCGCTCACGCTTCCGGCTCAGAGATCCATGTGAGAGGTGGGGTGCCTCCATCGTCAGTTTCAAACGCTGCATTCAGGCGAGCGGACACAGAAAACTGACCGGGGCGGACGACCATTCCAGTTCGTCCAATGGAGTCTCACGCCAAGAGAGAAGGAACCAAGGTGAGGAGGAACCCATTACGTCTTCAATCACCAGCTTCGGTCGACCACGCGGGCGGGTGGTGACTTCCAAGCCCATCTGCTTCACGGTGTGTTCGGACCATTCCGGATTTCCCAGTGCAGTGTCGCGATTGGCAAGGGGTGCCCCAGACACTGATCACAGTGTCTGGGGCTGCCGCCGCCATGAGCAATTGCTCCTGGCGTATCACCTACGCACTTCAAGCAGGCGAGTCTGCCTCCCTTCGCAAGCTGTCCACCGCACAACGTTCAACTGACGCCGGTCCGCTGGCTGGCTAGCTGCGCCCTTACGGAGCCGGTTTGAACACGCGCTGGAGTTCCTCCAGAGAGGTTTTCCCCGCCGCGACCAGTCGCATCCCGTCGCTTTGACAGGATTGCATCCGCTCCTTCTTGGCCTGCTCGCGAATCTTCGCTGGATCGGCCCCGGCTTCGATGATCTCCTTGATGCCAGCTGTGATCTCGATGAACTCGACCATGCCGGTGCGACCGAAGTAGCCGACTCCGCCGCACTTTTCGCAGACTTCGGGTTCCTCGTCGCTCTCTTCCTCCTCTTCATCGGGCTTGGGGGCCCGGTAGAGAACTTTCGTTTCGGGAGGCAGACCGACCTTTTGCAACAGCTTCGGATTGGGCCGGTACGCCTGGCGACAATCCATGCACAGGAGTCGGACCAGCTTCTGGCTGATGATTCCATGCAGCATCTCAGCCGACTTGATCGGATCGCCCGCGAACTGGACAAACCGGGCGATCGCGTCGGCACAATCCTTGGCGGCCATCTCGGTGATCAGGCAGGCATCCTCCGCCTCTTCCAGCATGATTTTGGCGAACTCGCTATCGCGCACAGGAGGGACAAACAGCACGTCCCCCTCGGCGCGAATCGCGCGGGCCATCGTCTTCTGGATGCCGTCTCCCTCTTCCGGTTTGAACTCCGCCACGTGGGCAATGTCCTTGCCGGTCTTGGCGAGAGAGTAAATGTTGAACAGGTACGCATCAATCGATCGCAGCAGTCCAAACGCGGCACAGGACACCCCGGACATCGGCATCCCAGCTGCGATGATGATCCCCTTTTTCTGGGAGGCCATGTCCTTGATCTTGAGCTTCAACCCCTCACTCCACCCCAGTTCATCGGGCGTTTCGAAGTTCTGCTTGACGTTGCGGATACGGATGATCAGCCGCTCACCGCCGGGAATGGGAGTCGAATCGATGCGGACTTCGTACTTGTGGTCTCCGTGCTGCGCCTTGATGGCTCCGAACTGCGGCTTGTTCCGTTCTTTAACATCGAGCCCCGCCAGCAGCTTGAGCATTTGCGTCACCGCCAATGCTGCTTGCGGCTGCATCTTCGAGCCGGGAAACGGCACGCCGTCGACAAACAGCGTCGAGACGGCAAACGCCCCCTTCGGCTCGACACGGACCATCTCCGCTCGCCGATCCAGCGCGCTGGTGACCAGTTCTTTTGCCCGCAGCAGGCCCGCCTGAACCAGCTTGGCGTTCCCCTTCATGTCGGGTTCGACGCCGTTCAGCGATCCCTGAAAGAGGACTAGCTCAATTTCTTCTTCATCGTCGTCATCATCATCATCGTCATTCTGCTTGCGTCCGAAGCCAAAGATCACGGAGGTCTCCTCGTGTAAATCACTGGATGGAATGCTGGTTTCCGAGACTGCAACAGGCAGGCATCGAAGGAACCAGAATGCCGAAATGAAGTCCTCATTCTGGCAACCCGTGAGACGGAAGGAAAGCCAGACATGCGGTACGTGGCAGAGCGTGGTAGCATGGCGTCGTCCCGTGAACAAAGCCCACCGGTTGCAACCGGTGGGCTTTGAATCATTCATTCTCCGACGCATTTCCCTCGTGCCTACTCTGCACCGCCTCCTCGAACGATATCTCGGCATCCACCCGGCTGATGCGGGGCAAGGGACGGCGTGGGAGTTCGTCGTGCGCGATACGACCGTGGGAGCATTACCTGGCGGACTCATCGCTCTGGGAGTACTGGGAGTCATCGCGATCGCTTGGCGCTATCGCCAGGAGGGGAAACGCCTCGCTCGCTGGACGCAGTGGGGTCTGATGTCGCTGCGAGTGGTCAGTCTGCTGCTGCTGTTGCTGATGGCCTCGGGAGTCGCCTTGGCAGTGCAGCGAACGGGGCTGCCGTATCTGGTGGTCCTGCTCGATTCCTCGGCCAGTATGGGGATCGTCGACCAGTACCGCGATCCGAAACTGACCGCGCTGGCTCGCCGCCGCGTCGCCGAGATGAAGTTGCCCGAGGCCAGCCGCTTGGAGATCGCCAAGTCGGTCCTGCTCGACCCGCAGTCGAACTTGCTGAGTACGATGGACTCGCGCTACCGGCTCAAGGTCTTCGCCTTTGATGAGACGGTCTCCGCCCTTGACCCAGCGGGCGGTGCGGATGGAGCGACTCTCGAGCGGTCGTTACTCGCCTTGAGGCCACTCGGTGCTGAGACGCGGCCTGCTCCGTGCCTCCAAAAGATCTTCGACGAGTTCCGGGGTGCCACCCCCGCGGGCATCGTCATTCTCACCGACGGAGTCGCCAGTCGTTCCGCCAGCGAGCGGCTCACCGCAGCTGCCGAACTGGCCAAGGGCCAGTCGATTCCCCTCTTCCCGATTGGACTCGGCAGTAGCGATCCCGATCGCGATCTGGAACTCACCGATGTGCTGGTCGAGCGACTGGCCATTCTTGGCGACCCGCTGATGTTCACCGCCCGCGTGCGCAGCTGGGGCGTCAAGGATGAGAAGGTGCGGGCCACTCTCCGCAAGGTTGGCGAGCCGGAGATTCTGGCGACAGCCGAAGTCCTGCCTACGACCAACCCGTTTGCGATTGAGCTATTGACCATCCCACGCACGGAGGGAGACCACGAGTTCGAGGTGACGATCACTGCCGTGGTCGGGGAATCGACGGTCGACAACAACACGTTGAAAAGTCCGGTCACGGTCCGCCGCACCAAGATACGGGTCTTACTCGTCGAGCGCGCCCCACGCTGGGAGTTTCGGCATCTGAAGCCGTTGCTGGAACGCGACGAGATGATCGAACTCAAGACGGTGCTGCAAGACTCCGATGTCGACTTCATCCAGGAGGACCGGACCGCGCTGCCGGGCTTCCCTCCGGAAGAGCGAGCTCTCGATGCGTTCGATGTGGTGATTCTCGGGGATGTCGATCTCTCACAGTTCAACCCGCAGTCGCTCGTGCATCTGCGGTCGTTTGTCTCGGAGCAGGGGGGCGGGCTGATCTTAATCGCGGGGGAGAAGCACAACCCCAAGTCGTTCTCCGGCACGCCGCTGGAAGCCCTTTGCCCCGTGCCACTGGATGCCATCAGTCTCCCTAAACCCGAAGTGACTGAAGGGGTAGGCTTCCGATTGGAGCCGACTCCCGAGGGGCGGACGCAAGCGTTTCTGCGTCTGGACGACCAGACGGGCGACCCCGCCGCACTCTGGCGGTCACTCCCCGAACTCTACTGGGCGTGGAATCTCGCCAAGACGAAACCCGGTGCGGTCACGCTCGCAGTCCAGTCTCGTCGAGCCGGGGTCGAGGGCCAGATGCCGGTCCTGGTCTGGCAACGTTTTGGAGCGGGGCAGGTGTTGTTCCACGCGACCGACGAACTCTGGCAATGGCGGCAGGGGCGCGAGGACGCCATCTATGGCCGCTACTGGGGGCAAGTCATTCGCCAGCTGTGCCGGGCCAAACTTCTCGGTGCCGAGCAGACGCTCAAGCTGACCAGCGACCGACCGGTGTACACCGTTGGCGAGAGCGTTCGACTGCTCGCGCGCCGTCCCGGCGGACTGGGGAGCGAGCAGGAGTCACTCATGGCGGTTCTCGAACGTCCGAAGGGAGAACGCCAGCGCATCACCCTCACTCGCATTGAGGACGGCCTCGCCCAGTACGAGGCGGTACTCCCCTCGCAACCGGTCGGCCAGTACCAAGCCTGGATCGAGCAGGCTGACTCCGCGTCCCTCATCGACCCCTGCCGCTTCCGTGTCGAGATCCCCAACCGAGAGCTGCGCGAACGGGCGGCGAATCATGAAGACCTCAAAGAGGCCGCGAAGCTCTCCCACGGCAAGTTCTACCACTGGTCGACCGCCGGTGATCTGGCAAATGAGCTGCCCCCCGGTCGTCCGGTCGCGGAAACCACCGCCGAGATGATTCCTCTCTGGAACCGCTGGGAGTTGGTGACGCTGCTGCTGGTCTGCTTGTCGACGGAGTGGTTCATGCGCAAACGCGCGAGGCTGGCGTGATGTCATTCACGGATTCATGTGAGCGGCACGGCGCTAGCCGCCGGTTCCCCTCACCGCTGTCTCATCGAACCGAGATTCCCAACCGAAGCACGGTCCACAGAACCGGCGGCTAGCGCCGTGCCGCTCACTCGGACCGCCTCACTCACGAAAGGCCCCCCCATGTTCGCTCTAGTCACCGGCGGTGGCGGCGGTTTCCTGGGTCGGCACATCGTCGACCAACTCCTCGCGCGCGGGGATCGCGTTCGCGTCCTATCTCGCTCTGCCTCGCCCGACCTCACTGCGCTGAGCGTCGAGTGCCACATCGGGGACATCCGCGATGCCGCCTGCGTCGAGCGGGCCTGCTCCGGCGTCGATGCCGTCTTTCACACCGCAGCTGTGCCCGGCATCTGGGGGCGGTGGGAGACGTTTCACTCGATCAATACCGTCGGGACCGAGCATGTGATCGCGGGTTGTCGGAGGGCGGGCGTTCGCAAGCTGGTCTACACGAGTTCGCCCAGTGTGGTCTACGACGGTTCGCCGCATGTCATGGCCGACGAGTCCCTGCCGTATCCCAAGAGCTATCTGTGTGCCTACCCCCACACCAAGGCCATCGCCGAACGAGCGGTGCTGGCGGCCAACTCGCCGGGGCAGCTACTGACCGTCTCTCTTCGTCCCCACCTCATCTGGGGCCCGCGCGACAATCACTTGATCCCGCGTCTGATCCAGCGCGCCCAAAGCGGACAGCTCAGGCAGGTCGGCGATGGCACCAACGAGATCTCGATGGCGTATGTCGAGAACGTGGCCGCCGCTCATCTCCAGGCGTGTGATGCCCTCGACGACTCAACCCCCTGTGCCGGGCGGGCATACTTCATCAACGAGCCCGAGCAGGTCCGGCTGTGGGAGTGGGTCAACCGCTTGCTAGGCATTGCGGGACTGCCTCCCGTGACGAAGAGGGTCTCGGCACGAGCAGCGTATGCGATCGGAGCTGGCATGGAGCTGGTCTATCGAACCCTCCGCATCGAGTCCGAACCCCGCATGACCCGCTTCCTCGCCGCACAGCTCAGCCAGTCCCACAGCTACAGCATCGCCGCTGCAATACGCGATTTCGGCTACCACCCCCTCGTGACCGTCGAGGACGGCCTGCGTCGGGTCGGGCCAGAATTGCAGCAGCTGGCGAATCCATGAGTCGCTTCCAGCCCGCTGACTCCGCAAGGGCCGCGTGCCTACCAATCGATCGGACAGTGGAATTCGGGTGTACTGATTTTTGTGATGCACACACTCACGCTGTCGCGAGGAGCGATCAGGTAGAACCTGACCGGCGAGAACTGATACAGTAGACGGACTCACTGAGACCATCCCTCAAGCCTCATGAACCTCTCTCGTCACGGGACAACTTGCGAATGCCTTCCGCCATGTGTACCTATGACTATGACGTGGTCGTCATCGGGGCGGGTCATGCCGGGATCGAGGCGGCTTTGGCCTCGGCCCGCATGGGGTGCCGGACGGCGCTGCTGACGATGAGCGTCGACATGGTCGGGGCGATGAGCTGTAACCCGGCGATTGGCGGGGTGGCGAAGGGGCAGATCGTGCGCGAGATCGATGCGCTCGGCGGCGAGATGGGGCGCTGTATTGACGCGACCGGCATCCAGTTCCGCATGCTCAACATGGGCAAAGGGGCGGCCATGCACAGCCCGCGTGCCCAAGCCGACAAGAAGGCATATCAGTTCCTGATGAAGCGGGTGGTCGAAGAGACCGAAGGGCTGTCGTTGAGGCAGGAGGTGGTGGAAGGGTTGGAGGGATCGTTGAGGGTTGAGGGTTTAGGGTTGAGGGTCAGAGAAGAGGGGAACCAGACATCAGTCGACGCACAAAGATCCTCCTCTGACGCTCAACGCTCAACGCTCAACCCTCAACGATCCCTCTCCGTCCGCGTGCGTGGCGGTGCCCTCTACCGCGCACAGGCGGTGATCGTCACCACCGGCACCTTCCTGCAAGCCATCATGCACACGGGCGAGGCGAAGTCGGCGGGCGGACGGGCGGGTGAGGGGACGACCGGGACGCTCTCGGATGATCTGCGGCGGCTCGGGTTCGAGCTGCAGCGATTCAAGACGGGGACGCCCTGCCGTATTAATGGGCGGACGATCGACTTCAGCGGCCTGCTCGAACAGCCGGGAGATGTTGATCCGACGCCGTTCTCGTTCCTGACGCACTCGATCACGGAGTCACAACTGCCGTGCTGGCTGACCGAGACGAATCATGAGATGCACGAGCTGATCCGGCAGAACCTGCATCGCGCCCCGATGTACAGCGGGCAGATCCAATCGACCGGGCCGCGTTACTGCCCGAGCATCGAAGACAAAGTGGTGCGGTTCGCCGACAAAACCTCGCACCAGATTTTCCTCGAACCCGAGGGCCGCAATACCCACGAGTTCTACTGCAACGGCATCTCGACCAGCCTCCCCCGCGATGTCCAGGACCAGATGGTGCGCTCGATCAAGGGGCTCGAACGGGCCGAGATCATGCGCTACGGGTACGCCGTCGAGTACGACTTCGCCCCCCCGACCCAGCTCTACCCGACCCTTGAAACCAAGCGAGTGCCGGGCCTCTACTTCGCCGGGCAGATTAATGGGACCACCGGGTATGAGGAGGCCGCTGGGCAGGGCTTGATCGCGGGCATCAACGCCGCTCTCAAGATCAAGGGCGAGGAGCCGCTGATTCTCGACCGGAGTCAGGCGTACCTCGGCGTGCTGATGGACGACCTGGTGACGAAGGGGGTCGACGAGCCGTACCGCATGTTTACCTCGCGGGCTGAGTTCCGGTTGCTATTGCGGCAGGACAACGCCGACCGACGACTGACTCCGATTGGCGAGCGAGTCGGTCTGGCCAGTCCCGAGCGGTGCCGACGACATGCTGAGTACGAGGGCGAGCTGGCACGCGGCATGGCGGCACTGTCCAAGCTGCGACATGACGGGGCGACGCTAGAAGAGTGGCTGCGGCGACCGTCGATGACGATCGATGCGGTTCGTAGCCTGTCGCCGGAACTTTCAGAAGCCGCACTATCGGCTCGGGCCTGGCAGCAGCTCGAGATCGAGGTCAAATACGCGGGTTACATCAATCGCCAGCAAAAGGAAGTCAACCGCCAGGACAAGATCCAAGCCGTTCGCATTCCGGAGACGTTCGACTTCCGCGCCGCTCCCCAGCTGCGGCACGAGGCTCGGGAGAAATTCCATAAGGTCCGCCCGCGCGACCTGGGTCAAGCCAGCCGCATCAGCGGGATCACCCCAGTCGACCTGTCTGTGCTGCTGATGTACATCAAGGAGCCGGGGCGGTTGTCTCCGGAACCGAACTAATCAGCTAGTTTTGATGTTTTTCCCGTTTCGTACTGAATAGTCCAATTCTTCCCAATTTGTTGCCGGGCAGGATTTTGTGGCGAACGATTCTTGAGAAAGCCACGTCTCTTTCTGGTCGGTCGGTGGAATTCTGGCCGCCGTTGGCTTAGGATTTTGAAACGTCACTCCCGCGAGTTTCCCCCTCGGGCCTAGAGTGGGATCACAACCGGGAACAGGAAAGGTGCCCCATGGCGCTGTTAATCATTCGACTGCTCTACGCCTTTGTGTGCATCGGCGCGACAGCCGCGTTTTGCTTTGGCGAGAACTCCGCTGCTCCGGAAGTCGTGACATCTCATCAAGTTCCGGCATTCTTTGTCATCACTCTGATGGCATTGTCAATCTTGCTGGTGGATGTCCTGTTGCCGAAGAAGCGAGTCGAAGTGATCTCGGTGATCTACTTTGGGTTGTTGATTGGGATTCTGCTGGCTCATCTGCTGAATCTGGCACTGGGGCCTCTGTTTAGCAGTTTGGGGAATGAGGGTAAAAACTTTCAGGCCGGGATCACAATGCTGACGCTGCTGATCCTGCCGTACTTGTGCATCACGTTCATGATGCAAACCAAGGATCAATTCCGGTTTGTGATCCCCTATGTTGAGTTCGAGCGCGAACTCAAGGGGGGCCGCCCGATGGTCCTCGACAGTAGTGCACTGATCGACGGGCGGATTTCTGACATCATTGAGACGCATGTCGTCGATTCGCAGCTGGTGGTCCCGCAATACATTCTGCAAGAGATCCAGGACATCGCCGATAGCCATGACAAGGTCCGGCGGACTCGCGGTCGGCGTGGACTGGATATCCTGAAGAAGCTTCAGCAGGATCCGAAGATCGAGGTCAAAGTCGTCGAGACCGACGCGGCCAAGGGAAAGTCGGTCGACCAGCGACTGATTGAGACCTGCAAAGCATTCAATGGTCGACTGGTGACCAATGATCTGAACCTCAATAAGCTGGCGACCGTCCAGGGGATTCAGGTCGTTAATCTGAACGATGTCGCAAATGCCCTCAAGCCCCGCTTCATCCCCGGCGAAGCCGTGCGGATCAAGGTCATCAAAGAAGGCGAAGGATACAATCAGGGGGTGGGATATCTCGACGACGGCACGATGGTCATCATCGAGGCCGGGTCCAAAGAGATCGGCAACGATGTCGACACCGTCGTGACCAGCGTCTTGCAAAACAGTGCCGGACGCATGCTGTTCACCCGCCTCACCGAAGTCAAGCAAGCGTAAGCCATGTCGCTCCACGACTCGCTCTCGTAGGATGGGTCCATTGACCCGTCCCCGCGCGACTCGCAGGTGTCGAAAACCGCCCCGATGGCCAGTTTTGGGCCCACTCTCTTCTCATTCGTCCCTTGCCTCTGTGGAAAAACTCGCCACCAACGCCGAGGGTAGAATTCGCAGGTGGGAGAATTGATGAAACCAGTGAATCCGGACCGGCTTCAGCGAGCATGCGATATCGCGGTCTCTCACTTACTGACCCAGCGTAACGCCGCAGGTCACTGGGTCGGAGAACTCTCCACCTCTGCCCTCTCCACCGCCACAGCTGTGATGGCGTTGCAGCAGTTCTCATCTCATCGGGTGACTGGCGTCAATCAGCCGAGTCGACCGATCGTGCGCTCTCTGATCGAGGGCGGAGCCGGTTGGCTGATGGCCAATCAGAACCCCGATGGCGGCTGGGGCGATACGTCGAAGAGCTTCAGTAATATCTCGACCACAATGCTATGCCACGCCACGCTAATGGCGACGCGGTCGATCGGGGCCGATGCCAGCTTTACGACGCTTTCGCAGAACACGTTGGTCACTCGCGATGAAGTGATCGCACGAGGTGCCGCCTACATCGAGAAGGCGGGTGGCATCACCGCCCTTATCGCACGCTACGGCAAGGATAAGACCTTCTCAGTCCCGATCCTGACGCACTGTGCCCTCGCTGGGCTGGTCCCTTGGGTCAACGTGCCGCGACTCCCGTTCGAACTCGCCTGCATCCCCGCCCATTGGTATGCAGCTGCGAAGTTTCCGGTGGTGAGTTATGCGCTGCCCGCGTTGATTGCCATCGGACAGGTACGGCACTTCCACGGGAAGACGTGGAACCCGATCACGCGCGGCCTCCGCTGGCTGGCCCGCGACCGCTCTTTGAAGGTGCTGGAGAAGATTCAACCGCCCCACGGTGGGTTCCTCGAAGCGGCTCCGCTCACCAGCTTTGTCTGCATGAGCCTGGCCTCGATGGGGCTGACCGATCACCCGGTCGTCCAGCGCGGGATCGACTTCCTCGTAAAGTCGGTCCGCCCCGATGGCAGCTGGCCGATCGATACGAATCTGGCGACGTGGGTGACGACGCTAGCGGTGAATGCCCTCGGAGAGGATCTGCCGGAGGAAGCCCGACCGCCGATCCTGAACTGGCTGCTCGACCAGCAGTACCAGGTGACGCACCCGTATACCAATGCTGCTCCCGGCGGCTGGGCGTGGACCGACCTGCCGGGCGGTGTGCCGGATGCGGACGATACGCCGGGAGCGATTCTGGCGTTGGAGAGATTAGAGAGAAGAGACGAGAGAGAAGAGCCAGAGCAGCGAGCCTCCGACGTAAGTCGGGGGTGTTCGATGGACGTTGAACGTCGCGAACCCACCGAAAGCTCTGGCCCCCTCACCCCGGCCCTCTCCCCCACAGTCGAGTCTCATCCGAAGTTCGAGTCGATTGTGGGGGAGAGGGGGCAGAGTTCAGAGCCGGTTCGCATGTTGGATGCTGTACCCAGTTCGCGGCTCGGCGGGAGCCTCGCCCTCCCGGTGAACGCCGAAGTCGAGAGAGCAACAGAACACGCCATCCGCTGGCTCATCAATCTCCAGAACCGTGATGGCGGCTTCCCCACCTTCTGTCGAGGCTGGGGGACGCTGCCGTTTGACCGCAGTTCGCCGGACATCACCGCTCATTGCCTGCGGGCGCTCCTTGCCTGGTTACAACCCCCGAAGCCGGAGGATGACCCGGACTTGGAGTGGGCTTGGTTTCTGGATGATCTCCAGCAACGGGCGCTCGAAGCGATCCACAAGGCAGAAACTTTTCTGTGGAAGGTCCAGCGGCCCGATGGAGCCTGGCTCCCACTCTGGTTTGGGAACCAGCATGTCCCGAACGACGAGAACCCGGTCTACGGCACCTCGCGGGTGTTGCGGGCATTCTCGGATCAGGAGGCAACCGAGGGCTACTGGTCCATCTCTGCCCAGCGCGGAGTGGACTGGCTCTATTCCGTTCAGAACCCGGACGGCGGCTGGGGCGGGGATGCTGGGGCACCATCGACGGTGGAGGAAACCGCCCTCGCGCTGGATGCCCTGCTCGACGCCCCGCAGCCCCTCACCCCCAACCCCTCTCCCGAGGGGGCAACCCTCAACCCTCAACCCTCAACTCTCAACGATCCCCTCTCGCGCGGAGTCGAGTGGCTCATCCAGCAAGTCGAGGACGGCACCTGGACCACCCCGTCCCCGATCGGGTTCTACTTCGCTAAGCTCTGGTACTACGAAGCCCTCTACCCGGTCGTCTGGACCGTAGCTGCCTTGCGAAAAGCCGCATCAATGTCATAACTGCCCCTCGTACATGCTTCCGAAAAGTCGCTTGGCGTTCACGATCAATCCGGACAACTCGCCCTCCTCTCAGCGTGAGATTCTTCGGTTCCGACGCCCAACTCGCTGTCTCTGATCAGTGGCGATGTCCAACTCGATCTGGGGCAACAATGAGCGACTCGCCCCGGATCCAACCCGCTAAGCAGCGCCCCCTGGACGCCCGACGACCGGCACCCGACGTGCCAGAAAAGTTGCCGTCAGCGTGCCCCCGGTGTTCTCCGGGTACTCCAGCACGAATTGGTTTCTTGTCTGCCACAACAACTTGAATCGACGGAATCCGACTCTCCGAATCCAGGACTTTCCGTCCATCCAGGTGATCGTTTAACTGCGTCGAAGTCGAACTGGTTATGATTCTGGGCGATCGCATCTCGGCTGATCTCCCTGACCACGGGCTGCACGGTGTCGGAGAGCCAACCGGTCACTAGGCGGAACACCTCGGGGTGGATCCCGGAAAGGTTCGGGGCGGGGGCCTCCTCCTTCCCGAAAGTGAAGCAACACACGAGTCCCCGTACGATCACTGGAATGGAACTCAACCACGGGCGTCGCTGCATGTCTGACTCACTTCGAATGCCCACTCGATTCCATGAGGTCGTTTCTCCAGCCCTCCGGAATGGGGCGAACGCAACCGTGTGTTGAGCCGCCATTTCTCAGACCGGCTGGCGGCGGACTCTTCTCCGATGGCGGGAGTATGGTGACAATGACGGCTCATCCTGACTCATCGAACGCTGACTCCGGAAGTCTGGTCTCCCTCAACAGTCAATTGCGGCGCTGGGGGCGTTTGCGGCGATCTGGGATGCGACTCTTGATCGCCTATCTGGGAGTGGTTGCAATGCTGGCCTGGTTCCAACGCAGCTTGATGTACCACCCTCGCAAGGGGCCAGTTCCGATCGCAGCTGCGGAGGATCTGGCTCCGCAACTCCGCGAGTGCCACGTCACCGCGCATGACGGGATCAAGCTGCATGGGTGGCTGAGTCTGGTCGACTCCCAAAGCGAGATCGGCCATTCGCAGCCGCTGTCGGAACTCGGTGCCGAAAACCGAATGCTGGTGGTGATGTTCGCGGGGAATGCCGGGAACCGATTGTCGCGAGTGTCCCAGTTGGCGCTGTTCAATGGGCTGGGGTGCGATGCGTTGCTCGTCGACTATCGGGGGTATGCGGAGAACGAGGGCTCGCCTTCAGAGGTGGCCTTGCTGAAGGATGCCCGGACGGTCTGGGACTTTGCGTTGAAAGAACTCGGCGTGCCTCCCGAGCGGATTGTGATCTCGGGCGAGTCACTCGGCGGAGGGGTGGCGACCGCGTTGGCGTGTGAAGTCTGCCAAGCGGGTCAGACTCCGGCAGCACTCGTGCTGCGGGCGACGTTCTCATCCATGGCCGACACGGCAGCGGCGATCTATTGGTGGCTACCCGTGCGGCAGGTGCTGATCGACAAGTACCCCAGCGTGGAGCGGATGCCGTCCGTCGATTGCCCGCTGCTCTGCTACCACGGCGAGGTGGACGAGATTGTTCCGTATGCCATGGGGAAGCAGCTTTTCGAATCCGCTCCCCCGCAATCGAAGTGCGGGATCGAGAAGCGGTTCCTGACAATCCCCGGAGCAGGGCACAACGACATTTTCCGCATTGGCAGCCACGAAATTACACAGGCGATCCATGAGTTATTGGAGGAAGTTCGACTCCGTGGACGGAACTCCGCCGAACACTGATCTGCGTGCCACTTCGGACGAAGTGGCACCGGGGGAACCGTTCGCGGTGGGACATGACACTGTCCGAGTTCTCCCCAACCCACTCCCCGACTTGAGACACGGCGAGGCCATCGCCCCGATGGTCCCCGCCCCGTTTCATTCGATCGACAAGGACCAAGTATGCTCTGGCGGACAATCGTCGTTTTGATGCTGGTGGCGATCGCCGCGTGGACCGACCTGCGCGAGCGGAAGCTCTACAACTGGAACACCTATACCGGGATGCTGATCGGGCTGGCGATGCATGCTCTGCCCGGCAGTCCGCTGGCCATCACCGATTCGTTAGCGGGGTGGCTGGTGTGCGGCCTGCTCATGTTACTTTGTTTCGTCTTGATGCCCGTCGGGGGCGGGGATGTGAAGCTGTTGGCCATGATCGGTGCGGGGCTGGGTCTGGAGGACGGTCTGACCGCCCTGCTCTGGACCTGTACACTGGGAGCGATCAGCGCTCTGGCCTCAGTGGTCTGGCAGGTCGGCGCGTGGACCATTCTGAAAGGAACCGTGCATCGAGCCGGAATGCTGGTCCGCGCCCGGGGCTGGGTGCCGTGGTCGACCGAGCAGAAAGAAGTCCTCAACCAGCGGTTTCGACTGGGGCCGTGTGCCCTATTGGCGGTGATCATCACACGGGCGGAAGTGCTGTTCGGAGAACTGTAGGACAGTCATGGACCTCCGCAGCACCAATCTGCTCATACCACAGTACTCCCCCAGCAGCCCCCTCTGGACCACTCGCTCTTCAACACACATGCCGGGCTGCCGTTCCCTAGCCCTCCGCATCCGAACTTTCGCATCATGAGAGCGTCAGACTGGCTGTCTTGACTTTGGATTTCCAGAGGGTTCTTCGGTGGGGTGAGTCCGGTCATCTCATCGACGCGGACGGTCTGCGTGCCATCGGCGGCGTGCCGTGCGGGGGCCTCTTGATCGGACTGGCACACCGCGATCACTGGCTGCTCGAAGACCTCTGGATCCTTCTCAGTCGCGTTCAGCCACATCTTCCGACGATGCAGTCTCCACACAGCTTCCTTGAATCTACATTCGACTCGCGAGACCGACATCTATTCGACCGCTTCTGAAACTCCAACCAGATCACCGCCGCCCGCTGGATCACCACCCCGGCTCCGACCGCGACCGCCGAAATTTATCCAGGATCGCCCACTGCCGCTCCGTCACCACCACCTTCGCCGCCTTGCCTGCCATGATGCGATCCTACTCATAAGGGGGCGAAGAGCGGGCTACAGCACGATTTGGCAGCGGGTGATCGGTCAGTTCCACAGGGGAGGACTCGTTTGAACACGCCTGACACTCCTTCGGAAAATCGCTCAAGCTACTCGGCATCATCAGCCGTGTGTGAGAACGAGTCAAGTAATGCTAATCCATGAGAGATTGTCGTCTCACCACTCACTTCGCCCCGATGCGGCTCCTTAATCGTTGTAGCGCATCCAGCGCCCCGGCGGGCGTCATGTGGTCGATATCGAGTGACCGAAGTTCGTCCAGTAGCGGGTGGTACTCGGGGCCGAAGAGGGTCAGTTGTTTGTGCTTCGAGCGGCGTTTGCGCTGCGGGATCGTGGTCTTTCCGGTCGAGTCCTGGTGGTCGGCTTCGAGCGTTTGCAGGATCACTTCGGAGCGTTCGATCACCTCGCGCGGGACACCGGCCAGCCTCGCGACGTGGATGCCGTAGCTCTTGTCGGCGGCTCCGGGCACGATCTTGTGCAGGAAGATCAACTCTCCGTTGCGCTCATGCACCGCGACGTTCCAGTTACACGTGCCGACCAGCGATTCGGCCAGCGCGGTCAGCTCGTGGTAGTGCGTGGCGAAGAGGGTGCGGCACTGCAGGGCGTCGTGGATGAACTCGGTGATGGCCCACGCGAGAGAGATGCCATCATAGGTGCTGGTGCCGCGACCGATCTCGTCGAGGATCACGAGGCTGTGCTCGGTGGCGGCGTTGAGGATGCGGGCGGTTTCGGTCATCTCGACCATGAAGGTCGACTGTCCCTTGCCGAGTTCGTCGCTGGCTCCGACGCGGGCGAAGATGCGGTCGGCGATCCCGATGCGAGCGGAGCGGGCCGGGATGAACGACCCGATCTGGGCCATGATCGTGAGCAGCGCCGCCTGCCGGATGTAGGTGCTTTTTCCGGCCATGTTGGGGCCGGTGATGAGTTGGATGAAGGGGGAACGTTGGGGGT
The DNA here is from genome assembly GCA_043736295.1 of Planctomycetota bacterium. Taxonomy (GTDB): domain Bacteria; phylum Planctomycetota; class Planctomycetia; order Planctomycetales; family Planctomycetaceae; genus TH-plancto1. Next base: position 699 of record JAYTCW010000352.1, on the reverse strand, counting down.
TGAGCGTTGAGGGTTGAGGGTCAGAGGGGGAGGGTTGAGCGTTGAGCGATGAGAGTTGAGGGTTCTCTCCTCCTTCGCTCAACGCTAAACGCTCATCGCTCAACGATCCTCTTACGCTCAACGCTAAACCCTCAACGCTCAACGCTCCCCCCAGCACGACATCATTCGGCACGAACTCACCGGTCGGGCGGAGCTTGTCCAGCACGGGGTGGCGGCCATCGCGGATGTCGAGGACCGGGTCCGAGGTGATCTCCGGGCGGCAGTAGCGCATGCTGACGGCCAGCTTGGCGAGTCCGACCAGCACGTCGAGTTGAGCCAGGACTTCCGCCGTCTGTTGCAGGCGTCGACACTCGGCGTTGACGGCGTCGCGGAGTTGCTGGAACAGCTCGTTCTCCAGAGCGATCGCACGTTCCTCGGCGCGGAGGACTTTGTCTTCGTACTCCTTCAGCGGAGGCGTGATGTACCGCTCCTGGTTCTTGAGTGTTTGCTTGCGGATATAGTCGGCGGGGACTTTGTGAAATTGCGACGCTGTGATTTCGAGGTAGTACCCGAAGACCTTGTTGAAGCCAACCTTTAGGTTCGAGATGCCGGTCCGCTCGATCTCGCGTTTCTGGTACTCTGCGATCCAGGTTTTTCCGCCGCGTGCCAGCTCGCGCAGTTCATCAAGCGCTGCATTGAAGCCGGGCCGAATCATCCCAC
>JAYTCW010000351.1:0-43345 GCA_043736295.1 Planctomycetota bacterium | reverse complement strand
ACCCCGAAATCAGCCCCCTTCAAGTACCGCCCCACCCCGGCAACTCCAGTCGCTAGTGCGGTTTGAGGGATACTTGGCTTTTCGGATAGCCTCTCAGATTGACGTTTCTCAGGCGATACGCCGAGATACAAAAGCTGACATGTCCCCGAGGATGGAACACCATCCCATTTGGAGTTGCGTACAGCCCCGTGGAGAGTGATAATTCTTGGGTGACTACAGCGAGTGCATACAGAGGAGAACACGATGAGCAGCGGGCCAAACCATTCGGAATCGAACGATGAAGGTCTTCTGGATGATGTCAACCAGATCGTACGATCGATCGCGAAGACCTCTGATCCGCTAAGTGAGCAGAACGGCAGCGTCGTTCTCGGGAATCGTGCGAGCTTTTCTGCGGCTGAGGACAAGGTCGTCAAAAAAGTCGAGCAGGAAATCAGGGACTATCTCGGCTTTATGCATCGCGCTGAGGAATGCCGTCGTCAACAAGAAGCGAACCAGCTGATTACGGCTGTAGTGACGGATCAATTGGAGAACGGGACGTTACCAGAGATCAAGAAGATCGTTGTTGCTGATCATTCGAAGAAGTTCTTGTTTTCGGAGCGGCATCCGCCGGTCGAAATTCCACCCGGTGAGCACGAGGTGACACGACTGGGCCTGGGGGGCGGGCTCGGTCGATCAAAACAAGCTTTCATGAACTATTCAAACAGTGGTGCCTTTAAAGAGAAAAGCAAGGTTCTGATTTGTGATGTCCGGACGGGAGTATTTTCCACAACGATCGCGCTGCCTGACTCCAAGGGCTTTTTCCCGACAGCCAGCAGGGATCTTTCGGGGAATTCGTTAAAAGGCTACGTGAATGCATTTGAGAAAACGGGCCTGAATGACCAAGGCAAAGAACATTTGGCGGGAGAACTGCGACGCGTCTTGCAAGAGGCGAGGTTGATGACAAATGACAATGTGGCAGTGGGAGTCCGAATTCAGCTGGAAATTCAAGTCAACAACCCTGAGCAGATCGTTGCCAACTATTTTCGATATTTCACGAGGCAGCTTGCTAAAGAGTATGAGAAAAAAGACAAAGAACGTGCAAAAGAACTGGCAGAGACACTGAATGAAAAAGAAGAGGAAGCATCCTTGCCCCGCAATCCCGGATTGTTGCGTGGGTTAGGGTATACTTGGAAGCTGCTCCATCAGAAATTCTTTGGGGCCACACAGCAATCCGCCCCCTGCCCCAGGCCGATTGCGTTCTATTCGATCTATGACCGGCACCGACTGGAATTCGCCGATGCGGTCCGCGATGCGATTCGAAAGGAATCTGCGAAGACACTCATTGAGAATCCGGCACCGGTTCGCGAACGCATTATTACCGAAATCAAAGAACATATGAGTTCCTCCCTCAAGTCCTTCGGACTTGAGGTCAGCCGAATCGTCAGCGTGGAGTGCATTGCTCCCGAATACAACCGTTTGATGAGCGATCGCGGCCGACGAGTACTCCGCAAAGAAGGGGCCATTGACGGATTTGAACAGGCAGCTGTCGAAGAGGTTGAACTGCAAGTCGAGACTCTGCGATATAAGGATCAACTGCGTCACCAGAGTGAACGTGCCGAGGCGGCCAAGCGTGCAGAAGCCGAGGCGGCGATCCTGGGGATCCGGGAAACTTCGCGAGTGAACGATGAAGAGGAGGCTCTGAAACTCAAGACGTTGCAAGGTGAGATCGAGCGGAGGCGGCTGGAAGCCGACTACATTCGATCACAGAAACTGCAGGACGCCAGCGACGCGATTCAAGTCCTGGAGCAGAATGAGTTGAAGAGGCTGAGTGTTGAAGACCGACAGATCGATGTCCAGCGAAAGAAAATTGAGTCCCACATTCAACTGGACAAGGCTTATCGCGAGAACGTCCTGCGACTGGAGCAGCAGGCAAAACAAGACGAGTACAATCGCGAGCAGGATGCCCTCAATCAGGCGCATCATCGAGAGCAAGAGCGAATCAAGACTCAGTTTCAGCATCTCCTGGAGACGCGCTCCGCAGAAATGGCCAACCGGCTTCAATGGTTGGAAAAATTCGCCGGGATATCTGCCACTACGGACGAGGGCAAGATGCTCGTGATGGCCCTGGCCTGCGATCCTCGTTTGGCGAAGCCATATACGGAAGCCGTGCGGGCCAAAAGCAAGGACGAAATGAACGCCAAGCTGAACGAGTTCAAAGACCAGCTGGTGGCGGTCCATGGGAAACAAGATTCGATGGTGAATGAATTGTATCAACAGGGCATTAAGTCGATTGGTCAGGTTTTGGGGAAAATGTCTGAGCGACCAGACCTGCACACTCACTACGGCTCCACATGGCAAGTTCCGCCCTCGTAGTCAGGCAGCATTCTGCTGGAAGATTTCTGGCTTCAAATCTTGTCCGGGTTCCTGTGATGAATGATTCAAAACGCGATGCCAATTCACTTCCTCTCCCCAAACCTGCGGCATTGCCGAAGCTTGGTCTCCCCCAGCCAGCCTCCGCCCAGCCGACGCAGGATGATCGATCCGACCCGACTCAGATCCGGGAATCGACGACATCTGCTCGAAAGCCGACCAGTCAGAGCGAGTCAAGGTTCGATGCCACGTTTCTGAATGAAGTCTTAGAGAAGGCAGAGGACTTTGTTGCCGAGAGTCATGCGTCAGGGCGATATGAGGTTCTGCGCCTGATCGCCAGAGGGGGCATGGGTGAGGTGTGGCTGGCGAAGGACCGTAAAGTCGGCGGCAGGCATGTGGCGCTCAAGCGACTCACTCAGGAATCACAGAATTCGGACAAGCTGCGGCAGCGATTCGAGGCCGAATCGGAGTCGATGTCGAAGCTGCGGCATTCTCATACCATCCAAGTGATTGATGTCGGGACGGACGAACACGGACCTTATATCTGCATGGAGTATATCCCGGGGCCAAAGCGACTCAAGGACGATTGGTCCCCGGACCTCCCCGCCCCTCCATTAACGCTACAGGACTATATCGACACGAGTGGGGCCTTGACTTCCAGCGAAGCGTGTCGGTTGTTGCTCAAGCTGTGTGGTGCGGTGCAAGAGGCTCATTCACTCCAAGTCATCCACCGCGACATTAAGCCGGCGAATGTGCTGATGAACGAGCAACTGGAGCCGAAACTGATCGACTTTGGACTGGCTCGCGACATGCGCCCCGAGGAGTCACAGCATACTGTCGCTGGGGCACAGATGTTGACGATTGGGTACGGCGCTCCAGAACAGGAGAAGGATGCCTCCGATGCTGACGAACGGGCGGATGTCTATGCCTTGGGGGCGGTATTATGGTTCTTGGTATCTGGGAAGAATCCACGTTATTATCGTAGTCATGACGCTCCAGCGGAATTACAGGGATTGCTCTTAGACGCTCTGGCAAGCGAGCGTGACAAACGAATTCAATCGGTGGCAGATCTGGTCTCTCGCCTTAAGCCCGTCGCTTCTATTGAGTCGGCATGGCTGGCGGACGATTCACGTGGCAAAGCTCCCATCGACGACATCGCAGCCTTGATCCACACTGTAAAACGAGACAGGAAGCCCGGAGTCTGCCCGTATTGCGAACATGTCCACAACCCCGTCCCCGAATCTGCGGAACAGCGCCGATGTTGCGGTGGATGTGGGATTCCGATCTGGCGAACTTGTGATTCATGCCGGGCCAAGAAAGCAGCCAAGAAAACCTCGAAAGCCACCTCGACCAAGTATTTTGCCATCTGGGAACGGTGCTGTAGTCAATGCGGTGGAGATCTGTTCGAGGCGACGCTCACTTCACTGACACAAGTGAGCCACCTCATGGCGCAGGCGAAAGTCGCTTTGCGAGAGCAGCCACACACTGCGGATCGTGTGATACGTGAAACACAACAGACGCTGGATGTTGTTGTGAATGATTGTGGACTTGAAAAGGCCACAGGAGATGTCCACGCGATTCTCGGTCGACTGAACGCGGACATCAATCACCTCATGCTTCAGGCGGGGACGAAGTCTTCGGAATCGGCTGAACGAGAATGGGAAATCGCCTTCGCGGCTTACACTCCGAATGCATTCGAACAGTATCTCAAGAAGTACCCGCAGGGGATTCACGCCGAATCAGCTTTAAAACACTTGGAAATTGCTTCCCTTTCGAACGAAGTGGTCAACAGAATGAGAAATAAACAACTCAAGGGATTATTGCCAATACTTGATACCTTGATTGGACTGGATCCCCGTGTGAGGGCAAATTGGCCCGAGGAGAAGGCCGCGAAGTTGCTGGCCAACGACAAGACCTGCGAATCCAGTCTGGCTTATCTGTCGCTCTATCCGTCCGGTAAGGCTGCAAAGCATGCCAGGGCGATCGCAGCCGTCGAGTTGCGTGAAAGACTGATGCGGAGAATGGGAGATGCCAAACTCAGAATGAGGTATCTGGAGTGTCGCCAGGACGACCAGTTGGCTGTGGATACTTCACGGGCCTGGATGTGGATGCTGGTCGATTGGATTGTCGTGGCAGTGATCATCGCGGTAATCGCTTTTTTTCGGTTTGCGCCGATTGTTTCTCGCGAAATTGTCTCGATCACAATCATCGGAAGCGGTCTCATCATTGGACTCGCGTTCTGCTCGTTCTCACATCACTGGGCCAAAGTCGGTCCACTGCCTGCGCTCTCTTACCTGCTTCCGCCGTCATGGACGAGAGTCAGCGCGGATAAATAGTCTACTGACGTACACAGCGCACAACAGCCTGTGATAATCAGGGCTGCGGCAAGATCACATATTCCTGAAAGAGACTGGTCGGACTCAGGGTTCTGGAGCCTGCTTCTGGAACACTTTTTCGCTGACGATCCAAACTGGACGTGCAGGGCTGCAGTCTTTGGCAACGATTGACTCGTTTCCGTTTATCAGACTCTTGACCCTCAATTCACAAGGGTATTCCCGGCCACGAATATAGGCGACGAACCGTCCATCTGGAGAAAACGTGGCCCATGAGTTAAATTCGCCATCGTCAGTCCATTGATAGACATTTTCATCCTCCGTGATTATTCCCAGTTGAAGGGTTCCGTCTTTCCCAGGCAGGGAATATACGATCTTCGACTGGTCAGGTGAGGAGGTAGGATACATGTGTATCAGGCGGTGATAGGGGACATCCAGTTTCTTAAGACTCGTGCCCTGTCGGACTCCAACGAACCAGTCCGGATTCACACCCGTGAACAGCAATAGCTTTCCATCAGCTGTCCATTGGGGATCATATCCCGATCCTAGATTTGTCTCTTTCGAATCACGGAATGTCCCGAGAATGAGGTCAGGGTGAGTTTCGGGCTTCACTTGAGTCCACGCCAATCGATCCTCTTTGGGATGGACCGAGAGAGCGAGGACCGTGCGGCCAAACTTTCGAACCTCGACGGGGTTGGATTGTTCGCCCTGATAGATGAATAGCCAAAGTGTCTTCGCCGAGGCGTAGTAGACAGCCCTTTTGCTCGGTCGTGATGCCAAGACAGGCAGTTCACCATCGCCTTCGAGGGTGATTTCGGAACTCTCGCCTCCGAAACGAATCCTCTTGATCAGGTTCCGGCCTGATACGTAAAATAATTCTTGGTCATCCAGTCCTTTCATTTGATTCGGATCGACTGGCGAGCGGTGCGGTTCTGACTGGGGCACAGATTTCCCGGAGCCTAACCCCGGATTTGGTTTGTCTGTCGGCTCCGCCGTGCCTGTTTGGAGTCGTACAAAGTTCTGCGCAATCGTGGCCAGTCGTTGTTCGTCGGCCTTGTCGGGGAACCTCGCCAGAAGGCCTTTCAGCTTCTTCAGAGAATACTCGGCTTCGCGGAGATCCTTCGCTCCGATCGCCTCTTGAATCCGTGTGAACAAGCGATCGCGAGTCCCTGACAATCTGCTGGGACTCGCGATTGAGAATTCGCCACTGCTGGCATTCCACCCGACCACCCGACAGTCAATAAAAACACAAAACTGGGCGTCAGCCAGATATCCTGAAAACGTCACCGTCTGCCCTGGCAGCAACTTCTCAACAAACATCGTGGATGTTGTGTCAGTCTTACTGTCCTGGAAGAATTTGAGGTAAACCAGCGAGTTTGAGAGATCGTAGGGAGTCCTGTTGACGACCTTGATGTCATTCTCGTCAATCGAGATCTCGAACCCATCAGTGAAACGATTCGAACTGGAGTGCGATTCCAACCAAGTCAATAACTCCGGGACCAGCTCCTGTGTCTCTCGGAAATACTCCATACGTTGCAATTGAACCAGTGCAAGGGCTGCAAAATCACTCGAGAGCGACTCCAGAGCTTGGCCAATATCGGACAGCCCATTGACCGAGTCTGGGGGAGCAATGGTGTTGTACAGAACGTCCAGGCGACGTGCTGAGGAGGCGAGTTCTGTCGCGAGCGACCCAATTGGACCAGGATTTCGTTCCGCAAGTAAGTTTAAGCCCGCGTGCCTGATCCTGGCCGCAACAATGTGTTTCGCAATTTCGGTGTTGGACAATGGCCCCGTGAGATTCATTCCATCGGTGTAGTCTGCAGAGATCATTTGACACACCGTTCTGACATCTTCAGGGAATGGTGCAGAGTGTTGATTCGGCCCCTTGACTGTGACAGACGGAGTCCCGTTTGGTTGTGGTGTCTTCGCTGTGGCAGTCGATGATTTCTGAGTGGCCGGATTTGAATCGGTCTTGTCGAGGACGTTCGCCGCTCCGGGAAGAGCGTTCTTGGTCCCATTGGTCCCCAGATAACCCATGCAGAGAAAGGCAATGAGACCTGTCACAGCAATCGCTGAACCTCCGATCGCCAGCCGTCGGTAGAGCCCACTGCTGGTGATTGGTGAGTTCGATCCCATCAAATGGGAGCTTGCGGATTGACCAGACGCAGCAACGGGAGACTCCGGTTGCCGTGAAGAGTCAGCCAGTTTAACCGAGTTCGTACACATGGGACATGGACGGACCGACCCGAGATTCATCAGTCGCTTGGGGACGGGAAATGACGCGTGACAGTCGCCACACCGCAACAAAACAACCTCGGAACCGTTCATACTTTAAAACCTCGCATCGCGGACAACGTGAAGACAGCTCATTCAGCGACTTCTGAGGAAGAGTTGCCAGGTGATGACGACATGCTGATGGCCTCTATGGTGGTGATCAGCGCTCCGACAAACCACAGGATCGCCAATGTCCGTTTTCGATTGTATCGGTCTCTGGGGTGAGATGGCTACGCGGTACTCGATACGTCCCACGGCTCGTCAGTGTGTCACACTGAGGGGAATCGCCATTCAAAGTACAATCTCACACACAGGCACGAAGTGTCGATCAATGGCCACCATCCGGTGTTCGATGGACTTCACTTGGTGTCTTCGTGCCTGTGTGTGAGACATCCCCGACAGGTTTAATGTGACAAACTCCCCTGCCGTGCGGCACGTGGCACCCGGCGAGAATCGCGAACCGCCGCTCCGTCACCCCCTTCGCCGCTTTCCTCGCCATGCTCCGCTCCTCGGTGACCTGGTAAGGCGGCACTTCAACAAAAATGGAGAACTGCTGATCGGATCAGTTTGGCTGTCGAGGAGCAGGCACAGCCACTGGGTGGTTCTGGCTGGAAGTTGCGTCCCTGTGGAGCCCTCTGTGGCAAGCGGCGAATCTGCACTCCATGAGATGGCATCACTGGACCCCGCCCTCAGCGGCGGGCACCTCGGCACTGGCTTGTTGAATCACTGGCTCGAGGGCTTTCTGAGGCGTGGCCCCTTCGAAGATCATCCCCTGGCGATAGGCCGAAATCGGGCCGGTGGAATTGGGCTGGTCGGGAGATGTCAACGGGACGCTGACAGGATTCCCAGCCAGTTGGACACCCTTGTGGATATCTCCCTTCTGGAATGGACCGGCCCCTAATATCCAGTAGTCGTGGGCCGAGGACTTGCCGACGGATATTCCGGACTGCCATGCCCGCAGGCGGCTCTCTCGGTGATAGGCGAATGCGGCCACCTTCACGGCGGCCATGTGATCCTCGCGCTTCGCGAAAGCCAACTCGGGAATGCTCGGCAAGAGCGGCACACTCGTCGTTGCCGCCACAGCTGTCGAGGCAGCGGACCCGATCCCGGACCCGGACGGAACTCCATAGATCAGTTGGTGGCTGTCGCCTCCCAGAACACCCAGCCGGGCTTCGACGATGAAGTCGGCCTTGTCACGAGTCTCCATCAGTTCCAGGCCAGCAGCCATCATCTGCTGCCGAATGGCGCTCACCACATACTCCGGATTGACGAAGCCGATGCCGATCGGCGTTTTCGGACTTTGGATGTAGGAGGTGTCAAGGAACACCTTCTGACCCGTCAGTGGTGTGAAGTCGATTTGCGCGACCGAACGGTCGACCGCATCCGAGGCGACCAGCTGATCGGTGGCTGTCGCTTGAAGAGTGGTTCCGCACCCCGAGAGCAGTATAGACCCGGCAAACGCCAGCGAGAGACCAGATCCCACGAGCCAACTGGTCCGTGGAGTGCGTGTGGTTGTCGGAGAGATGGCGTGGGGCCAATTCATCGTACGGGAATCCTCAATGACTTCAGTGCGAACGCAGTGTCGCTCGTCAACGGGTGGTGTAACACAGGCGGCCTCCTCCGCAAACCTGTTCCCGGATGTGGCGTATCCTTGACCGGCAACACTCGCCAGTCGAGGATATCTCCTTCTGCGCGATGCTCTGATGTCATTGCAGGCCCGACACCGGGAGTCCCCACGAAATGGCCCACAAGAAATCTTGGACCGAGAAGCTGCACCAGTCAAAAGACCTCCCCAAGATTGTGCAGATCACGGGGAAAATGGCTCGCTCCTGGGGCAAGGGAAGCTGTGTCGTTCCGGCCCCAATGGAGGTGGACCATCTGATGCGACAGGTGAAGCGGGGGCGCGTCATCACGTCTCATGAACTGCGAACAGCACTCGCCGCGTATCACGAGGCCGACTTGGCCTGCCCCCTCACCACCGGCATTTTTGGCTGGATCGCCGCCCATGCCGCCGTGGAAGTGGAGGAGCAGGGAGAGCGACGCCCAACCCCTTGGTGGCGGACGCTGAAGGCCGGTGGGGAACTCAACCCCAAGTACCCCGGCGGACTGGAGCGGCAGCGCGCTCTGCTGGAGAGCGAGGGGCACAGCGTCACCGCCCGAGGGAAACGATTGTTCGTTGAAGGGTACGAGAAACGTCTGAGCCGGTTGGAGCCGTCTACGCTGTTTGGTTGCCTGGCCGAAGCGACAGAGTCAACACCCACGGCGAGGAATTCATGAGCCAATCACTGATCACCATCGGGACATACTGGGATGTAACGGAAGCCCGCCTCGCGCGAATCTATCTGGAGGCGGCGGGGATCCGCTCAGTCCTGCAAAACGAAAACTCCGTCACCATGAACTGGCTGGAGTTCGCCAACACGTCCAAAGGAGTTCAGCTGCAGGTGGACGCGGCAGATGTGGATGCGGCCATAGAAGTGCTGGAGCAGAAATCCCCTCGGGCGGATGAAATCGGGGACGAGTGGGACACTCACGAGGAGGACCCCGAGGAAGAGAACGAAGAACGGGTCGAGCCGGAGTCGCTGCTCCGCCAGAATGAGTCAGTACTGGACGAAGAGAAATATGCCCCCCTGAATCCACGGGAGCAGCGAATCCAGCGAGGTTATTTGACCGCCATCGTCGGGCTGATGTTCCTGCCTCTGGAGTTCTATTCGACTTACCTGCTGGGCGTGTCTTTGCTTTCCGCAGATCCGCTGCGTCCGGCGATTCGCAGGAAGGCCCAGCATGCTTTTTTGATCAATGGGTTCGTGTTGCTGGCGTACTTTCTGTTCGCCTGGCAATGCAGCGAGTACGGTTACGATCCGATCAGTGGGATTTACGAATCACTCTTTGCATGGTGAGGGCCTCACCCAAGCGCCGCTCGCTTCTCCGCAATCGTCTGCACGTGATGCGGGATCTGCCCCGTGCTCCGTGTCAGCAGAGTTTCGAGCGTCAACAGCCATCCGCTCGCATCGCACAACACATGCAGCTTGGTTCCACAGCGAGCGGCCTGTGATGATTGACCAATAGACGGACCCCCAGGTCCGTTCCGCCCGGACCTAAGAACCGTTCGACATATAATAGTCGCCTTTCGCTCCGCGAAAGAGCGCTCTTTCGCGGAGCGAAAAGCGACTCTGTGACACTTGATTGTCGAACGATCCTTTGCGTCCAGGCAACGGTAAGTATCCACGCGCTGCTCGCCTGATGGCGTCAGTTCGCGTCACTTGCAGCCCCCGGCTCCAGTTCAGAATTCGCGCGGGACAGACGCTTCAAGCAATCAGTGCTTCTCCGGGTCGGCGGGGGTGACTTGCTGGGTGAGGTACTCGACCAAATCGCGCAGGTCGCGCTTGGTGAGTCCCTTCGCAACATCTTCGGGCATGCCGGACTTGCCTCGGGCACGCTCTTCGATCTTCTTCGTCGGCACCGAAATCACCTCGCCGGTGGCGGCCATGAGCTTCACCACTTCGGGTGTCTCTTCTCGGAGTACCCCGGTGTAAACTAGCCCATCATCCGTGACCAGAACGACCGTTTCGAACCCCTTGGCGATCTTGGCATTCGGCAACAGAATCGACTCCAGATGTTCCAGCCGGGGCTTGTCTTTACCAACCGCCGACAGGTCCGGCCCCACCGCCCCTCCCTGCCCACCAACTTTGTGGCAGCGGCGGCACGATGCAGCTGTGTTACCGAAGAAGACCTCGCGGCCCCGCTCGGCATCCCCACCGGAAAGGCACTCGCGATGAGCGGCCAAGACATCACCCGGGAGGCGAGACTTCAGGTACTCGCCGAGCGCCGCCGCGAGGGGCTGCGACTGGCGGGCTTCGACAGCCTCCATCAGATCGAGTTCCACTTCCGGGGCCAGCTTGCCAGCTGCCAGTGACTTCAGCTGGGTGGCCAGGACCGTCTCAGCGGCAATCGACTTCACACCAGCCAGCACGCGCACGGCGGACTGCTGCTCGCCCGGTGTGCCTTGCATCAGAACAGCGGCCAGTTCAACGACTGCTCGGTCGGGATCGGTGCCCGCCAGCAATCGGCGAGCCTCGGATCGTAACGACGGGTCGGTGTCCTTCAGCCCGGTATCGACCGCCGAGTTGAGCAACGGACTCTTTAGAACACCGAGTGCTTTGAGGCTCTCCACCCGGACCTTGGAGGTCTGTTCCGGGTCGGCCAACAGCTTGGCTAGTTCGGAGCCGACTTCGGTGATGCCGTACTTGGCCGCGAGTTTGACGCCCTCGGTACGGACCGAATCGGTCCCGGCCAACAATGATCCGAGTGCCGACTGCACGGCTCCTCGCACCGGTGTTGCGTCTCGAGCGGCGAGCGGGCGATGCTGGTTCGTCACGCGGTCCAACACGGGCGGGTTGTCCCACTCCATCAGTTCGGCGACTGCCTCCAAGCGGAGTACATCGGGTAATGTCTTGGAAGAGGCGAGATTGGCGATGCGCTGAGCACCGACCACTTCACCCAATCGAAAATTGGCGTTCATCACCCGCCGCAACAGCGCATCCGCGCTCAGTGGACTGTCTGCCAGCGCTGCCAAGGCGGGCATTGCCTCGGCAATCGGCAGGTCGTGAATCGCCCGCGCCGCTTCGACGACGAGATCGGGATCGCCATCGCTCAGGAACCGAGCGATCTCCGGGTCTTGCCACCGCCGCATGGCCAGCAGCACACCCAAGCGAATCGACCGCGAACTGTCGGTGGCGTGCTGCTTGACCACGGCGTGATCTGCCGCACCGGCTAAGCCCATCACGGCCGCATGTCGCAGCATCGGATCGTTGTCCTGATTGGTGGCGAGTAGTTCCACCAGCGCGGGGACGGCCTCATTGGATTGCAGATGACCGAGCGCAATGGCGGCAAAGAACTGCTCGCGAGCCGATCCGGCTTTGACCATCTGGATGAGCGGAGCTTCCGCCTCGGGGAGTTTCAACTCGCCCGCGACCTTGGCCGCTTGAGCGCGGACTTCAGCGTCCTTGGCCGACAGTGCAGTCAACACGAGATCTCGAACTTGGACCTGCTCCTGTTTCCACTCCGCCCAAGGATGATGAATCTGGGCCAGTCCCATTTGCCAGGCCGCCCAGACGGCATGAATTTGAGCTAGCTGAGGTGCGTCTGAAGTCAGTACAGACATCAGTTGCTTAATTTCCTTTCGCTCGGCAAGCAGGAATTGGGCCTGCTGACGGATTCGCTTGTCGGCATGACCAAGCCGCTCGGCCATGTCCGCCGGGTGTGCGTTCCCGCCATTCCGAAGCCACCAGGCAACGCGCTGGGTGACCTCGCTCTGCGACGCCGTGTCAGTAAAGGTATACAGCCGCCCCTTGTTCGGGCCGTTCCACCCATCGACCCAGTCGCTGACCATCATCCGGCCATCGGGAGTGAAGTCGACATCAGTGGCCAGAATATGTTCGAGATACCAGTGCGAGTCGACCAGCTTAAAGCTGGCCCCTTGCGGTTCCATCGCGAACGAGCGCACCCCGCTGTTGCCCGAGGCCCCTCGGAAGTCGGCCAGGAAGAAGTGCCCCTTGTACCGCTCGGGCAGTCCTGTGCCGGGGTAGTAGACCAGTCCCGACGGGCCGTCCCCGACGTTCAGGATGGGCGGGATGATGCTGGCCGGTTGGACGGCGGTCGTCGCGGCATTCTCGCGGTACGGATGCCAGATGTGTTCGCGGTTCCACGGACCACGATCGGAAAGGTACTGGTAGTACATCCGCCAGCCGGTGTCGCCCCCTTCCACGACATACACCCAGCGGGCTTTGTCGCCGCTGTCGGAGTTGTTGTCGCCCGTGAACAGGTTGCCGAAGTCGTCGAACGCCAGCTCCTGCGGGTTTCGCAGGCCGAACGCGTAGACCTCCAGATGGCTGCCATCCAGGTCGCAGCGAAAGACCGCACCCGTGTCGGGACGCGCGAGCAACTGGCCCTCTTGATTCGTGACGTGATAGCCACGATCACCGATGCTGAAGTAGATCCGCCCGTCCGGTCCCAGTTGCAGCCCGTGCATGTCGTGCCCGCGAAAGGCGACGCGCACGCCAAATCCATCCGCCAGTGCTTCCTTCACATCGGCCTGGCCATCGCTATTCGTATCCCGCAGCTTCCAGAGTTTGGGGATGCAGGTGTAAAACACATCGTGGTTGTGGATCAGCACGCCCGCTCCGGTGCCGTCCTCAATGGCGTTGAAGCCATCCGCGAAGACGGTCGCCTTGTCGGCCACGCCGTCGCCGTTGGTGTCCTCGATCAATCGCAGCCGGTCGTGTTCTTTGGTGTAGTCATTGACCTTGTCCCCCAAGTGCTTGCGGAACATGGCGACACGATCATCGACCGTTTGCAGCGCGAGGTCATCGAGCAGCCAAGTCATGTGGCTGCGGTTGTCCTCGACCCCTTTCTGCTGGCGAAACGTCTCGCAGACGTAGACCTTGCCAGCATGGTCGATACCGAACACGACCGGGTTCGCCACCATCGGCTCAGCTGCGAAGAGCTGGACCTTGACCCCTTCGGGCACTTTAAAGCCACCGATGGCCTGCTGCCCGTCTTCCGACGCGGGAGCCACCGGCGGGTTGTACTCCTCGGCCCAGCCGACCACCGCCGACAACCCGAGCCCGACCAGAGTCCAGACCGCACACGCACGTACTGACCGCTTCATGTCGCATCACTTCCCGAAAGAACTGCTCAGACGAATACTCCACTGTAGGGGGAGCCGGAGTGCGAGGGCAAGAAACATCGCTGAATTCTCGTGTCGCATGGGTCTGTTCCAATCGTCGGTGAATCGTGAATACGCCAGGTCATCGCTCCCCACGAGGTCTCGCCTCATCGCCCAAGGGCGGCCACGCAGCGGAAGAGCCTGGACGATCGGGCCTTCACAGCATCAACCGCGTGGTCAACACCGTGAAAACTTCTCGCCGGGTGTTTCTCAGGATTCTGTCCCCACTCCCGCACATTCTCCTCCGCAGTGAAGGCGTTTCTGTCCATCAGGCCACTCGCGGAGCAGGGGGCGCAAGCTGCCGTCTTTTGTCAGGCACACACCACCTGATCGGTCGCCTTCACGCGGGGCCTCTCGCTGTTCGGCGAGTCCACCGGTCCGCTAACCTGCGGGCTCGCGTCCAGAACGGATTGTCGAACGAAATACCCGCGACTGTCACCCACCCGAGAGTCTGATGCCTGAACTTGGAAATCAGTTGTTGAGTGTGGCCGTGGAGGCGGCGAAAGCAGGCGGTGAAGTCCTGATGTCGTATTTCCGCCAGGGGGTCTCCATCCGCTGCAAGGGGGGCGAGAGTGCGGACTTGGTGTCCGAAGCTGATGTCAACGCGGAGCAGGCAGTCATCCGCGTCATTCACCAGACGTTCCCCGATCATGCGATCCTGGGGGAGGAGTCCGCCACGGAGACCGACCCGAACTCACCGGCATTGTGGGTGATCGACCCGCTCGATGGCACGACGAACTTCCTGCATGACGTGCCGCACTTCGCGGTCTCGATCGGCTACTTCGAGTACGGCCAGCCCGTCTGCGGCGTCATCTGGAATCCCGCCCGCGAAGACCTGTACTCAGCCTGGAAGGGGCACGGAGCCACTTACAACGGACGGGCCATCCGCGTCAGCCCGTCCGACCGTCTCGACCAGTCACTCATTGGAACCGGATTCCCCGTGAAGCGTGACGCCAAGATCGACGCGACACTCGGTGCCATCGAAGAACTCTTCGGCCTCAATATCCACTGTGTCCGACGTTTCGGCTCCGCAGCGCTCGATCTGTGCCAGGTCGCCAGCGGGCTGTACGGAGCCTACTTTGAGTACCAGCTCTCCGCCTGGGACTTCGCGGCAGGGATGCTGATCGTGCAGGAGGCTGGCGGGCAGGTGACCAACGGTCGCGGGGAGCCACTGACGCTGAAGCGGTCGAGCATCCTGGCCTCCAACGGGTTGCTGCATCCGCAGATGGTCGAGATTGTCTCGCGGCATCACAACCGGTTTCCGTCTGCGTAGCGTGGGCTTTAGCCCACGCGAACTGAAGGGTATACGTCGATCGTGTAGGCTAATGCCTACACGACCTTGAAATAGGAGATCGCCCTGGGTGTGTGCATCGAAAAAGTAAGCAGCCGTGAGATCCTGCCCCCTCTCCACCACAATCGGCACTGCTTGCGGAGCAGGCGTCGCTGTGTGGGGGGAGGGGGCAGAAACACGCCACGGCTGACAAACCTGATGCACACACATCGCCCTGGCTCCCTCCCAATTGCTGTTGAGCCAAATCGTCATTTCTGAGACCATCCTCGACTTGCTCAAAACCTGCGGTTGAGTCACGGATGGATCTGTGCCCGGATCGAGTTGTCACCTCTTGCGCCGACTGTTCGGTATTGCTCTGCTTCTCCTGGGAAGCAGTGCGGTGGGCTGTCAGACCACGTCTATTCCCAAGACCGTCGCCAAGTCGCGACAGCTGCCCAAGCACTGCGAGATCGACCTCGATCAGCTGACGGTCCGCTCGGACATTGATATCGACCGCGACGACCCGCTGTTGCAGGAGTTGGTGAATCTGCGCAAAGAGGTTCGCTCGACCTTGCGTCTTTCCGCTGCGAACCGTCCCGTGACGGTCTATCTGTTCCGGGACGAGTTGCGTTACATGCAGTACATGGAGGAACGGCACCCGAATCTTCCTTCGAGACGGGCGTTCTTCATCGGCACTCCGAAGGAACTGATCGTTTATGCGTACTGGGGGGATAAAACGCGGGAAGATCTGCGACATGAGTACACTCATGGAGTGTTGCATGCCTCGCTGAAGACGGTTCCGCTGTGGCTCGACGAAGGTCTTGCGGAATACTTCGAGGTCGCTCCCGAGCAGCCGGTCGGCCTCAACCAAGATCACGCCGAAAGCCTGTCCATTGCGATTCAGAACGGCTGGCGACCCGACATCAAGCGTCTGGAGCAAATTGACGATGTGAGCCAGATGCAGCGGGCCGATTACCAGGAGTCGTGGGCCTGGGTACATTACCT
Source organism: Planctomycetota bacterium (assembly GCA_043736295.1). Taxonomy (GTDB): domain Bacteria; phylum Planctomycetota; class Planctomycetia; order Planctomycetales; family Planctomycetaceae; genus TH-plancto1. Next base: position 27,390 of record JAYTCW010000351.1, on the reverse strand, counting down.
GCTGCAAGGGACGCCCGATGGTCCGCAGCTGCTGACGGAGTATCTCCAGTCCTTGAACAAGGCGACTCATGCGCCATCGTTCGCCAGTCGTATCACGAACGAGTTGCCGGAGAGTACGGAGCGAATGACCGTGCATGTCACGAGGCTGAATTTGCCGATCATGTCTGCTGGACATACGAGTGTTCGTTAGCCCATTGCCCCCCAGTTCGACTTTGGCAGATTTCGGAGGCCAAGGCCACCATGTTTTCCAGGAGTTGTTGGACTTTCCGCGACCTTGGCCCGGTGGGTGCCCGTGCGGAAATGGTTTGTCTGAGGCTCAAGCGGTGGAGGGTGCGGAGCTTGTCGGCGAACGGCGGGTGAGTTTTCGACGTCTGCCATGGGCTGCTCAGCGGTGGCCATTCGTGGTGGCCGGTGCGGGCGAACTAGAGCACGATCAAGGATCGTTCGACAAATAATCGTCGCCTTTCATTCCGCGAAAGAGCGATCTTTCGCGGAGCGAATGGCGACGATGTGACACTTGATTGTCGAACGATCCCAAGCTGTCGAGCAGTATGGCGTCCTTGACCAACCGATTGGATAAATCGCAGTTCACCGGCAAGGGGCACAGCACGCTTTGCCCGCCATGCGCACTGTACGCCACCACGTGAAAACACCGGCTGCCATGCGATCCGCACAGCACACGCTACAGCTCCACTGCCCACTCCGGACGAGTGCGAACACCCACCCCGTCAGCACCGTGACCAGTCTCGCAAAACTCGGTGCCGTCAGGCCCGTCGCGAGTGGCTGTCATCGCTGCTGAAACTCGGTTCAAGTTCGATGGTGAGCCTCCTTGCTCGATGCATCAGGGTTGACCTCCCCCAGCATTGTCCTAGAGGCTCACACTGTCAACCCGAGGTCTTGGCCGATGGACGAAACACTGCAAAAGTCGAATTGAGCGGCCCAAGTCTTCCCAGTGTTCACTCATTTCATCAGGCCAGGGCGACGCACGAGTTCACTCGGGGAACTCTGCTGTGGGCTGAATACTGAGAACTGACCATTGATAATTCGCCTCTGTAAAACAGTGCGGCACCCTGTTTTTTCCCACAATCACCCTGTCCCGGCACGAAGAGGCTAACTATCCTTCCAGCGACTGGAATCGCTGAGACGAGTCCGGGAGATGGCCATCGTGCGGTGGCCCAGGTTTCAAGTCGCATCAACGCGACACAGCTGGATGAGGTCGAGTGCCGACCATGCGGATTCGTGATCAGTTTCGGACCAAGCCGTTCGTGCTTTCGGTGGAAGTGTTTCCGCCCAAGACCGAGGCGGGGGACGAAGGCATGTACCGGGCGCTGGACCGTCTGCAAGCCTATCAGCCGAGTTTTGTCTCCTGCACCTACGGGGCGGGTGGCAGCACACAGAGTCGGACGTTGGAGATCTGCCGCCGAGTCCAGTGGGACTTCGGGCTGCCCGCGACCTCGCACTTTACCTGCGTAGGCTCCACGCGACAGGAACTGCTCGACTGGCTGGCCCTGGCCACACGAAACGGCATCGGCAATATCATGGCCCTGCGCGGCGATCCGCCGCAGGGGCAGACCGAATTCAAGACCGTGGCTGGCGGCCTGTCGCACGCCAATGAGCTGGTCGAGTTGATTCGCTCGCACTATCCCGAGATGGGGATCGGCGTCGCGGGCTATCCAGAAAAGCACCCCGAAGCCAAAGATCTCGACACCGACCTCGTGAACCTGAAACGCAAGGTCGACGCTGGTGCCGATGCCGTCTTCACCCAGCTGTTCTACGAAAACGAGAACTTCCTGCGGTTCCGCGACTGCTGCGTTCAGCAAGGGATCAAACTCCCCATCGTGCCCGGGATCATGCCGATTACTGAGTTTGCCCGCATCAAGCGGATCACCTCAATGTGCGGTGCTGTCTTCCCGACATCGTTGGCGTCGCGACTGGAAGCGGTGCAGCACGATGCCCAGGCTCAGTTCGACATTGGCGTCGAGTTCGCTATCCAGCAGTGCCGCGAGCTAATCGATGCGGGGGTACCGGGGATGCACTTCTACGTGCTGAACCGCAGCGAGTCGTGCGAACGCATCCTCGAGGGGCTCGGGATGCGACCGACAGCTCAAGGAAGCTGACCCGCCAGACGACCGCAGTCTCGGAAGACATTCGGGACGCTATCTGGCGGATCATCTCTTCGCTCATGTCGTCGAGATCGCTCACCCCCTCTCGGCAGATTTCTCATGGATCACGCTGCGTAAGGCAGCCAGCTCGCTTCCGGCCCCCTCTCCCCCGCGAGCGACGTGACATTCGGAGGGTGCGTATTGCGGGGGAAAAGTTTGGGGTGAGGGGGCCACATCGCCCGTTCAAGCCCCCTCACCCCGGCCCTCTCCCCCACAGTGGAGTTTTCACCGATAGTCACATCGAACGTGGGGGAGAGGGGGCAGAAGCTTGCGAAACACCTTGCGAGAATCCTTCACGGCGTTCCCCGGTGAGTTGATGACGCTCCCAATTCCTTCGCGAACTTGCGCCCTGTTACAGACATCGGCCGCTCGGCGAGAGACTGTTGCTCGACCCACGATTCGTTGTCGCGCAGTCGCGAGGCGGCCTCGCCGCACAGCTGAGCGGTGTAGCAGCGGAGGTCAATGCGGTAGCGGGTGACGGAGTGTTTGATGCGGATCAGCGGGTGGACTTGGTCGACCCAGAGTCCGTACTCGCCTTCCAGGTGAGTGGTGACCAACTGCATCAGTCGCGTTTCGGAATGCTCTCCCGGTTCACAGGCGAAGCGGGGGAAATCCCACAGCCCGGCCCAGCGCTCGGCGGCATTCCGCTTGCGAAGGAAAACCCGATCTCCGGCGAGTACAGCGACCGTCAGCTCAGTGACATCGGTGACATCGGGGCGAATCGCCCTCTGCGGGATCTCGTGCTGGGTTCCCTGCGCCAGTGATCGGCAGACGGTCTTCAACGGGCAGCGCGGGCAATCGGGACTCTTGGGAGTGCAGATCATCGAGCCGAGGTCCATCAGCGCTTGGTTGAAGTCGCCGATTTGCTTCGTAGGCAGGATCGACTCGGCGCAGGACCAGAGGACTTGCTGGCCCGCAGAGTTGCGAGGGTCACCCGTGAACCCGAGTAAGCGGCAGTAGAGCCGCAGCGTGTTCACTTCGACGATGGGGGCTCGCAGGCCGAACGCGAACGACGCCACCGCTCCGGCCACGTAGCGACCCACGCCGGGCAGCTCCATTAGCCCCGCAACCGTTTGAGGGAACTGTCCGCCGAAACGATCACAGACCAGCATGGCGGCCTTGCGCAGGTTGCGACCGCGGCTGTAGTAGCCGAGTCCCTCCCAAAGCCGAAGGACTTCCTCTTCGGAAGAGAACGCTAGTGAGGCGACATCGGGAAAGCGAGCCAGGAACCGCGCATAATACGGACGCACCGCAGTGACGGTCGTCTGTTGCAGCATGATTTCGCTCACCAGAATGCGATAGGGATCGCTGGTCTCGCGCCAGGGGAGTTCGCGACCAAATCGGGCGAACCACTTGGGGAGTTCACGGCGGATCGTCCGTATCGTCGCCTCAGTGAGAGTCGACGCTGTCGCCGCCCGATTCGCTTTCGCCGCACGAGAAGCGGTCTTGTCACTCGGGGACACCGTGCGTAGACTTGCTGGTACACCGCCGGGGACGTAGCTCAGTTGGCAGAGCGCAGCGTTCGCAATGCTGAGGCCGAGGGTTCGACTCCCTTCGTCTCCACTGGCCAGTACCGCGAGATCCGTCGACTTCGGTCGGCGGATTTTTTTTGGGACTGCTGGAGCGTTCGTGAGCGGCATGGCGCACGCCGTATGTCTCTGAATTAACCGCAGCAAGATTCTCAGAGTGATCTCGTACACCTCGGGAGCCGAACTGGCTCGTGGACCCGCAACGTTCAATCGAGTGATCCCGGCTTCCGTCATCCAAGTCAGTATCTTACTGGCGGCATTCCGCCGGTCGGCGGGATCGGCGAGGTCGATGCGCAGAGTCGGCTTCTGATATCGGGCCGCCAGCCGAGCGGTGAGGCCCGTGCCGCCCAGAAGTCGGCCATAAGGCAGCAACAGCGTCCCGTCTGAGTCGCGAACGTTCCACTCGGTCCGCTCAGGGTAGCGGGAAGAGGGTGTCTCACGCAGCTGGTAACGCTCGGGCAGGACACCGTCCTCCGCGATTCGACCGCGAGGGCACCAACCATCGATCGGGACGTGCAGCTTCAGCGCGGCATCGAGTGCCGCCCGGTCGACGCCGGTTTGTCCGCCACTGATGATGGTGAGCGTCCGTGCCATCGCGAGCTGGGTGTTCCTGGGGTTGGTGAGGTCGGCCAAGAGACCTCGCGTGGCGTGAACTGAGACAACCTGGCGAGCCCCCGGCGTGAGCCGGGGTGTTCCAGCCCGACAGCGTCGCTTCCGAAATCGACTCTGATCCAGCCGACTACAGCACCATAGTCTAGTCGAGCCAGCGGAAGTTCTCTCGCCTGAACACCCCGGCTCACGCCGGGGGCTCGCCACGTACAACGGTATCACACGGATGAGTCCAGAGAGGGGCTACGGCACACTCATGACCTTGGGCTGGATACCAGTAACGAGCAACTGGCCCGGCTTGATCTCGCCCGCGACGACCTCGGTGAACCGCCCGTCGGTCAGTCCGACCGTGACGGGGACCGCGCGGAGCTTTTGTCCCTCGGCGATCCACACGTGACGCTGGCTGCGCTTTTTGCGGGACTCGGCCCGTTCGCGAGCCGACTGGGCGACGACCGACCCGGCACTGGCCTCGCCCGAGGGTTCCGCTTCAGTCGGCTGGCTGCTGGCCAGCCCCTCCAGGATGGGCAGATCTTCAGTACGGACGTACTTCGCTTCTGGATAAAACCGCAAAGCAGCGTTGGGTAGCTTGGTGACATTGGCTCGTTCGTCGACTTGAAACGACAGACTGGCTGTCATGCCGGGAAGGAGCTTCAGATCGGGATTCGGAGCCCCCACGATCACCGGATAGGTCACGACGTTCTGGGTGGTCGTTGAGCTGAGACGGATCTCTTTGATCCGGCCCGCGAACAGCTCATCGGGATAGGCATCGACTGTAAACGTCACGGGGTAATTCTTCAGCTTAGCGGCGTGAATCTGCCCGATGTCCGCCTCGTCGACACTCGCGTGAACGTGCATCTCCTCTCGCATGTCGGGGGCGATGATAAACAACTCGGGTGTCTGGAAAGCAGCGGCGAGAGTCTGCCCGGGTTCGATCTTGCGGTCGATCACGATGCCATCGACGGGGGACCGGATGTCGGTGTAGTCGAGATTCAGCTGGGAGTTGTCGAGAGTGGCCTGGGCCTGCGCGATCGAGGTTTTGGCGACGGCGAGCTGGGCTTCGAGCCCGATGCGGGTGAACATGAACTTGTCCATTTCCGCCTGGGCCATAAAGGTCTTGTCCTCTTCGCGGAGGGCGATGGCGCGTTTTTCGTCGCGGATGGCCTGCTGAAGTTGAGCCTGGACGCGGAAGACATCCGCGTCGCGGTTCGCCAGAGAGGCGGTATCTCGGGCGACGTTCGAGGCGTAGATGCGAGGGTCGATTTGGGCGAGCAACTGATCCTTCTTGACCTCTTGATTGAACTCGACATGAAGTTCCTTGATCGGGCCAGAGACAAACGAGCCGATGGAGACCTGCAGCTTCGGCTTGAGCGTCCCCGTCGAGTTCACGACCGCGATGATGTTCCCTTGCTCCACCTTGGCCGTACGCCAGATGACCTTGTTCCGTTCGGCGAGGTAGGCCTGGATCGGCCCATACGCGGCATATCCCAGCCCACCGAGGACGGCGAGGACGATCAGGAGTTTGAGGAGGGTACGCATGGGGCGGGGAGGGTGATGGTTTAGGGTTGATGGTTGATCGACAGACCTCGGTCCCAAGCTCCGCTGGGGACCGCATATCCTCGAAGCTCCGCTTCGCCGCGTGCCAGACAACTCCTGTTCCGTAAGCGGCACGTCGCTCGCCGCGAAGTGTCGGGTGGTGGGGAGCCCAGCGATGTGTGATTCAGAATTGTCGGCAGTGGAGTGCTTCTGCCCCCTCTCCCCACTGTGTGTGTGACTTTCGGGGAGGACTTGGCTGTGGGGAGAGGGCCGGGGTGAGGGGTTTAAAACGAGCGAAGTGGCCCCCTCACCCCAACCCTCACCCCAACCCTCTCCCCCACAGTGGAGTCCTCACTGAAAGCTGTACCGATTGTGGGGGAGAGGGGGCAGAATCTCAGGGCTGCCGACTTTTCCGATGCACACCTCCTAGGCGACTTCTCTGTCGCCCGACGGTTGCTCCATTTCGCATCCTCACGTCACAATCGACCACTCACTCATGTGTCGTCCAGCTCAGACGGAAAGAGGCCGGTTCTTTGGCTCTGATCGAAATCCGCGACTGCTCCAAAGTCTATGACTTGGGGGAAGTCAAAGTCGAGGCACTCAAGAACGCCAATCTCACCGTGGAGAACGGCGAGTTCATCGCGTTGATCGGCCCGTCGGGGTCGGGCAAGAGCACCCTCATGAACACGCTGGGGTGCCTCGATCGACCCACCAGCGGCAGCTATCGGCTGGCCGGGGAAGAAGTTTCGCAAATGGCCGCTGCACAGCGAGCGCGGATTCGCAACCAGCGGATTGGGTTTGTGTTCCAGAATTTTAATCTGCTGGCCCGGACCTCAGCGCTCGAGAATGTCGAGTTGCCACTGCTGTATTCAGCGGGTGTGTCGTCGTCGGATCGGCATCGTAGGGCGGTGGAGAAGTTGGAACTGGTGGGGCTGGGGAATCGGCTCGACCACCATCCGAGCCAGCTCTCGGGAGGGCAGCAGCAGCGCGTGGCGATCGCTCGGGCGCTGGTGAATGAGCCCGCGATCCTGATGGGGGACGAGCCGACGGGGAACCTCGACTCGAAGACGAGCCGGGAGATCATCGCCCTCTTTCGCGACCTGAACGAAAAGAACGGCATTACCGTTATTCTCGTCACGCACGATCTGAATGTGGCCAAGCATGCCAAGCGGATTATCGTTTTGCGGGATGGAGGGATTGTGACGGACACCTCGGACTTCGCAGAGGCGGCAAAGGTGTTACAAGCGGGCCTTATGGAGTAACCCCGGAGTCGAGAGCGACCGTGCGACGATGGAGAAGTGGGAGAATCCCGATTCCACGCACGAGTGTCCCACGCATGATCTTCGGCAGAATCCGCAACTGGCTTTTGTGGCGAGCGATCGTGCGGAGTGGCCGTGCGCACGCAGAAAGCCCAGGGGTTGCCACCCCTGGGCTTTGGTTGGCGATGCTCGTGGTGGTCCTCGCATGGGGCGAGCCAGCGCTCGCCCAGCGCCGGGTCGCCACCATCTTCCCCGAACGTCGTACGACCCAGGTCCGCGATCCGTATCAGCTCCCGCGTTACCAGATGCCCACGGCCCTGGCCCCCTCGACGGTGTCGCGGCCCATTGCCGATCTGGAGCCGCAGCTGCTGGCACTCGATGGGGCGATCCGGACCTCGATGCGGAACCTGGATGTGGTCCGCGTACTGAGCGGAGTTACGGCCAACAACTCGGGCCGCTCGGTCTACGACGTGGCGCTGAGTAATACTCTGATCGACCAGCAGCAGGCCCGCTTCGACCCGCTCCTCTCGGTCGACAACAACTGGAATGTCCTGGAGAACCCCCAAGCAGTCTTCGACCCGCTCCCGCCGAACTCGCGGATTACCGGGACTCAAACGCGGAACTTCAACACGACGACCCGGCTGTCGAAGACCGACCTCACGGGTGGCAACTTCGTCTTCGGAGTCGATGCCACTCCCACCTCTGTCAGTCCGGGCACGCTCGCTCTGAACCCGTTCACTCGTTCATCGACCTTCGTCAGCTACACCCAGCCGCTGCTCAAGGGCGCAGGCGTGGAGTTCAATCTCGCTCCGATCGTGATCGCTTCGATCAACACCGAACGGTCCTACTTCCAGTTCAAGGACGCGATGCAGGAGCATGTCCGCGGCGTCATCGAAGCCTACTGGTCGCTCGTCGCCGCGCGGACCGAACTGTGGGCTCGCAAGCAACAAGTGGTGCAGCTGACCGAAGCCGTCCGCCGCGTCGAGGCCCGTGTTGACAAGGACATCGATAACCGAGCCGACCTCGCTCAGGCCCAATTGGCCTTGGCCAACACCAAAGCCAGCGTCATCACCGCTCAGGGCAACGTGCTGCTGCGCGAGGCTGCCCTGCGCAACATGATTGGCGTCTCCCCTTCCGATGGCATGGTCTACATCCCCTCCACCCCGCCGATCAACGAACGCTTCATCCCCGACTGGGACCAGATGCTGCAACTGGCCGAGGAGCGACGACCCGACCTAATTGAACTCAAGCTGATTCTCGAAGCCGACACGCAACAGATGTTGATCACGAAGAACGGCTCGCGGCCTCAATTGGATGCGGTGGCGCTCTACCGCTGGAACGGTTTGAGCGGGAACACGCCGACCGGTTCGCGGCTTTCATCGAGTACCGGGCAGTTCACGGATTGGACGCTGGGAGTCAACTTCTCGGTGCCGCTCGGACTGCGTCAAGCCCGAGCGGCGGTGCGCCAGCAAGAACTGGTGATTGCCCGTGACCAGATCAACCTCAAGCAGGGGTTCCACGCCACGACGCACACACTGGCCGTGACCGTACGCACCCTCGATCAGCAGTACGAACAATACCTCGCATTTCGCGAGGCCCGACAGGCCGCACGAGTGAACATTGATGCGCAACTGCTCCGCAAGAATACTGAGCAGTTTATTCAACTCAATGTCCTCCAGGCGATCAGCGATTGGGGCAACACGGTCTCTGCGCAGGCCAACGCCCTGACCCTATACAATACCCAATTGGCCGCGCTCGAACGTCAGACCGGAACGATTCTGGAAACCCACGGTATCTATTTCATCGAAGAGAGCCAGCAGGCGGTCGGGCCGCTGGGGCGGTTCGGTGACACACGCAGCTACCCGTGGGACACGCGGCCGACTGAGAATAGCAACCTGTATGACGACTCGACCGAGCCCGCCGAGAACTCTTTCGACCTGACCCCGCCGACCAATATCGGAGACCCCGCGAAAGAGATCGACTATGACAAAATCAAGTTGCGAACGCTGAAGGAGATCATGGAAGAGTAGAAGCCACAATTCAGAGCGTCACCAGATACGCCTGCTCCACGACAACCCCGTTTCGCTGCGACGCGAAGGCTTTGCGGAGCGGAGCATCCCCGCTCGAATGCAAAGCCGCCGAAGTCTTTTGAGACGTGAAGTCTGTCCACTCTCCTGCACCCACATTCCACACTTTTCCATGCCTGAACTGCCCGAAGTCGAAACGATGGTCCGTGGGATTCGCCCGCAAGTCGAGGGGCAGCGGATCGCGACCTTTGAGGCGTGTCCGTGTGCGTGTCGACCGCTCACGATACGACCGGCTTTGACAACAATTGCCTCTCAAGTGGCGGGCCAGACGATTGTCGAGGTGACCCGCCGCGCCAAACGGGTCGTGCTGAGATTGGAGTCCGGATCTGCCTTCGTCATCGAACCGCGCATGACTGGTCTGATGCTGATTGCCGACCCACCCGATCCCGAACATTTGCGGGTCGTGTGGAAGCTGGGGTCTGGTCGGGTGCGCCGCTCGCTCTGGTTTTGGGATCGACGGGGCTTGGGCACGGTATCGCTACTCAATCCCGACCAAGTCGCGCATCTGTTCAGCCATGAATCCCTCGGCCCGGATGCGCTGGCCACCGAGGTCGCCCACTGGCAAGCCGTCTGCGGAGCCACGCAACGCACGATCAAAGTGCTGCTCCTGGACCAATCCAAGATTGCCGGAATTGGCAACCTCTATGCCAGCGAGATACTGCACCTGTGTCGTATTCATCCCGAAACGCCAGCTGCCACTCTGCATCTTACTCAGCTGAAGCTGCTGGCGAAATACACCGTCGAAGTGCTGTCGACGGCGATTCAGTATGAGGGGTCGACGCTGGGAGATGGCACTTACCGCAACGCCCTCAACCAGTCGGGCGGCTATCAGAACTCGCATCGGGTCTACGCCCGCGAGGGGGAAACTTGCCCCACCTGCCAGCGGGCAGTCATCGAGCGTATCGTGCAATCCCAGCGCTCGACCTTCTTCTGTCCCCGCTGCCAGCAGAGACCCAAGCCCCCACGGGAGGCCGATGTCTGACGAGGGACAACCCTCAGTCACCCATTAGCCATCGGGCTGGCCCGGCGAACCAGGTCCGCGTGTGGCATTCGGCTTCCGACCGAATCGACTCCACCCATCCAAGATCGATCCACCCAAGTTCGCCCAAGTGAACTCCGGCAGTGGGAGCCTCTTCCCAGTCAGCACCGCGCGAATGCAGCCTCCCAGAAAGAGCCACGGAGCCTTCAGTCGATTGCTGAAGGGCACTGTAGTCCCCATGCCAGTGGGGCGGACGACGAGTACCGTCACATCGTCATCGGTCAGGTTTTCGGGGGAGAGCTTCGCGATGCGTCCGAGCAGTTCGGGGATCAATACGCTCGGCTGGGTCGCGTCGATCGTCAACACCAGGTCGAGCAATCCCTTCGGCCCCAGCATTTCGCCCCCGACATTTCTCGATTCGATCAGCGAGTCGGTGTAGAAGACCAGCAGATCCCCGGGGGTGGCGTCGATGCCGATTTCGCCGTACTCCATCTCCTCCAGCATCCCGAGCGGAAAGTCCGAGAGCCCGGTGGCGGTCTCGTCCCCGCTCGTGTCCAGAATGGCCCACTTTCCAGTTCGTCCGCTGTAAATCAGGGGCGGCGGATGTCCCGCATTCGTGACCGCGATCCGCCCATCCGGGGAGAAGAACGACGCGGCCACTGCTGTCGCGAATCCGCCCGAGTGCCGGACCTCACCGAACTCGCGGTTCATCTCCGCAAGAAACTGCCGCTGCTCGATGTGGTTCACATGACGCCGCATCAAGTCTCGCAGCCTTTCCCCGGTCGCGGCCACCGACGCCCCATGCCCGCTGACATCTGCGATCAACAGCCGTGTGATCCGCCCCGTCGCGCAGCTGGAGATGTAGTACACATCCCCGCCGCCCGCCGCCTGCTGATAGGGGAGGCTATAGATCCAGGTCTCCAGCCCGAGCATGGAGAAGCTGCGCTCGGTGGCCTGGTTGCCGCCCCAGACTTCCATGCAGGCCATGACGGGCGGAGCAGATTCCGGTTCAGTGGACATGGGGGATGGAGCCTGTGTGAGTGAAGTCATTCCACGAGCGTGGAGTGTACCAAGACTCATGGGCTGGCGAGATAAAGTCTCTTGATGCGATCCTGCTCGATGTTTACAACCAGAAGCGGGACAAGTGAGGACCGCAGAGCGTGGGACGGGCACATTTGCCCGTCCGTGATGTCGCAATCAGACGGACGGGCAAATGTGCCCGTCCTACTACTTGCCACCGACAGCTTTGATCAGTGCCCCCTTCTCAGCGGGAGTCTCCACGCGCAGTGACAGCGGAGCGTTCCCGGCCACGTCGCGATCAATCGCGATGGTGATCTTCTGCATCCCAACTGCCCAGTCGATCGTTGGAGCCGCTGCCGGGTCGTACGGGGTCTGGTCGATCCAGACGCTCAGGCCAGCGGTCGGTTCGATGACGAGCTTCGCCTTCCCCGGTTGCAGCACTTCGAGGGTGGTCCGCAAGTAGCTGGCCCCCTTGTCCTCGGGCTTGAGGCCATACCGCGAGTGCATGTGTGGCACCTCGCTCAAGGGGAGCTGCCCACCGACGCCGCTATAGATCGCCTGCCACTGGAACTCGGGGAGATCCTGCGCAGCTGTCTTGATGGAAGTGCGCGTGATAGCGTGGGCGGCTGGTTGGGTCGGGGTCAGGTAATGCCACTTGCGGGCGATGATCTGGTCAGACTTGATGGTGAACTCGGGGACCCGCCCCAAGGCCGCTAGGAACGCCACCATGTCGCGGAACTCCGATTCGGTCAGCCGGTCGAACAGCCCGGTCGGCATCAAAGAGGTGCCGTTGGTCTGTTCATCGATCTGACTGAGTGGGATGGAGACCTCGCGATCTTCCGAGTCGCGAATGATGAGATCGGTCCCGGTCTGCCGGAGCTTGATGCCGGAGACCACCTTGCCCTCGGTGGTCTGCACGACGACGGTCTGGTAGCCCTCCTTGATGTTCTTGCCGGGGATCAGCATCGAATCGACGATGTAATCGATCTGCGCGGTCGCTCCCAGGCTGAGCATGTTCGGCCCGACGAGTCCGCCCGCATCGCCGATCGCGTGGCACTTCAGGCAATTGAGTTCCGCCCGGCGGAAGATCGCCTCTCCCCGTGCGGGGTCGCCCTGCTCTTTGACGGAGGCGACGACCTTGGCCATCTCCTCGGGGGAGAGCTGCCGAGGTCCGGTGGTGATCTTGGCCGCTGCGAGGTGACAATTGTCCACCGGCTGTCAAACTCGCCAAAAGATCACTTCAGGATTGTTTCGAGGCCAGAGAAAAACTGCGAATGAATCGCGGCATCGTATACCTCAAGTTTGATCCCATCGAGTTCTGAAGGGGACAAGATGGTCATTGTCAGTCGCGATGTTCGCGGACGGCCCATGTGTTCTGGGGGCTGCTGCCAGGTCAGCAACACGTTCTGACCATTCATCGACGCCTCGATCGCTGGGAGAAACCCTGTTCGAGGAGCTGGTTGTGAGATGACCTTCCTGGTTCCCTCTGCCATCACTCGCTTGAGAGGGACCAGCAGTGCGATTGGAATTTTGGGGTTCGAAACGTCATCGATGCGCACGGACAACGAGACAGAGACGAGAACTCCGTCAACAAACTTGTAAGTAATGAGTTGCGGCGAAGAAGAGATTGCCTGAGCCGCTTGAATTGGGTTGGTCAAATCGATCTCGCAGGCCTGTCCTGCATGATCTCTCGCCTCAACGAGGACAACCGGTTGGGCTGGTCGCGGTGGTTGCCCCGGCACACTCACTGCAAGTGGCCTGAGTTCGCGAACTTTGGCGAGTGCCTGTCCCAGTTCGAGCCTCGATTCAATCGTCTGGAGAATGCCAGACGCCACACCCTTGTCATCTTCCGCGCCGGCAGACATCGGCAACCCAATCGTGGAATAAAAAACCGCTAGCAGAATGGCCTTGTTCATCAATGTCTTCTTCCGGGGGGCTCAGGCTCAATCGGGATTACGTGATGCTCGGACGACATGCCCGGTCTCATCAAAGTGTATCGACAGATAGTATGTCACCACTCCCCCTCCAAGCTGATACCGCAGAGGATTCTGCTTGGGACTGAGGGGAGCTGGAATCCCCAGCATCTCCACAACCTGTTCTCGAGTGGGGGCCGTCTCGTGGAGAATGTGAATGAGGTCGTCCACCATGCGATATCGCATCGAGCAATAGGAGGAGGGATGTGACTCGGCTTTCCAAGGGGTGGGGGCGAAAGATAACGGAGAACAGAGGTAATCGACCAGGAACGCACACGCCAAGAAGAGGATCATTCCGATGCCACAACTCCAGATCGTCTTATTGTGCGTAAATCGGTGTTCCATTTGTCTTCTCAACCTGACTTCCAATGGACATTGATCGCCAAAGAGTCCCGTTCGCCAACTTCTCGGCGAGTTCCAACTGGATCCTTCCCACCTGAATCTGCCCCCCACTCGTTTCGTACTCCATCTGAGCGCCGATCCCATTGTTGTGCAAGTCCGATGTGGAGTCAAATGCTTGCCCCCCGTCCGAGAAGCAATTCGAATACTCGTGGGCCGTTGTTGCTAACAAGGCATCCCCAGTCGACCACGATGAATCCGACGCGATCACTGCATTCCAGTAGGCGTGTTGTATCGCATTGGCATCGAAGCCATCCATCCCTCCAGCCTCAAGTCCTTGAGCGTACTCTTGTGCTGCAGTCCCATAGAATCCAGAACTTGCGAACAGGAATGGATCCAAGGTGAGCAGGCCGTAGCGTTCTGATAGGGTTCCTACGTCAGGGTAATCGACATAGACCTTTCGGGTTTCTCCTGCAACTTTGATCGTGATCGTCTCCAACCCCGTGGTCGCTCTCATGAAGGTGTGAGAAACTGAGTTGGCAGGTGGGGCAATCCCAGTCGTCACATCCCACGTAATTAATCCTGCGGGGATCGGATTGGGGAGTGGTGAAGAAAAAGTTAACTTGAGCTCTAGAGCGCCGCCCGTCCAAACGGCGAGTAAACCAATCGGTTGTTGTCCAGTGAAGTAAGTTGGAGAATTCTTAGCGATGACCACAAAGTCTAATGGTAACACGCTCCCGCCGCCGTTGAAGACGAACAGCGTGGCTCCGTCGATGTCGGTGAGGCCCTGGTAGACGGTGTTGCTGTACTCGACTCGTATCAGATACGAGCGTCCGGCCTCCCACGGCTGGGACGGAGTCACGAGGTGAAACGATTGCCCCAGGTCTGGCAGGGCCTGCCCTTGGCTCAGGCGGCTGTGAATCTTGGTCCCATCGACAGAGACATCGCAGCCGTCGTCCGAAAATATCGCCAACTGGGTGGTGACTGACGCCGGGGTGAACAGACCGGTGAACGTCCGCTGCTCGACAGCCACGCTGGGGTATTTCGGGCCTGCCGGGTCATTCGCCTGCCCTGCTGCGATGATGCGGACATCGGCCTCGGTTGCGGGGCCGAGATTGAGGAGGACATCATCGAGCGAGCCACCACTCGATTGTGCCCACAACGCACTCGGCAGGCCGCAAGCGGTCATCAGAAGGAGCGCCCACTGTGACAGCCTGAGAGAGGAGAGGAGATTACTTCGCATGTTCCGGGGAACCCTTGATTGGAGAGTCGAGTGGGTGTTTTTCCGACGAGGCCTTTTTCTTTTCCAGATCGGGTATCAGGACTTTCGCCCCCCGCATCCCGGTCGTATCACTGATCTCATGCAAGATGGTAATTGCCTCATCGTAGCGTTTCAAGGCGTCCAATGCCTGCGCCATACGAAACCGGGCAGCATCGGCTGTGCCGATGTCACCCTGAACCGTCGCCATCTCTTTCCAGCGCCTGGCCGATGCCAGCCACTGCTCGTGTCGGCCCGCGAAATTCGTAGCTGAGACGATCTCTTTCATCACCAGCATCCGGCTCGGATAATCGTTCGGCTTCACATTCGCCGCCTCGACATTCGGCCAGAGATAAAGTTCCGCAATCTCCCCCGCGACCTCCTGATCCTTCAGGTACGTCATCGCCCCCAGCGACGCCGCCATCGCCTGTGTGATCGCCAAGAGACGATCCGCTTTCACGACCTCAGCGGGCTTTCCGGCCTTGTCTGCGAGTGCCGCCTCGCGAAACAGCCGGTCGGCCGTCGTGATGTTCAGCTTCACCACTGCCGACACCATTTCGCGCCGCTTCTTCGCGTCCTTCTCGGCATTGGCCATGGAGTACAACGCCAACCCAATCCCCGTCGGTCGCTTCCCCGCCTGAATATCGGGCACCTCCAGCCGAATCTTGGTCTGCTTGATCAGGGTCTGAAACAACACCGTCCGCCGTTTACTAAACTCTTCAGGAGAGAGGACCGGAAACGCCAAAACTGTGATTACCGCTGATGACGGAGCCACCCCTCCCGGACGCACCTTTGCGGAATCGTCCGACATACATGGTGCCAATACTCCGCACACCGTCCATGCGAACAGTGCAACGTGCATCCACGGACCAAAGAGAACGTGTGGTTTCAAAATGTCTTTCCTCTTTCATGGTCAGTTGATCGACTTGAATCTCCAACACCTTCAGTCGGACAAGATAGTGAGGTCAATGTACCGCAATTCCGGTAGCTTGGCATAACCTGAATAGGTCATTCTGGGAGAATTCGGGGGGCGATAAAAAGCTCCGCACTCGTCTTGTCGGCGACGCCGTCCCCGTTGGCATCCTCCAGCATCAAGATCTTGTCGGTCGCGGGCTGCCCCGGTGCGATCTGCGGATAGACCTCGCTGCTGGCGACCCACAGCCGCCCCTGGGCATCGAAGTTCATATGGATCGGCTTGGCGATCAGCGGATCAGCGGCGTAGAGGTTGACCTCGAACCCCTCCGGCACGGTAAACGTCGCCCGCTCCAGTTCCGGGTCGGGAGCCGGGATGTCTTTGAGATCTCGCTGGGCGAAGGTGGGAGAAATCAGGAAGAGCCAAGTGGCGAGAACACCACAAAATTGGTGGTTGGTCATCAGGAGGTCACCATCGAGAATGCAAGAGGATTCGCGTCTGAACCAAGCCGGAAGCGTCACGGTCCGGAGTGGGGTTCACTGCGAAACGGAAGTATGGAGATTTCTCGCATCCGTGGAAATGAGGAGTCGGCGAGAAGTCGGCTGAGTGCTTGCGTCTCAATCGTCGGTTGATCGTGAGGTCGTCAAGTCTATGACCTCCACGGGGTTGCGTCCCACCACTGACGCAACCCTGAGAAGGCTTTCCACTGGGTTTTACACAGGCACTGCCCCCTTTTTCCATATTCGGTTGATCCATCAAAGAGGACGACACGGTGGGGGGAGGGCGTGAGTTCGAGGTCTCACCATGGTCGTTGGCATCACCCAGGTCTGAGCGGCTGTTGTCGGTGTCTTCTCGGTGGACGACATCGGAGACTGAGCTGCAGTCCGTCTCTTCGGCTTCAATTCCGCGTCAAGAACTCGTCCGTGTTCAACAGCAACCGGGCCAGGCTAGTCCACGCAGCCGAGTCGGGCAGCGGGGTGTCCAAGAAACCGGACGGGGCCAGCTTCGAGGCGGCCTCGGAATCGCGAGTGTAGAGGGCTTGCTGCCGGGTCCAATAATCAACGAGCAATTGCTGCTCGGCAGCGGACGGCTCGCGGATTAGGCAAAGCCGGAACAGGCGTCTGACTCGTTGGGCAGTGTCGGTATTCGGCTCACGCACGACGCGCTCGGC
Organism: Planctomycetota bacterium; assembly: GCA_043736295.1. Taxonomy (GTDB): domain Bacteria; phylum Planctomycetota; class Planctomycetia; order Planctomycetales; family Planctomycetaceae; genus TH-plancto1. The sequence continues at coordinate 10,558 of JAYTCW010000351.1, read as the reverse complement.
CAGCTTCCGGTCCAGTTCGATGAACATCGGGTCGTTGGCGACAGCCAGCGCCTGAAGCGGAGTATTCGAGCGCGAACGGCGGGTGCAAACGGTGCTGAACTCGGGCGAGTCGAACGTGGTCAGCAGCGGATACGGGGCGCTGCGATAGAACATCGTGTAAAGCGTGCGGCGATAGCGGTTGGGGCCAGTGGTCTCGGGCCAGTCCTTCTTGTTCTGGGTGAAACTATAGACGCCAGCCGGTTGTGGCGGATGGACGCCGGGTCCGCCGATGCGCGGGGTCAAGGCTCCCGAAGTTGAGAGGATCATGTCCCGCACAATCTCTGCGTCAACGCGGACGCGCGACTGTCGTCCGAGCCACAGGTTACGGGGGTCGACAGCCACTGCTTCGGGACGCTCCGCACTCGACTGCCGATAAGTGCGCGAGGTCACGATCCGGCGGTGCAGCTGCTTCATCGACCAGCCGGTCTCCATGAACTCAGCGGCCAACCAGTCGAGCAGATCGGGGTGAGTTGGCGGTGTGCCCTGAGAACCGAAATCATTCTCAGTCTCGACGAGTCCGCGCCCGAAGTACCGCATCCAAGTGCGGTTGACGATCACCCGCGCGGTGAGCGGGTTGTCGCGGCTGACCAGCCAGCGGGCCAGGTCCAGGCGGGTCTTCAACTCGGGCGACTTGCCCGCGACCAGTGCCGCCGGGACAGCGGTCGGCAACGCCCCGGCCTCCATGTCCGGAGTGAGGAAATCGCCTCGGTCCAGACGATACGTCTCTCGCGTCGCAGCTGTGTCCTTCATCACCATCTGATTGACAGTGCGACCGGCACCGGGGAGTTGGGCCTCCAGTTGCTGGAGCTGTGCCTTAGCCTGGGTGAGTCGGGATTTGATCTCGGCACTCTCGTAAACCGCCGGATCGACATCCGACACGTCGAGGGCAAAGCGACCGATGAGATATCCTTTGTTGACATCGTGCTTCAGAAAGAGTGCCGCCTCGATCTTGGCGAGTGGTTCCGCGAGGACGAACACCGCCTCGTGCGGAGCATTGATCGACAACTCGGGCATCGCCTTCTTCTGCGTATCGCTGACGTTGATCGCCCAGCCCGTCGTCGGCTTGTCGTCAATGACATGTAGGACATCGAACTCTGGCTGCGAGTGATCGGCCCCGGCGGCAATGAATCGAGTGATCTTGTCGCCGACCTTGATCTCGGCATCGGTCAGCACGAAGTTGCCGTTGCTCGCCAGTCCGGGGCCGGTCTTCGGCAGCGACTCATGCGGCAAGACTCGCAGCCGGATGGCGGTGATCTTCTCGCCGGGTGAGCGGATGTTGACTTGATAGGTGTCGTTCGGCGTGGCTTTGAAATCGGTCAGCAGCGACCCATCCGGTTGCCGCAGAAACGATCCCATGCCGAGCGTCTTGTACTCGACGAGTTCCGCAGGTTGCCAGTTCCAGGCGTGGGCCAGCAGGTTGTTCGACTTCGACGCCGCGAGTTGCTTCTCCAGATCGACCACTTGGGTACGCAGCGGCTTTAACTCTTCGAGCCGAGCCAGCTGTTCGGCACTCCACCCGAAGACTTCCTCCTCAAGAATAGGGACCGTGGTCGCCTCGTTGTTGGCGTCGTCGCACTGATTGAAGAAGGCGTACAGCTGGTAATACTCGTTGTGGCTGAGCGGGTCGTACTTGTGCGTATGGCACTGGGCACACCCGACTGTCAGGCCGAGCCAGACCGCTCCGGTCGTGTTGACTCGGTCGATGATCGCCTCGTGGCGATACTGGTCGGGCTTGACCCCGCCCTCCTGATTGATGAGGGTGTTGCGGTGAAATCCGGTAGCGATCTGCTGAAACTTCGTCGGCTCGGGAAGGAGGTCCCCCGCCAGTTGTTCGATGGTGAACTGATCGAACGGCAGGTCGCGATTGACCGCGTCAATGACCCAATCGCGGTAAGGCCACATGGTGCGTGGGCCATCGATTGTGAAGCCGTGCGAGTCGGCATAGCGCGCTTGATCGAGCCAGTGCCGCCCCCAGCGTTCGCCGTAATGCGGGCTCTGCAGCAGACGCTCAATCAGCTTCTCGTAAGCGTCCGGCGTTGCGTCAGCTGCAATTGCATCGGCCTCTTCGGGGGTCGGCTGAAGGCCCAGGAGGTCTTGGTACAGGCGGCGAATGAGTGTCGCCCGGTCGGCCTCGGCAGAGAGCGTCATCTGGTGTCTGGTCAGAGTATCGACGATGAAGGCATCGATCGGATGTGTCGCGGCTTCGCCCTGGGACTGCGGGACGCCTGGCCTCTCGACGCGGCCAAACGACCAGTGCGGGGCATAGGCCGCACCTTCATCGATCCAGCGCTTGAGCAATTGCTTTTGCGCTTCGCTCAACGTCTTCCCACTCGTCGGGGGCGGCATCTGCTCGTCGGGATCGGTGGAGAGAATCCGCTTCCAGACTTCGCTCTCGCTCGACCCTCCCGGAACAATCGCCGCGTGCCCCTCATGCACAGCCACGGCTGCGTCGCGCTCATCGAGACGCAGTTCGGCTTTGCGTGATGAGGGATCAAACCCGTGGCAGGCGAAACAATTCTCCGAGAGGATCGGGCGGATCTGCCGGGCAAAGTCGACCGGCAGATCGGCGGACTCTCCCACAGTCCCGAGCATCCCGCTGCAAGCCGCGATCAGGCAGGCCCATGCTGCTCGCCATGTCGTCATGTGGAACTCCGGGAATCGTTTGAGAGCGAACGGCAGAATGCCTCTCTTCAGCATAATGGTTCGCGTCTGTGCGGTCAGCCGGGTGATAGAAAATCAACCACCACTGTCCGGAGAAACGTTTTGAGATTGGCTGAAGCACTCCGTTATTCTTGAAGTGGCGTTGAACTCGGAGCGAGAACACTCTCGACTCCATCCGTCAGAATCGTCCAGTTGCGGTTTTAGCCGGGACGGGGATGGTGGATGTTGTCGGACCTGATGGTCTGTTCGCAGCTCATGGAGTTTTTTTTGCGAAACGAAATCAATACGTGCGTGCGGTGGTACGAGGGTGACCGTCCGCTGCGAAGGTTCGCGGGCTTCCCAAGCCTTCGTTCTCGATGGGCACCCAGATCAATGGCAAAGATCAACATCCGGTCCAGTGCCACCGCTGCATCAGCTGCGGATACCTGGAATCGCACACGACCGGTGAGTGATGCCAGCCACCCGCCGAATTACTTCGCCACCTGCGGCGCGTATCCTGGAGCGGCGTACCAGTTCTTCAAACTCGCCCCGTCCTCGGTGTTCCAGATGCGGACCTCTCCATCGTAGCTGCCGGTGGCGAGGCGATTGACCGGACTGAAGCTGAGCGAGTAGACCCAGTCGCCGTGTCCTGCGAACTGCTTAATCTGGGCCGCATCGTTGGCGTTATGGAGTCGAGCTGTCTTGTCTGCCGAGCAGCTGAAGACACGGTTGTCGGGCAGCACCTGCAAGCGGAAGACCGCTCCACCGAAGCCGCCGATCTCGCGGACTTGGGCGGCGTCCGCAGACTTCCAGACACGCATCCGGTTGTCGGCCCCGCCGGTGACCACCTGTGCATTATCGCTCAGCCAGCCGACGGTGTAGACCACATCGCCGTGAGTGTTGAAGGTCGTCTGGGCATCACCGGTTTTGGCATCGAACACCTTCGCGGTCTTGTCCCGACTGGCACTGGCCAGCTTGGTTCCGTCGGGCGACCACGCCACATCCATCACCCAGTCGGCATGGTCTTCGATGACCAGTTGCTCGGCATAGGTTGCGGCATCGAACACCCGGATCGTGCGGTCTGCTCCGCTGGAGGCCAATCGCGTTCCATCGGGGCTGAAGGCCACCGAGAAGACCGCGTCATCGACCGTCACCAGATCGGCCAGCAAGGCCCCATCCGCGACGTTGAAGACTTTCACCTCGCCCAGTTGACCCGGTGTTCCACTCGCAATGGCGATTCGCTGCCCATCGGGAGTGAAGGCAATGTCATGCACTCGTTCGGCGACGTTGGTGATCCGCCGGATGATGACCCCATCCTGCGGATTATACAGCAGCACTTCATGATAACCCGAGGACGCCACCAGCGACGCATCCGCATTCAGAGCCACAGCTGTGACCGGCACCGCCATCGGATAGGTCTCCGGGGAGGCTGGCTGAGAGAGCTTGGGCATGATTTTGATGAGGGAAGCATTCGGGTCAATCCCGGCATCGAGTTGGGCTCCCAACGCGATCCACTTCGCAATGACATCGATCTGCTCCTTGGCGAGCGGGTCGGCGTCCTTGGGCATCGAGCCATCCCCAATCTGGCTACACAGGTTGCAGTCCGCCTTACCCGGTTCCACAGCGGGGCCCGACTCGCCGCCCTTCATCAGTGTGGCGAAGGACTCCATATTCAGCCGCCCCTTGGCCATGCGGGCGTTGTGGCAGGCGATGCACCGCTTGTGGAAGACCGGTGCCACATCTCGATTGAAGGAGACCCACTGTCCCATCTCGGTCAGCGTCGATTCAACCAGCCGCTGCTTCCCCAGCCAGCCATCGCGGGCTCCCGTCAGCGCTCCTTGAGCGGCCCCCACTTCAGCCCGGACCGCGACCAGCGATTGGTCGATCACGGGCAGGCTGGCCATCGCGGTGGCCATCGTCTGCTTCGCGGTCGCGATCGTCGCGGTCATGGTCTTCACAATGGCATCTGCGTCCGTGGCGACTTTCGTGGCGGCATCGGCGGCGACCTTGGCCGCTTCAGCTTTCTTCTGGGCATCGGCGAGAACAACCGCTGCGTCAGCGTTGACCTTGTCAGCTGCGACCTTGGCTTCGTTAGCCTTGGTGAGGGCTTCGGTTTGTGTGACCAAAGCCTTCTCAGTGTCGGCCAAGGTCTTCGTGGCCTGCTCAAGCTCTCGCTTCAGCTTGAGGAGTTGTTGCTCGATGTCGGTGAGCTTGGTACTGGCAGTTGCGGCGGCCTGCTCAGCGGCGACACGCTGCTGAAGGGCGACTTCGGCCTGCGCCTTCTGCTCGGCCAGCTTCTGCTCGGGAGTCGGGGCCGCCGGAGCGACAGGAACCGCTGGCTCGACAACCGGGGCTGGCTCAGCAGGCTTTGCTGGCTCTGAGGATGCAGCCTCCGCGGGCTTCTCAGCTGCTGGAGGAGCCTCCGTTGCGGGAGCCTCTGAGGCTGGCGTCGCGGTAGCCAGTGGAGCTTCAACCACCGCTGCCGGAACCTCAACAGCAGCCGGAGCATCCTCAGCTCGCAACGAACGCTGCGAGACCCCGCACAGCGATAGCCCCAGAATCAGACCCAATGACCAACGAGAGAACGTAGTCCGGCTCATAGATCGAGCTTCCCAATTGAAGAGGCAGGTGGAACCAAGCCACTCTGAACCGCTGCAACCCGTTGGCCATCGAGCCTGCTCGACAATGCCGGATCACAACAACCCCAGCGACCTGCTTCCCTGAAAACAGGCAGGAGCGTCCATCTCATCGAAGTCCGCCGATCCATCAGAATCGTCACATGCCTCACCAAAGTCAAGCTGGAGAGGCTGTGCAAACCCTGCGGCTTGTGCTAAATCGGCTGGAGAATCGGACTCTACCACCCAAAATCCCATTCTCCCTCCAATTGGTTGGTTGAATCGCACGCTCCCCCGCAATATCATTCCCGCCCCACCTCCGGCCCAGCCGATGGGTGAGACGTGCAGCCCACGTGGCGGAATTGGCAGACGCGCTAGCTTCAGGAGCTAGTGTCAGTAATGACGTACAGGTTCAAGTCCTGTCGTGGGCACTCCAGATGGCAAAAGGACTTACGGCAAATCGCCGTGAGTCCTTTTTTGTTGGTGAGGCCGTAGAGAGGCCGTTGGGGGGCAAATTGGGGGGCAGAATTGGATTTACGTTGGACCTGAGCCGCTTGCCGTTCGGACGAGAATGTCGAGCGGAGGTCGAATCATGGCGTGGCTGGAAAAAAAGGGACAACGGTTCCTCTTGGTCTTTCGGCTGAACGGATCGCGGTACAAAAAACTCCTCGATTTGACCGATCGGCGGGAGGCCGAGGCCATCACCGCCAAGGTGGAGCGCCGCCTTGAAATGCTGGAACGCGGCGAGTGGCAACTGCCCGACCCGTCCCATGTGGCCGACTCTCTGATCGGAGAACTCGTTCCGCGACCCGTGGTCCAGCTTCCCCAAGGGAAGACTTTGGGAGCGCTGATTGACGAATACATTCCGTCCGTGTCGACCGGTTGCCTCGAATCGAACTCGGTGGCAACGCTGACCATTCACCTCAACCATGTCCGCCAAGTGATGGGCCGAAATCTCCGAGTGGAGTCGATAACCTTCGCCACACTACAAAAGTACATCGACACACGATCCAAGGCTCGGGGGCGACGCGGAAAGCCCCTCAGTGCCGCCACGCTTCGCAAAGAACTGGTCAGCTGGGGAGCCCTGTGGACCTGGGCCACACGGATGGGATACGTCAAAAGCCCCTTCCCCAAGCAGGGTTTGAGATACCCGAAGGTGGATGAGAAACCCGCCTTTCAAACCTTCGCGGAGATCGAGCGGAGAGTCGCCCGAGGCAACCTCACCGCCGCGCAGCAAGCCGATCTCTGGGACTGCCTGTTTTTTGCTCTCGAGGAACTCACCGCCGTTCTGGAGCATGTGCGTCTTCATGCCCGGCACCCATTCATCTACCCGATGGTGCTGACCGCCGCCCATACCGGGGCCAGACGCAGCGAGCTGATCCGAATGGAGGTCCAGGACATCGACCTCGAAGCCGGAATACTGACGATCCGGGAGAAGAAGCGAGTGAAAGGCACTCGGTCGTCTCGCAGTGTGCCGCTGTCCGCCCCGCTCAAACAGGTTCTCGCCGCGTGGCTTCCAAAGGTCACGGGGAGGCTTGCGTTTCAACTCGACGGAACCGAACTGACGTGTGACGAGGTGATTCACCATATCAAATGGACGCTCGCCGACAGCCCGTGGCAGAATGTCCGTGGCTGGCACGTCTTCCGGCATTCGTTCATTTCCAACTGCGCCAGCTGTGGCATCGATCAACGAATGATCGATGATTGGGTCGGGCACCAGACGGACGAAATGCGGAAACGCTATCGTCACCTGTTACCGAGTACGCAACGCGCTGCGATGGACACCGTGTTCGGGAGGTAACAGCCCCAGACTTTGAACCCGCTGGAGTTCCTCGTGGGAGATGAGCCACTCCTTGGAATTGCCTCTCCCGCAGGTTCTCTTCGCCGCCTTGATTCTCCCTAGACGGCACCACTCGCGGACCGTGAACTCGGCTTTGCCCATGATCTGGGCGACATCTCCGGTCGAGTAAAACTCCTGCACCACTTTCTGCTGGGTCAGGAGTCGCACACCTTCTTCGATCCGTTCGAGACGGTGAAGTAATTCATCGAGCTTGTCCATATTGTCATTCCCTTGATTCGACCAATGTCCATCCCTATCCGTCACCTGGATTCACGGGCGCACTTCACGCCCCTGAAAATGAGTGATCCCCTTCCTCGGAGTCTTGGCAGACTGGGCCTCGCGCCACTCAAGCGCCGAGATCCCGCTTCCACTCTGCGCCACCGACCGCGAAACCCCACCTTCGGATTGCATCACGAGCGTGTTGTGCGGCAGCTCCGGTCAATCGTCCTCCATACTTCTTCGGAAGCAGGGAACGGAGCCATTCGACAGCTAACGGATTGGCGACCAGGGCACCTGCCTGCAACATGCGATCCACGGACCCGATTGCGAGACACGCTGCCAGTGCAAACGAAATCTGATCGGGGTGAAGCTGTTCCTCCATCCGCATGACAAACCGAAACGACAAACGAATTCGAGTAGACATCACACATCCTCCTTGGTTTCCCGCGCCTTGGGGTCGAAATCGATCGATTTCGAGGGCACCTCAAACTTGATGCGGCGTGTTTGCACGTCCTCATCGAAGTTTCGATCCAGATGACGGCTTGTCATCGTGTCGTTGAAGCTGTTGAGTGCTTCGCTGAATGTTTTGTTGCCGTTCAATGAGGCGAAGGACACGAAATGACCACGCAGCTGAGAAAGGACGCGAGTGAGATTTGGTTTGGCCTGGAATCGCTTCCGCACGACGGTAACGGACTCACCGAGGTTTTTGCCGACCGACTGCACGCTGAGCCAAAAGGGATGAATCGCTCGCCGTGAGGTGTTCTTGTCTTCTGGGAGTCGCAGGGAGAACCAGACCGTTGCCAGGTATTCCCAGATCCCGCCGACCTTCCGGAGATCCGAACATTCCACCATCCCCAATTCTCGTAGCGCCTCGCGACGCATTTGAAACTCCACTCGCATGACTCGATCATGGGTCTTCTCGCCCCAGACTACTGGTAGCCATGTCTTCGTTGGCGATGTCAACAGTTCCCGCGTCTTGTCATAAATTCTCAACCGGATGGGGGAGGATGCCGCGCCGAAGTAGGCCGTTTCGGTGTCGGAGTCGTCCTCATAGAACACACGCTTGCCACTCCTACACACACAATGCTGCTTGAGAAACTCCGAGGTCAGTCCTTCCGGAACTGAGAAATCCGCAGCCAGGTCCAATCGACTCACTCGGGTCTTGGCGACTCTCCCACCCAGTTCATTGACCCAATTCGCGACGGCTTGCTGTGTGGCGACTGGTCCACGTTCCCACAACAGCCGGGCACTCGGAGAAGCACAGACATTGGGAGTCGTGGAATTGGCGTCAGGTCGCTGACTCAGAAACAAATTGATATCAGGGCGTTGCAGATGCCATTGATAAAAAGGTTTGCCCCCCGAGGGATAGATCAAGGTATTCTCGTCGCGGAAGGGGATTCCAGTGGTGTTCTGAGCGACGATCTTTTGACGCTCCAACTCCTCAGTAAGTCGCGGCCACGATTCCCCCCAATCGACGTAGAGACTCACGTCGAGCGTATCGACGTTGGCTGCCAGGAACTCCCAGGATGATGGGCCTGTAATTGGAAGGCTGGGTGTTACAAGTGATCCAGCCTTCGCCGGGTCGGCCTCCTGCGATGCGGCGGGGGCTTCGCCCCGCCGATCCTCGGAGTCCGCCCCCGGCGTGTGGAATAGCGTCAATTCATCAATGTCCATCTCAGGCTCCAGAGCAGTACACGGTCCTGATGCCAACTCTGGTACCACAATTGATGGTCACAATGGGAGGCGGGGCAGGAAAAGCGGATCAGCAAGGTGAGGGACATTCCTCACCTTGGAGCAGCGAACACCCTGGAATTGAGTAATAGTTAGAAGATTCAGCGTATGGTCGGCTGTGCCACTTATTACCGTGCTCATTCCGTCTGACACTCCATGACTTGGGGACAGTGGCTTGTGCGGTTTCTACTGGGCTATGCCTTCTGAGTTGCTGCTCGGTCTTGTGTGGAGTGGTGATTGGGTGTCATCAACTTTCGGAAGTCTACACAGGCCCCCCAATCCCGTAAAGATATTTCTTGAATGCGATCACGTCATTGCAGTCACTTACCTAACTCTACTCAATGGATTTGGCCTTATGTACTTGTTTTTGGGTCGCTCTGTAAACCTTACCATTCCATTCCAGTATCTGGTCGGATTTCAGGCACGGAAGATTTGTTCGGTATCAAAACCCGTACACAATGTAGCGTTCCGCTGCAAAAACTGAGACATCTCATAATCACGTACAACAGTCAGTCTTATTTTGACGGAGAAACTGAGACATCTCATCATTACGTACAGCGGTCAGTCTCTTTACAAGGAGAAACTGAAACATCTCAGTTTCATAAAGAGCCCTCGGGAAGTCGGTGTACAACCCTTCCCCTCAACTTGAACGTATTCCCACGTTGCGACAATGCCACCTGACCCGAGCCACTTCACAACACAGGTATGGACGGGTCGGCACAGGACTCACTCCTTCGCGGCTTTCTGATCTTCTTCCAGATCATTGAACCACTCCTGGAGGTTCAACCCCATGATCAATATCGAGCCGACCAACATGACAAAAGAGAACGCCGCCATACCCAGGCACACGACCGCAACCCAATTCTTTGCATACAGCCCCAGTGTCACTTGGCACAACGATGTCGCCAGCGCCACCGCAACAGTCGTCATCAGGTATCGGGAGAGCCGCCTGAGGGAGCCGTAATAGGCGAACTCCTTGTTTGTCTTACGTTTATGCGTGATTCGTGTACGATAGCGTTCACTCTCGTACACCTCCTTCTTCATGTGAACCACGATGAAGGTGTGTGCCGAGAACAAAAACCCGCTGATGGTCAAAAATCCCGTGAAGAGGCCAGGGCGTATCGCACTGGTGAAGAAGTCGTAGTACGCACTTTGGCTCCACCACGAAATCGTCGCTTCTGCCAGGCAATTCATTGGAAGTACTCCGAGTGCTTCGCCATCAGGCCCAGCATGCGAGACACGATGCCCGAGTTGGCAATGTTCCCCACGTCCAGATCCACCTCGTTCGCAATTGTATCGAAGTCGCACTTGTCGAATGAGTCCAGATTCTGCCCCAGATGATAGTTGACCGATTCACCGGTAGCATCCATCGCAGGGCCTCCGCATCTAAATCGGACGGTCCAATTGTTGCAGTGTCCAGTCAACCGTCAAGGGCCTGTTTGGAAATGGGCCGCAGTGTGAGGACTTCCGACGG
>JAYTCW010000350.1:0-8759 GCA_043736295.1 Planctomycetota bacterium | reverse complement strand
GCACAGCGCTAGCCGCCGGTTCCCCTGACCGTTGTCCTGCTAGTACGCGGTCCCCCGACGAACAACGGTGAGAAGAACCGGCGGCTAGCGCCGTGCCGCTCACCAGTCGACTCATCGTGTTCACAGCACTGGCTTCGCCCTCCCGGGCCGCATCCGCGAGTCGGCGTGTCCCCTGGCTCGCGGCTCAGCAGGAGCTTCGCCCTCCCGACGACGCATCCCACAATCCCCAATCCGAGCCTTAACGGGGGTCAGTCGACAAACATCAATTCATTCGACAGCAGCAACACTTGGGCGAGTTGCTCCCACGGAGTTAAGAACACCGGTGCGGGGCCGGTAAAATCCAACTCCGCGTTCCAGAGTGCGGGTGCCGCTGGCGATCCCTGGGTGGCAGTCGTGTCACGAACGGAGGGAGCCCAAAAGTGTTGGTCACTGTTCAGGCCCTCATGGATATCGACGATGAAGTCGAGTGTGTCGCCCTGTTCCAGCGACACAGAGGCGACGTTCAATTCCTCGGTACGGTTGTGAATCGCAGCCTTGGCCAGAATGCCGCCCCGACTGGCCACGATCCAGCAACGGATGCCATCACCGGCTGCGACTTCGTGAATCGCTTTCGACGTGATGGAGAATGTCCCTGCCCGAGGGGCCGTCCAGCGGCGGATGCTGGCGTGCTGTACATCGTTGCCGGGATGACCTCCTCGGGACGTGATCTGCACCCACCCGAGGGCGGCATCCGGCCAACTGATGCCCCCTTGCCACGCAGCGCCGTTGAAGAATGGCAGTGGGGTAAAGCTCTTCAGCTTCCCAGCGGCCTCATCGAGTTCGCCGTACCCATAGCTCCAAGCCTTCGACTCTTCGCGGGGAGCCAGAGACGGTGACTCGACCTCAGCTGTCAGGAACGCCAGCGCGGCCTCCTGCTGCATCGCGGTCGGCCCCCGCTGGTAGGCCGCGCGGTACAGCATACGGAGTTTCACGGCCGGGTCATCGCCCTCACTCAGGCGGGCATGGGCCACCAGAGCCCTTGCCTTCTCGGCCATCAGCGGATGATTGAGAGAGAAGAGTGCCTGCTGCGGAACAGTCGTTTCGCTCCGTGACGGGATGTGCAGATCGGGATTGGGAAAGTCGAACATCCGCAGGACCGAGGGCAGGAACTGACGGTCGACGGTTCCATACAATGTGCGGCGGCGATTGGACGAACCGGCCCCCGCAAACAGGTCCGCAGACCGGCCTCCCAAAGTCGAATCGAGCTGTCCCGTTGTCGCCAGCAGCGTGTCGCGGAACTCCTCCCAGCTGAGCCGATGCACGTTCGCTCGCCAGAGCAGTCGGTTCTCGGGATCGATCTGCTCCGCGCGGCCCGCCTGCTCCCCTCTCCCGTCAGGAGAGAGGCCGGGGGTGAGGGTCTTCTTCGTGAAGCCATCCGACGACTGCTGGTACGTATTCGACAGCACGATCAACCGGTGGATCGCCTTGGTACTCCATCCGTTCGAGGTCAGCTGGGTCGCCAGCCAGTTGAGTAGCTCGGGATGGCTGGGAGCCTCGGCTCGGATGCCGAAGTCGCTCGGCGTGCGGACGAGTCCGGTGCCGAAGTGGTGTTGCCAGATGCGGTTGACCCACACGCGGGCCGTCAGTGGATTCGTCGGAGCGACAATCGCCTTGGCCAGTTCGAGGCGACCGCTGCCCTGTTGGAATGTCGGCGGTTGCGGTCCAGCGAGGAGCGACAGAAAGTGTCGGTCGACGAACCCGATCTTGGTCGCCGGGTTGCCGCGGCGCAGAATGCGGTTGGGCCGAATCACCTCGCGGTCCACGAGCCGGACCGCATGCGCCGGTGCCAGCGGGTTGTTGATGAGTGTCCGGTCGATTTCGTTATGCAGCTTCCACAGGGCGTCCACCGAACCGGAATCGAATTGGATCTCGGTCGAGAGGATCGACTCGTTCGGGATCACGCACGGTGAGGCCGGACCATAGAGTACCTGCCGCAGGGCTTCCACCTCGGGTTGAGGCAACTCCGTCGGCAGCGGGGCTCCGAGAGTCTGGGATGCCTCGCCCCCTGCCATCCACGCTTTGTTGACTTCTGTCAAGAGGGTTGCATACCGCTCCGCGACGTCTTTCATCGATGTCGGCGGTTGAGTGAACGCTGCCATCACGAATGCGTTCGCCGCCGATTGGCCCTCCGTCACCTTCCGCAGTTTCTCAATGACTTCCGGGGCTTGGGCCGCGAACGTGTCTGCGGGGAGCTGGGCGAACGCCTCCCACGGAAGGAACACCGGATTTCTGGCATGGATCTCAGCAGCAATGTATGCCTCCCACCGCCACACCAGAGCCGGAACCAGATCGGTCGTGGCGATGATAATATCGAACCCTTCCTGCGGGGCCTTGTGCAACTCGGTCTGGGCCACGAGGTAGTCCTTCAAGCGGCTGCGAATTCGTTCCGCAGCTTCGTTTCGTTTGGCAGCGAACGTGTCGTCTTGTGCCTTGGTCTTCCCGGCGAGTTCTTGTTCAAAGGCGACATACGCCGCGCTCTTCTCGGTCGGCTCGGCAAGTGGCACGAGTGTCTCGTACGAGTTCATGAACACTCCATAGAGTGAATAATAATCTGCCGTCGGGATCGGGTCGTACTTATGATCGTGGCAGCGGGCACACGACACGGTCAGCCCCATCATCCCGCGCGTGACGACATCAATCCGGTCGTCGTAGATGTCATGCGTGATCCCTAGGAACCGCCGCCCCAAGGTCAGGAACCCCAGCGCCGCCTGGTTCGGCTTGTCGTCGGGAGCCGCCTGGTCAGCTGCGATTTGGAGCGTGAGGAACTGGTCGTACGGCATGTCGCTGTTGAGGGCCTTGACGACCCAGTCGCGGTAGGTCGGGGCGTGGACCCAGAAGCGTTCCTCGCGCGCGTAGACGTAGCCCTTGGTATCGGAATAGCGGGCCACATCGAGCCAGTGCCGGGCCCATTGCTCTCCATATTGCGGCGAGTCGAGCAACCCATCGACCAGTTTACTGTACGCCTCCGGGTCTTCGTCGCGAACGAAGGCATCGACCTCTTCCGGAGTCGGCGGCAACCCGGTGAGGTCATACGACACCCGCCGAATCAGTGTTCGGCGATCCGCACTGGGCGAGTGCGGCAGTTGCTTCGATTCGAGCTGGGACAACACGAACTGATCGACTGGTGTGCGAACCCAACCCGCCTCCTTCACTGCGGGTGGCTCAACCACTGTCACCGGCTGGAAGGCCCAGTGAATCTTCTGCCGAGCCAGCTTCTCCGCATCCGGAATCGAGTCGGTCGCCGGGAACATCGCCCCCAGCGCGACCCACTTCTCCAGTACGGCAATCTGTGCCTCAGTGAGCTTCCCCTCGGGCGGCATCTGCGTGTCGCCCGTGTACTTCACAGCTGCCAGTAGCAAGCTAGTGTCGGGCTTCCCCGGAGTGATCGCGGGGCCATTCTCGCCGCCCAGCAGTACGCCCTCGCGAGAATCGAGCCGCAAGCCCCCCTTCTGCTTCTCCGCCCCATGACACTTCTGGCACTGCTCGACCAGCAAGGGTCGAACCTGCGACTCGAAGAACTCCATCTGTTCCGGCGAGAACGTGTCTTCGGCCCGGCATCTTCCCGCTGTCAGCAAGATCGCCGAAAGAAAAAGGCACAGAATCAATCGCATGCAGCCACTCCCAAACCGTCGCCGGGAGCCTCCCTGCGCACAATCATCAGAATACTCGAATGCGTTGAGTCTTGGGGAGTCCTGCGGGGAAGGAAACGCAGGCCGATCGCCTTTTCCAAGTCGCGTGGGCTTTAGCCCACGCATCGTCCCCATCAGGCGAGAACAGGGAAGAGAGCAGGGAAGAGAGCAGGGAGTCGGTCTGCATGATCAGCCATTTGAGCAGTGGTAGATAAATAGGGCCGCTCTGCACCACATCAACACCACAGATGTTGCCCAGGGTCGAACTGCCGGTGCTGGTCCGCAGCACCGTCGCCGAATGACCAAGCTCCGTCGCCGAGGTCGTCTGCACCAGCGCCGTCTCGGACGTGATCGCCACAGCTGCCCCGGTCATCATGTCCGGCATGGACTGCACCGTCTGGCCGACTGTTTCGTTGAGTGTCGACGTCTGACTCCCCGTATTCGTCCACGTCCAACCGGGAGTGGTGAAGGACATTAACAAATAATCCCCGGTCGTTAAAGCTGTCGATCCCGCCGCATTCGGGTCGCGGACGCCGCTGTTCGTGATGTCGCTACTACTGCTGCCATTCAGCGTGACCCACGCCGAGACCACCTGCCCCGGCATCTTCACGAAGGTTGCCCGATGAGGTGTTGATCTTGATGAAACGCCTGTATTGCCGTCCACACTGGCGGCCCAGAGCGACCGCCAATGGCACCCAACATCACCCCTCATTCGGCAGTGGAGCCTCCGTCGACAGTGCCACCCCGTCGAAGAACGGCCACCGGGAGACTCTGCCTCTGAATGTTTCCGAGTAAATCGATGCGGATGGATCGGGATGACATCGCTGATCACACTCGGGCGGGAAGCACATGTGTCACACTGTCGCGCGCCCAGTGTCTCATGCGTGCCATTATGATTCAATATATCAAAATATACATTATTCTTGACGTATTCATATCTAATGGATTGAAATTCCGACATGAGGCATCCTATGGTGTTTTCGTTGTGATGTTCTTTCCCTGTCGGGGAAGATGTCGGTCTAGAACCCTTGGACAACAATCAGACTTGGAGAGAAACATGACCCACAGTGACACGAAAGCTCGCCCATCGCGGACCTGGAAAACCTTGCAAAGCTATGTGTTGATCGGACTGGTGGCGACGCTGCTCTTCAGCAGCGGCTGCGGGAGACGTCGGACAGGTCAATCGGGTACCACGACTACGTCGTTGACCTTCACCAACGCAACGACATCTTTGGTGAATGTGACATCTACCAGTGTCGGGTCGTTCGGTGCCTTTGGCGGCCAAATCGGTGTGACTAACATCCAACCAGGCAGCAGCTTCACGCAGACGTATACTGTTCCGAACGCTTCATTCGCTCCTGGTGCTTCCATGGGCACTTTGGCGGGTAATTTCGTCGTCGGAACGAGCGTTGCGACCCCCTTGCCATCGACCAGTCTGGTGAATGGAACCAATCGAACCTTTGTCATCTCGGGCACCGATGCGGCTCCTGTGATCACCGCGAATCCATAAGACAGGTCCCCATTCTTCTTGCCGCAGCCCTACTCGTTGGAGCGGCGGAACAGGTTCTAGAGGGTGTGCAAAGGGAATTGACATCGCCCGCCGACTCGTCTCTATAGAGTTGGCGGGCGACAGTCCCTTGACCGGGAAACGCCTGATTTTCCAGTGGACGGAGTGCGGCTCGACAGTGATTCGGCCCGATGATTGTCGGCGTTTAAGCGCGCTGGACTCCGAGGGCTCACGCCGCTCGGCTTAGATTGGGCGAGCCGGTGGGCGTCAGCCTCTGGACCAAACGACGATCGTTTCGTGTTGTCCCAGTTCATTTTCGCGGAGCATCTGTGCCATGAAATCAAGTCATCAATTGCGATTCGGTCCGGAGGCTGACGCCCAGCGGATCGCTCGAACATTGCCGAGCGGTTTCACGCTTGTCGAGTTGCTAGTGGTGATCGCGATTATCGGCCTGCTGATAGCGCTGACGTTACCCGCCGTGCAGCAGGTCCGAGCGTCAGCTCGACTGGCCAGCTGTCGCTCGAATCTGCGGCAGATTGGTCACTCGCTCCATAATTTCGAGGCGTCGCAAGGCCACTTCCCCGCAGGTTGTGACTTCGGAGAGTTGCGGATGCACTCATGGTGTACGCAGATTCTTCCCTACATCGATCAGGCGGATCTATATCATCGGTATGACTGGAATCAAGCTTGGTCCGATCCAGTCTCTAATCGGGGGGTGGTTATGAAGAATATTCCCCTGTTCCGTTGTCCATCTGCAGTCGTCGAACGAGACGGGGAAATTGACTACGGTGGGAATTATGGTTCGTCGCAAACAGGTTTACAGCCTGGACTATTAGTTGGTCAGGGATGGGAGGCTGGAGCCTTAGTTGGCATTAAGGTTCGCCCAACGCGTAGCCGCACTCAAGGCACCCAAATGGGTGAGTTTCAGGACGGGCTGAGTTCCACGTTTCTCGTATTAGAGTCTTGCGACCGACCGATCAATACGGGTTCTTGGGGGATCGGGACGAACTGTCTCGCAATTGAATATCCGATCAATGGTCGAGATCAAGGAAACTCCGGTGAAACGATTGTCAGCCGTCACCATCAAGGCGGTCTGGTGCTGTTCGGTGATGGACATGTGGATTTCATGTCCGACTCAACCGATTTAACCTTACTGGGCAAGTTGTCGACTCGGTTCGGGGGCGAAGTGGCTAACTACTAGCCGAACTCTCGGGGTGGTCTGGACGCCGCTTTGTGCGTCTGTGTTGTGGAACAACAAGAGGTTGTGGAACAATAAGAGGCTAATGAGGGCTAATGCCCCGTCAAGGCTTGGAATTCGGGTTGAGCCCTGCTTGGCGGGAGATGAACCCGAATTCCAAAACGTGACGGGGCACTAGCTCGCTCTTCAATCCCTCCTGTTCCTGCGTCACTCAGACATCCTAAGCATCCCAAGCGATGTCTGGCCCACCCAGCCCTCTTGAGGAGGTGCAATCCCGCGTTCCAGATTCGGGGCTTCGCAGTCGAACTTGTAAACTGACTGACTGGTGTTCGACCGACGAAGCGCTGTAGAACTTTGGACTCGGAGCGACTCAACTCGTGATGAGTGGGATCGCGGATCGTCATGAAGGCGAAAATGGTCGGTGGCTCGGCGATGCGGAGCTTCGAAGACAGGCGTACCCCAGCCAGTGCTTGGGGACGAGAGAAACAAGCCTGAACCACTGGAACTTGTACGCCTGGGTGACGAGAGACAGTTCACTGCACGCTCGCTTTCTCAATCTTGAGCAGTGCCTCGGCAGCGGCGGTGCGGTTGTAGCTTAACGGATCTTCGTGGCGTGCCTTTTCCAGCGCAGTGATGGCTGGCTGGGCGAGTGTCCCAAGATCGCCCAACGCCCTGATCGACGCCAGTCGGATGTCGCCATTCCCATGTTCTATAGCCTTGGTGAGGATGGGCACAACGTCCTCGCCTCCGATCTTGCCGAGCGTGTCGGCGGCCACATACCAACCCGGATTCGGGTCTCTCTTGAGCACTTCGCGGAGTGCCGGGAGGGCGTCTTTCGCAGCTGGTCCGAAATCACCCAGATCAGCGGCTGCCGAGCGCCGGCCTTCGTTCGTCGGGTCGTGCTTGAGAATGTCGATCAGGACCGCGATCGCCTCTGGCGACTTCGATCCGATCCGCCCGAGAGTGCGAGCAGCGACGTGCCTCATGATCGGGTCTTGGAGTGTGACGAGTAGAATGGGGGTGGCCGCCTGTGCCTTCGGTCCCATTTCTCCCAGGGCAGACGCGGCATGGTTCGCAGCCGCCTCCATTTCAGATTGTTTCTTCTTGCCGCTTGGTCCAGCTTCCAACTCGTCTTTCATTTCCAAGAATGTGGCTAATGCCCGGACTCGCTCTTCGGAGGGGCCAGTGATCTGGATCAATGCGATTCGAGCTCTCACTCTCAGAAAGAGATTTGGGTCGTTCGTCGCGATTCGATCGAGGTCATCGACGGAATCACTCCCCGCAGGGCCCACGACACCGAGCCCATCGATCGCTGCCCGCCGAACGGATTCGTCGGAATCCGTCAGCAGTGGGCGAAGCAGTCCGGCCAGTGTGGCATCAGCTGGCCCGATACGCGTGAGGAGTTCGACCGCAACACGCCGGTCGTGTTCGTCTTCGGAAATCAGACGGCATTCAAGAAAGGGGATCGCTGGCTCTCCAATCCTGACAATGAAACTCTCGGCGATCCATGATTCATTACGAGAGATACCGCCCCAGCCGGAAAGTTTGAACAGCGGTTCAACCAACGGCTCCAGGTTTGCCGCTGCCCCTGAATGGAGCAAAGCTGACACTTCCCCCATCGCTTTGACGTGATCTCGATCCCCGAGCTGTGTTGCGAGTTGGGAGACGAATTCCGTTTCATTCGACTTCAACGACACGGGGTCTACTCTGGCATCCGAAGGATTTCCTCCCGTTGGAACATCCCCGTCCGCCCCGCAGTCGCCTCGGGCCACATGGTGGATCAATCCTTCGTTCTCGATAGCGGGGTCGCTTTTCGATTCATCCGCCCAGGACGTGAAAGCCATCTCGGTGAACACCAGCAGAGCCACAAGGCACATCAGAGTTCGCATACAGTCTTTCTCCAGAAATGACGGTTACCTTGTCACCGCTTGAACGGGTTGGGTTGCGGAGCAACGAGAGGTTACGGTGGGACAGCTCAAGCTGGCAATCCCTCTTGTTGCGTGTGTCGCTCAAAGAGTGCGAGACGCCTTTGCAGCGTGGATCAGTGCGCCCGCCGAGTTGGCCACTCGGCCTCTTTGTCCCGCCAGGGAGGACAGATGCTTCGAGAGCGAGCGGGGCCACAGGAGTTTCTGCCGTCCCTGCCGGGACTCAATCTCTGGTTGTCCACCGACCACCCACCGTTGAAACGGTGGGCTAATATCAATCCGTCCCAGCTGGGACGAAGCGGAGAAAGCCCCCAGAGCCGTGGGGCAATCACAAAGTGCGTCTCGCAGTCTTCGCTCAGTCGTCCAAACGATCTCTGATGTTCTGAAAGAAGGTTCTCCGGGAGATAAGGTATGGATGGTTTCACAAGTCCAGACCTCAAGCTCTAGGAGAACGAACATGT
>JAYTCW010000349.1:0-28206 GCA_043736295.1 Planctomycetota bacterium | reverse complement strand
AGCAGAGGTTATACTCAGCATGACGACCTCAGTTCTTTACAGCAGCAGGGCGGACCGCGAGGTCGTAGAGTGCCCCGCCGAGGAGTGCCCCAGCGATCGGAGCGACGATATAGACCGTCAGCCAGCCCGTGTCGGCGAATCCCGGTAGGGCGATCTTCCCCCAACCAGCGAAGTACGCAAACAGACGTGGCCCGAAGTCGCGAGCCGGGTTGAAGCAAGCCTGGGTCAGCGGGGCGAGTACCGAGATCAGGACCGACACCGTCAGCCCGATGAAGATCGGAGCCTGCCCATTCGATGGGCGTCCACCGTTTCGATCGTCGGTGACCGCAAAAACCACGAAGGCCAGAATCGCCGTGCCGATCAGTTCGGCGAGGAACGCCTGACCTTCACTCCCCTTGGCCGTCAGTTCCGCATGTTTTTCGGGTGAGTACGGATCAGTCCCGCTGCCGAGGCTGCCAGGGGCGGGGTAGTACTCGCCGTAGCACATGGCGGTCATTTCGCTGCCCGGCTGGCCGCGCTGGACTCCTTTGAGTTTCTCCAAGGCCGTCAAATGCGGACTGAATAGGACGAACAGCGTGCCAGCTGCCAGGAAGGCCCCGAGCAGCTGGCCACTGAGATACGGGATGACTTTCCGCCACGGAAACCCGCGATGGACCGCCGAAGCGATCGTCATGGCCGGGTTGATATGTGCCCCACTGACCGATCCGACTGCGTAGATGGCGAGCATGATCGCCACGCCCCAGACGATCGCCACCTGCCACAATCCCGATTGAGCTCCGGTCAGCACGGCGGCATGAACCGCTCCACAGCCCAAGAAAATCAGGATGTAAGTCCCGATCAGCTCGGCGATCACCTGGCGGCGCAGACTGGACTCGTGAGGCTTGCTCATGGGGATGTCGCAGGGATGGTTGGTTGGCGGACGATGACACTCTAACATTCGTTGGAATGAACGCAACGGAGTGTCCGCCCCGTAGCGTGGGCTTTAGCCCACGCCGTGGAATACCGTCGAACAAGCGTGGGCTAAAGCCCACGCTACGAGGACAAACTGACCGTCTCGCCATCTGGCCGGTGGTTCGATCTCTCAGCCTTACAAGGTTCCCTGATGCCAAGGCGCGATCCACTCTCTGTAACCCAGTGTGCCCTGTTGCTCAAAGCGCTGGGTGATCGGGACCGGCTGCGCTTGGTGCAGGCACTGCGTGCGGGGCCGTGTTGCGTGTCGGACTTGGCAGTACGACTCGGTTTGGAACTGGCGAATGTGTCGCACCATTTGGGTGTCCTGCGGCGAGCGGGTCTCGTGGTGAGCGAGCGCAGTGGCAAGCAGATTATCTATGAGTTGCCGGACCAGATTCTGCAACGCGACGCCAAGGGGGAAGCGTGCGAGCACCTGAATCTTGGCTGCTGCCGGTTGGAGATTCCGGGAGCTTGAAGCGATAAACCGCTCCACAAGACCTCGTGAATGGACGATAGACGTTGACAAACAGTGTTCACACGACTATCGTTCAAACAAGTGTCGGGTCGCGAGCCATCAGGCTCCACGGGTCATCGGGAGTTGGGCATGATTCAGAGCATGAATACCGCAGATGTGATTGTGATTGGCGGCGGGCCAGCGGGGGCCACGGCGGCCACGTTGATTGCGCAGCGAGGCCACCGGGTCATGTTGTTTGAGCGGGATCATTTCCCTCGATTTCACATCGGCGAATCGCTGATCCCCCAGACTTACGGGGTGCTGGAGCGGTTGAACATGCTGCCGAAGATGAAGTCGAGTCACTACATCAAGAAGTACAGCGTGCAGTTCGTGTCGGCCCGAGGACGACTCTCCGAACCGTTCTACTTCTGCGACCACAAACCGCATGAGTCCTCGCAAACCTGGCAGGTCCGCCGTAGCGAATTCGACCTGATGATGCTGGACAATGCCCGCGAGCATGGCGTCGAGGTCCATGAAGGAGCCCGCGTCCTCGATGTCCTGTTCGAGGGCGATCAGGCAGTCGGCGTAGTCGTGCAGCGTGAGGGGGAAAGCCACCCCGTCGAGATCCGCGCCAAGGTCATCGTCGATGCCAGCGGCCAGCAGTCGATGGTGATCAGTAAGCTCGGCCTGCGGGAATGGGATCCGATCCTCAAGAAGGCCGCTGTGTGGACGTATTGGAAGGGGGCCTTCCGCGATACCGGGCATGACGAGGGGGCCACCGTCGTGATGCAGGTCCAGGGGAAGCAGGGCTGGTTCTGGTACATCCCGCTGCACGATGACATTGTGTCCGTCGGCGTCGTCGCAGCTCATGAGTACCTGTTCCAAGGGCGAGAGTCGAAGGACTTTGAGAAGGTGTATTTCGAGGAAGTGGCGAAATGTCCGGGGCTGCAACCTCGGCTCGAGGGGGCGACTCGCTGCGACATCTTCCGCGCGGAGAAGGAATACTCCTACCGCTCAAAACAGGCGGCGGGCAACGGTTGGGTACTCGTCGGGGATGCGTTCGGGTTCCTTGATCCGTTGTATTCGTCGGGCGTATTGCTCGCGTTGACCTCGGGCCAGATGGCAGCTGATGCGGTCTCGGATGGGCTCGAAAAAGGAGACACTTCCGCCGCCCAGCTAGGTCGCTGGGAGCCGGGATACGTGGCCGGGATGGAACGCATGCGCCGTCTGGTGTGCGAGTTCTACGACGGATTCAGCTTCGGTCGCTTCGTCAAGAAGCATCCTCACCTGAAAGGGTTCGTGACAGATGTGCTGATTGGTGATATCTTCAAGGACGATGTGGATGTCCTCTGGCCGCTGATGGATGAGATGCGAGCCGAAGAGGCCGCTCAGCCGGGAGTCGCGGCCACCGTCGATTGAACGGCGAATCGCAGGTCAGGAGTGGCAGCATGGCTCGCGGAATGGGCGTACTCTGGCTCTGCGTGGTATGGCTTGGACTATGTGTCAGACCGGCTCCAGCGGCAACCGACCGACCGGTGTTCGTTCGCGGTGGCGAATTCCGCAAGGCGTGGAGCAGCCCCGTGCGAGCGAGACTCGATCGAGAGCCGCTCCGCTCCGCCATGCAGCAACTCTGTACCACGGCGAAGATCGCCTGGGTGGTGGACCGCCGACTCGATCCTGATCAGGGGGTGTCGTGGACTCCCGAGGCGGCGGCTCCATTGTCGGAGTTCCTGCCCGAACTGCTGCGGACGATTCAAGCTGATTGCGTGGTCGTGGGGGACACGGTGATCGTCGGTCCGGCAGCGTCGATCAAGTGGCTGCGGACGCTGGCAGAGATGCAGCGGACAGAGCTACTCGCGAAGGCGGGATCGGCCAAGCTGGTGCAATCACTGGGGCGACCATTGGATGTGCATTGGGAGGAATTGACACAGCCGAGGTCACTCGTCAGCGAACTGGCTCAACGAGCAAAAGTGAGTCTTACTCGAGCCGAGTTGATCCCCTACGACCTGTGGGGCAGCGGCGACCTCGTGGGGCTGACACCGGGCGAGGCCCTGACCGTTCTGGTCTGGCAATATGATTTACGACTTCAGTGGGAGGCGGGCGGCAAGGCGTCCTTAGTCCCTCTGAAACTTCCCGTGGCAGTGTCGCGGCTGATCCCCGTGGCCGATGCGAAACGCGAGGCGGCCAAGGCCCAGTTCCCAGATTTGGCCAGCGTGCCTGAAGGCAAGTCTTGGCGGGTGACGGGGCGAGTGGAGGAACTGGAGGCGTTCGAGCTGTGGCTCAAGGGTGGCATCAAACCCCTCCCTCGACCGAAGCAAACCGCCAGTGATTGGCGAACGCGGAAGTTCACCTTCAAGGTGGAGAACGCCTCGCTGATCGATGTCCTCAATGGCCTCAAGCAGCAAGGCACTGCGATTCACTGGGACGAGAAAGCCCTGATCGATGCCGGGGTCGACCTCAAGGTGCCACTCAAGATTGATTTGCAGGGAGCCAGTGCCGAGGAGTTTCTGTCGGCCATCTGCGATCCGGCGAAGTTGAGATACGTCATCACTGCCGATGGGGCCACGATCTCGCCTCCCTGACACCCACTGCCGCCTCGCCCTGCACTACACCCAAAGGGCAGGGCTTCCGAGGTGGCGAGAATGACCGATACTCTTGATCACTGCGGGGGTGGCATGCCTCTGGGAGGCGACAAGCATGTTGCTCAATTCGCTGTCCACCCAGTTTGTCGACAAGCAGCCGTTGACGGTCATGGCTCACCCACAATCATTCGTGGACACCGACCTCCTGCAGAACTGGTAATACACCTCAGTTGCCAGTTCCAGTTCATCGATTGGCAACCACTCATCTTTCGTGTGAGCCTGCAAAATCGAACCCGGACCGAATACGACGGAGGGCACTCCGTAATGGGCGATCGTCGACGCATGCGTCCCATAGGGCACACCGATCTTTGCGTGCGGTCCGGCGATCGGGGCCACCACCGACAGCAGCTCATCCGCGAGCGGGCCGTTGGCGTCGTCGCTGAGTGCCCGGCTGATGATCCACGGCGGCTGCATCTCGAATTCAAAGTCGACGCGCGGCCTCAGCCAGTCTTCCAGCTGCTTCATCACGGCCAGGGAATTCTCGCCGGGGATGCAGCGGCGGTCGATCTCGATCTCGCAGCGATCGGGGACAACGTTGACGCTTTGCCCACCGGTGATGCGACCGACGCTGAGGGTGGATGGCCCGCACAGGCGATGTGGCGGTTGCAGGGTGCGCACGACCTCGGCGTACTCTTCCAGCTCCTTCACGATGCGGGCCATGCGGTAGATCGCGTTGATCCCGTTGCGAGGTTCCGAACTGTGACAGGCCCGCCCGTGGGTGATGATCCGCCAGCGCGTGGCACCGCGATGGGCGACCACGGCGTCGAGACTGGTCGGCTCGGCGATGATCGCCACATCGGGCTTGCGACGCAGCAGGTTCGCGTCGCCGACCTTCCAGCTTTCGCACAACGCGGCGATGCCGATCTGAGTGTGCTCCTCGTCGCACGCACACGACACGACGACGTTCGCCGCTCCGGTGGGCTTCTCCTTCACAAGTCGGGCGAAGGCGGTCAGCATAGCTGCCATCCCGCCCTTGATATCGCATGACCCGCGACCGTAAATCTTGCCATCGCGAATCGTCGGCGTGTAAGGCGGGATCGTCATGCCATCGACCGGCACCGTGTCCTCGTGGGCATCGAGCATCACCGTCCGCTTGGCTCCCGGACTCTCGTAACAGGCAACGACATTTGCCCGCCCCGGTGCGATCTCCCGCCGCTCGTAGTTCACCCCCAGCTGGCGAAAATACGTTTCGAGAAAGTCCGACATCCCGTTTTCGAGAAACTCCGGTCCAGAGACATCCCGTCCCATCGGATTCTGGCTGGGGATCGAGATGAGTTGTTTGAGGAGTTCGAGTGGCATGGGAGAGAACTCGGGTGAGTGGTGAACGACTGGAGTGTGTCAGCGATTCGTCTCGAAGCGAGCTTTGACATCCCCGTTGACGAACCCTGACATGGTTATGCCGTATCAAAACCAGAAAGCAAGTCTACCAGCCCGCCCGACTCTCCACGATGACGGTCAGGGAGTCGTCCTGCGGCTGTTGAAACGAGCGAATTCCGAAGCGAAAGTGGACACTCCTCGCCCCAGCCGACAGCCGTTCACTGAACTGATGGCATCTCGAGTGAGAGTCCATCGCCTGTTCCCTGAAACCTCTCGTTCAAGAGTGGATTGGTACACAGATTTCGCAGATTGGCACAGATTCAACTGGGAGAGAAGATCTCTTTTGCTTGCCATGACCGCCCCCGCAGGCGTCGCATCTGTGAAAATCTGTGGCATCTGTGTACCAGAACCCTCCTCTGCACGGTGATGGAATTGCGGTGTGCGCTGGCATCGGCGGGGAACACTCGAAAGTCTCTGTCGGCTTCAGCCAGAAGTGTCTAAAAGTGCGAATGGTATTCACACGCGCCGGGCAGAATGCAGACCCGCACATTCCAGAAGTTGGCAATTTGCGATCATGCGCCAAGTCGATGTGATCCACGAAAACACCCGTGGCTCGGGGGAGCCACGGGTGAATGGAATGTGGCCCAGCCTATCTGGTGGGACGGCAGTGGACTGACGAAGTCTGCTACGCCTGGTCGCTGGACTGCTGGGCGGGTTCGACTTTGAAATACGGACAGTTCTTGATTCGCAGCTTGTGGAGCCAGAACTCGGCCATGACTTGCAGGGTCGAAAGACCGTACTTGATGCAGCGTTTAAAGCTGATGCTGGAGGCTTCGTCGAAGTAGCGGACTGGCACGGGAATGTCGCCGACCTTAAAGCCGAAATGGACAGCCTGGGCCAGGAACTGGGTGTCGAAGGCGAAGTCGTTGGTGTTGAGATCGAACGGAACCTTCTCCAGCACTTCGCGGCGATAAGCTCGGAAGCCGCTGTGGAAGTCACCGAGGTTCTGCCCCAGGGCAATGTTCTCGATCGTGGTCAGGATGCGGTTAGCGACGTACTTCCAGACCGGCATCCCGCCAGCGAGGGCTTCCTGCCGCGTACGAACGCGTGAGCCGAGGATCACATCGCAGATGCCCAGACGCAGAAACTCAACCGCCGCTCCCACCACGCGACTATCATACTGATAGTCCGGATGAATCATGACGACATAGTCGGCACCGAGTTCCAGGGCCAGCTTATAGCAGGTCTTCTGGTTGCCGCCGTAGCCCTTGTTCTTCTCGTGGACGATGACCTTGAGCCCCATGCGGCGGGCGAGATTGGCGGTCTTGTCGCGGCTGCAATCGTCGACCAGCACGATCTCATCCACGACTCCGGGAGGGATGTCAGCGACAGTCCGTTCGAGGGTCGCAGCGGCGTTGTATGCGGGCATGACCGCGACCACCTTGCCACGGGCGGCGCGTTTGACGTTGGCCTGGAGTTCGTTGATATCGATCAAGGGACCGTCGAGTTCGAATTCGGCTTCGAGGAGTTGCCGCACCGTCTCGGAACAATCCAGAAAACGGTCTACGTGTGTCTGTGGGCGGTCAACAGGGGAAGTGGCAGCCACCATTTGAGTCTCTCCGAGGGTCCGAGTCGTCATCGACTGGGCGATGACGGTGAGGGGAACGGTCAGAGAGAACCTAGCATCGGTTTTTGCCGGGTGCGTTGAGTTTATCGGGAAGGTGAGTGAAAAACCTCCGGGTGGCGGGGAGCGGTCAGCTTTCAGCCCTCAGCTGTCAGCTAGCAAGTGGAGCCTCTGGCTGATTGCGGACGTGTGTGCATCAGAATTGTCGGCAGTGGCGTGTTTCTGCTCCCTCTCCCCACTGGTGGTGTGAATTTTGGTGTGGCTGTGGCTGTGGCTGTGGCTGTGGCTGTGGGGAGAGGGCCGGGGTGAGGGGTTTGGAGCGAGCGATGTGGCCCCCTCACCCCAACCCTCTCCCCCACAGTGGAGTCCTCTTCGAAAGCATGGCCGATTGTGGGGGAGAGGGGGCAGAATCTAACGGCTGCCGACTTTTCCGATACACACACACACACACTGCTGATCGCTCCCCTTAAAACCGGTGCCCGGCCTGTGGCCCGTTCTTCGTTAAAGTCAGAATCTCCGGACCGTCCTCGGTCATCAGAATCTGGTGTTCGAACTGAGCCGAAAGCGACCGGTCCTTCGTCAGGACTGTCCAGCCGTCCGACAGCGGGCCGTCCGTGTCCTTGCCACCGTGGTTGACCATCGGCTCGATGGTGAAGCAGAGACCGGGAGTCAGGATGTCCTTGCGACTCTTGCGGTTCGGGACGTGCGGGATGCCGGGATCCTGATGGAACTTCCGACCGATGCCGTGCCCCTGAAAGTTCTCCACGATCCCGAGATCGTTCTGGCGACCAAAGCGGGCAATTACCGTCCCGATATCCATCACGCAGCTGTACGGCTTGAGTACCTCAATCCCGATCCACAAGGCATCAAACGCCAGTTGAACCAGACGCTTGGCCTGCGGAGTGACATCTCCGACCATGAACGTCTCGGAGGAATCGCCGTACCACCCTTTGACGATCGTGGTGCAGTCGACGTTGACGATGTCGCCACTGCGGAGCGGCTTGTCGTTCGGAATGCCGTGGCACACGACTTCATTCACGCTGGTGCAGATCGTCTTGGGATATCCCTGATACCCATAGCAGGCGGGGATGTGACCGTGATCGCGAGTGAATTTCTCGGCCAAGGCGTCGAGGTGATTCGTCGTCACCCCCTCACGCACATGCTCCCGCAGAAAGTCCATCAGCTGGGCGTTAAACCGTCCGGCGGCCCGCAAGCCCTCTCGCTCTGCCTCCGTTTTGTAGGTAGGAAGGCGAGTCCCTTGGGCAAAGGTCAACAGACGACGCATGAATGACTCCGCAGCGTTCACAATCTCACTGTCCAGTGAAACCAAGTGCCGCCGGGAACAAGTGGAATGGCGAGACGCTGGTATTCTGGTGAGGAGACGCGTGGGTTTCAATGACGCCATGCCGATCGCGAACGCTTTGTCACTTTTGAGGGGACCAGCGGGCGGCAGCGGTGCTGTTGAAGCTCCTCCATGATGCCCCCAATGTCGCCGATTCCGCGGATCATGATAATAAGGGGTAACAGTTTCCATTCGTGTTCCTGCCCTCTGCTGCATACTGCAAATCCAATGGACAACACCAAGAGGATGCTTTACGGAGCGGTCGCCCCCGCCGGG
This sequence comes from Planctomycetota bacterium, assembly GCA_043736295.1. Lineage (GTDB taxonomy): Bacteria > Planctomycetota > Planctomycetia > Planctomycetales > Planctomycetaceae > TH-plancto1. The sequence continues at coordinate 19,600 of JAYTCW010000349.1, read as the reverse complement.
ATCAGCTGATCTGGGCGATACCCCGGTCCGAGCCGGGTCAGGTCGCGGCGGAAGATCACGCGGGGCGGTTTCTGAGTGGCGTCGATCACGGCTTCGATGCGGGTCACTGCGCCGCCCTTGTCAAAGCAGCCGATCGACTGCACCGAGATCACATCGCCTCGCGCACACAGATATTTATCGAGCAATTGCATTGTCGGCAGATCCGCCAGGCCGTCGATCAGCAGCCACCCGGTTGTGGCCCTCTGCCCGATCAGCTCTGTCAGTGGAAGCCCGTCCGCATCGATCAGTTGATGGCTGGCGATCAAGTCAGGAAGGTCGACGGGCATATCGGGTAAGCCGAGGAGAACCTCGCGGCGGGCTTGGTTGATATTGATGCGGCCATCGAGCGTCGTGGCCGAGGTCGTTGTCATTTTCTCGAGCAGAGTGGGGAGCGTCGTCGCCAGTGCCCCGGTGGTCGACCACGGACTGTCGAGGGTGGTGTCGGTCTTGTCGATTGCGACAGTCACTTGAGCATCGACGAGTTCGTAGAGCGAGACAATCGTCACCTTGGCCCCCAGAGAAAGGTCCATCCCCGCGCGGGTGACTGCCCCGGCGTCGCTGCCCGCTCCGTCAGTGCCACCCCCAGAACCGGTGGCGACTCGCGTGATCTGTTGGGCAAGTCCGTTCCCGATCGCCTTCAAGGCGTCGTCGGTGGTGGCATCCCCGGTCGAAGCCGTCGTCGATCCCGACACTGCGGAGGGGGTGACGGGCCCGTTCAGCCGGAAAGCTGTAACGAATGTGGCGATCTCTACCCCGTATTCGCTGTTGAGCTGGTCGTACAGTTCCGTCAGGAGCGGCTGATTCAAGTCGATTCGCTCGGTCCCGTCTTGTTGCAGATTCGACTCGCTGGAGAAGATGGTGAGGTATGCATTCCACCCCAGATCGAGCAATGCGTCCTCATTATCTGGTGGCGAGGTAAAATCGCCGTCGTTCTCATTGGGATCGAGCAGTCCGTTGCGATTTGCGTCTTCACCGTAGAGCAGTTCCGGCGTGACACCACTGACGAGCAACAACTCATCGATCGATTCGCAGGCCCCGTTCTTCGCGCTATAGGGAGGCTCGAAGCCTTCGTAGGTCAGCGACTCCGCCCCGTAAGTTCGCTCGTCATCATCGGAGTCGACCCAGTCCAGAATGCCGTCAGCTGCTTCATCAGTCATGCCGGGAATGGCCATCACCAGCGCATGCGACTGGTCCTCGTTGAGGTCGAGCGCGGAGATCGCATTGATGTTGATCTTTGACGACTCATCCACCAAACCGAATCGAAGTTGTCGCCCGGTCGTGTCGTTCTCGACGGGAGCGACCAGGCTGAACCGTCCACGTCCGGTGTCGGATGCGGACTCGAGCAGTGTCACTCCCCCGAAGGCGTCCGGGTTGTGATAGATGTTCTCGGTCTCGATGTCTGCCGGATTGCCAAGCATGGCGGCGGCATATTCCACGCCCGAGTCGGCCAAAGCGCGCGACTGCGCCGTGCGTGCCGAGAAGTCCGCTGCGCGTCGTTCAAGGACCATCGAATCGAGAAAGGTGTAGGCCCCGAGGGTCAGCAGGACAACGACGATCAGCACCACGATGAGGGCGCTGCCGCGCCGGAGGGGTTGATGGTTGATGGTTGATGGTTGATCGACAGAGGGGAGGGGTGATCGACGGAGGGGGACGGAGATGACGGAACGCACTTTCCCCTGTGGAGGATTACTCCTATGGCCATCCGCCATCCGCCATATGCCAACCGCCTTCTTCCTCATATCTCCTCTCCCGTCACAGGAATCGACGATGGAACCTGGATGACGTGCTTGATCGGAATGATCGTCACCTGCCCGGGCAGATTCAGCGAGCCGGGCTGCTGGTAGTCCTGCTTGATGAAACCGATCGTGACCTCGATGGCTCGCGGGAGGCGTTCCTTGACCACGCTGTCCCACTCGGTGACCCAGGAGTAACCGTCGTAGTAGCGGAACTGGAGCGAGACGACTTCACGCGCGAGGATGGATGCGTCCGAGGGGGCGACCGTGTTGCTGGCGTCCTCCTCGACTTCGACCACTCCCCGCAGTCGATCGGCCAACTGCCGCGCGAGTGCGGGGTTCACGGTAAGCGACCGGCGACCGCTGTCATCCGGAAGTGCGGTGGTCGGCGTAATCATGCCCCAGGTGACGCGCACGCTATCGCTGGTCGCGGGGAGCGATGTTCCGGATTGGCTCGTCGATTCATCGGGAACATAATCCTCCCGCGCGGGCTGGCTGATGTCGAGTTGCAGCTGATCCGCAGTCCCGACAATCCCGAGGCTGGCTTGGGTGGAGTCGGTCGTGGTGGCGGTTTCTTTGGGAGTGGTCGCTGTCGTTGTCGATGGGCTGCTTGGGGAGGAGGTCGTCGCTTCGGCGGTCTCTTCTTCCTCTTGAGAGACATTCGTGGGCGGTGTGAACATCACGGAGCCGACATCTTCTGTCAGCAGTCGCAACACCGCCAGCGAGACTTGTGCCCGGTCGATTCGTTCCCGACCGACATGTTCATACTTCCAGTGCAACGACACTGCGGAATAGATCGCGGAGATCAGCACGAGGCTGAGGGACAATGCAATCAACATCTCGATCAGGGTGAACCCTGAGCGCAGACTGTACGACGGACATCCTCGTCCGTCGGCGATGCAACGGACATGGATGTCCGTCGTACGAGAATGGGCCGACATCCTCTTCATGGTGCCACCGCATTCTGCAACGATTCGAGAGCCGATTCGCTGCTCCCCGAGGACTGGAAGATGGCCGGATCGCGCATGAGCCGGGCGAACTGCACCTCGTGATCCGACTTGCCTGCTGAGTTGAGATGATTCACCGTCAACAGCAGCCGTTTGATGGAGACATCGGTGTCGTCTTCGATGGTGAGAGTCCAAGCCCACTGGCGAGTATTGTCGAACGCCTGCTGCTCGACGGGCGTCAGGGGCACGATCCCGGCGATCACCTCGTTGAGTTTCGATTCCCCGAGCAGCGAAGCCTCGGCACTCAGTTGGGCCTTCACCGAGGAGATGCTGCCCATGCGGAGGATTTCCGAGATGGCAGCCATGGCGGCGAAGAAGAGCGCGAGGGCGATGACGACTTCGAGGAGAGTCATACCGGGGCGGTCGGGCTTGGATCGACGACAGCGCAGATGCCTCATTTCCGGTCCCCTCTCCCCCGCCATCGACATCGAAAAACAGTGCGATGTTTTGCGGGGGAGAGGGCTAGGGTGAGGGGGCTGATGACACCGAACGACGGGCATCCTTGTCCGCTGATCGTACGATGGAAAAGGGTGTCCGACATGCGTATCCCCCTCACCCCGGCCCTCTCCCCCACAGTCGAGTCGATCTCGTAGGTCAAGTCGATCGTGGGGGAGAGGGAGCAGAACTCGTCGCTGCGAGGCTTCTCCCCAGACACATTTCCGATTGGAAGTGTTCGCTGGATCGCGGCTCAGCGGGAGCTTCGCCCTCCCCATACGGTCTTGCTCGGTACTCCTCATGGTTGCACCTCGGGGCGGCGCATCCGCTCGACTCGTACGCCGCCGGTTAATCCGCGCACGGTCAGTTCGATGGTGTTGCCTGTTTTGTCGCGGATCACCAGATGAGCATCCTGCGATTCTCCATTGGGACGAAACAGGATCGGCTGGGACCAAACGGTGTCTGTGTACAGGGCTCCCTCCTTGAGGAGCGAGAGCCACATCTCGTCCAGTCGCTGGCCACCGGTCGACTTGCCAGCCTTGTCGGTGGCGGGCTCAAACTGGTTGTCGGTGGAGAGGTGGCCTACGACCGTTTTCACTTTGGGGGGAGTGGTCGTCCGGCTGTCCGTGGCGACAATCTCCGGGCGATCAAACGGCAGGATGACAAATGCCTGGGCGTTCGGTTCGAAGCGGAACTGGTAGGTCAGACCACTTTCGATCGCCAGTATTCGCGTCGCGGCCAATTCACGGCGAACCGTCTCGACACTTTGCTTGAGTGAGTTTTCCTCGACATAGCGCATCATGCGCGGCCAGCTGAGGGCTGATAGCGTGACCATCACGGCCAGCACCAGCAATAGTTCCAGCAGCGTGAAGCCTGCGCGAACGGAACCCCGCAGCCGGTGCGATTTCGCAGCCAAGCCGGGGGCCATTGGGAGTCGCACGAACAACTCGAACCTCCTCGTCTCCGCCGCTGAACCGGCGGGTTCCTCCACGCTGTTGTCTAGTCTGAACAACAACCCGAGTTCTGGCAAGACGTTGCTGCCCGGAAAGACCCGATTGACCAAAAGTCGGTCGGACCTAGAATGGGGATCGCCGGAAGGCTGCCTGACGTGTTATTCTACATGTCTTCGATCATTGTTGATTCCTGTCGTCTGTCATCCACGAGGTGTCGTCATGAACATGAAAGCATTGTTGGGGGCCGTACTGGCACTGGTTCTGGCGGTGGGAGGAGCCGCGTTTCTCGTCGCGAGTTTTGCGAAGCCCTCGCCGCCGCCACCGGAACCAGCCGCGGAAGCCCTGAAGGACCAACTGGACACCAACCCTTTCGATCTGGTCGCACCCGGTCCGAAGCCCAAGGTTGTGGTCGAAGTGACCCACTATGAATTCGGAGTGATGATCCTGGGGGCCGAGCAATCCCACGACTTCGTGTTCAAAAACGAAGGCGAGGGTTCGATGCGGTTGGCCAAGGGACGGTTGATGTGCAAATGCACAATTCCCATCGTCCCGGATCAAGAGATCAAACCGGGTGAGTCCATCCGCATCAAACTCAAGTGGAAGCCGGAAGACTCGAGCAGTGATTTCAGTAAAGAAGCGGTGATCTGGACCAATGATCCCGCGAATCCCCGGATTACGCTCTCCATCAAAGGAGAGGTCTACGATGACCCGATGTCCTATCCGAGTCAGTTTGCTCTCGGGGATGTTCCCTTCAACAAGGAGCACGAGAGCGAGGTCAACGTGTTGTCCTCCACATCCACGGAGATGAAGGTCGAGAGTGTCGAGGTCAGCCATCCGCAATGGATGAGTGTCACCTGGGCTCCCGCAGATGTCGGGAAGCTGATTGAATCGGGGTTGAAATCACCGAAACCGCTTTCGGGATTTGCCGTAAAGCTCAAGATTATTCCCAATGAATCCGTGGGACCATTCAATGGTTGGGTCAAACTGAAATCCAATCTGAAGGACGAAGCAAAAACGATCGATGTCATCGGGGTCCGCACCGGGCCGATTTCCATTCACGGACAGGACTACCAGGCCGCCATGTCGATGGTCGACATGCGACGGTTTAAGTCGACGGAGGGCAAGGTGACAAAGCTGTTCATGTATCTGGAACCCTTCGATCAGGATCTGCAAATCACCGAAGTCATCTCAGAATCCAAAGGTCTGACGGCCACGCTCCATAAGGAGAACAAATCCGCTGGTTCCAAGAAGGATTTCTACGTCTTGTCCATCCAGGCTCACAAAGGTCTCAGTCCGGGAACCGTATATACGTACGACAAGCCGGACCAGCTGACATTGAAGACCAATCACCCCTATGTGCCGGAAATCCGCTTTAGTGTTCGGTATGTGGTGAATTAACATGACAGTGGTTTGAGTGGCGGAGTGTTGCGGAGTCCCCTGAGTGCTTGGGAGTCACACGATGGATCGATCGAATTGGAACTCCCGTCGTCGCTCCTGGCGAACCGGGAACGCTTGGCTGGTGATCTTGGTGATTCTCGTCGCCATGGCGGGGACGATCGCGTTTCTGTGGAGCCGCAAGGTCACTCCGGCACGAGTGAATGCCCAGGCAGACTCGGTGGCAACTCCGGGGACGAACACCGGAAAGACATCTCCTTCCACCGGATCGACAGCCCCGAAAACCAAGGCCGTCCCCGAGCCGATCGTCAAGGATTGGCCCCAACCGGCCTTTGTGCTGGCCATCACGGGCCAGCAGCATGGGTATATCGAGCCATGTGGCTGCTCTCCGAGGCAGTCGGGCGGATTGGCACGTCGAGCCGACCTGTTTCGTCAGTTACGGGAGGAGAAGAAGTGGCCGGTGCTGGGACTCGAAACTGGCGGAACGCTGGAAGGGTCAAGGGTCACTCGTCGGCAGTCATTACTCAAGTTCAACATGAATCTGGAAGCGCTCAACAGCATGGGCTACCGTGTCCTCGGCCTGGGGACCGAGGAACTCAAGCTGGGGGCCAACAAGCTGTTTGAGATCTACTCGGAGCGCAATGTCCAGGAGGGGTTCGACCTCCCCTTTGTGGCGGCGAACGTGGTCCTGCATGGCAGTCCGGAATTGGGAACGCCCTTGACGTATCGCCTGCTGAAGGTCGGTGGGAAGAGAGTCGCCGTGACCTCCGTCTTCGGGAATGAGTTTAAGCCGGAGTTCTCCCTCATCAACGAGGAAGAGATCAAGATCACCGATCCGGCGGTGGCCCTGCCGAAAGTTCTGGCCGCGATGAAAGCGGAGAAGCCCGATGTGCTGGTGGTGCTGTCCTATGACAATGTGGAGGCTTCGCAGGCCCTCGCGCAGAAGTATCCCGAACTCGATGTTGTCGTCTCCGCAGCGGGACCGGACGACCCGGGAGATGACTACGAAATGATCGGCCAGACGCTGTTCTTTGTCAGCGGGATGAAGGGCAAACATGTGAACGTGGTGGGGTTCTATCCCGGAGAGAAAATCGGTGTTCGGTTCGAGCGAATCGAACTCGATCAGGACCGGTTTGACCGTGACCCCCAGATGCGGGTGTTGATGACGAAGTACCAAGAACAGCTCAAAGAGGAATGGCTCGACCCTTCGTCAGAAACTCGTACCAGAGCTCCAGACCATCCGAGCGAGAATCAGTTCGTGGGGGCCAAGTCGTGTGCCCATTGCCATGCGTCGGCCTATGAGGTCTGGGAGGGATCCAACCACGCTCACGCCACAGCCTCCCTGCTCGACGGCCGGCCCGAAGAGAAGGGGACTTGGATCGATCGGACCTACGACCCCGAATGCCTGAGTTGCCACGCGACCGGCTGGGATGCCCAGGAGGCTCTCCCGTATCGAGACGGGTTCATCGACGCCCTGACGACGCCCCACCTGGCGGGCAATCAATGCGAGAACTGCCACGGACCGGGTAGCCAGCACGTCAAGCTGGAAGCTGACTGGAAGAAATCCGGTGGGGTCCTCTCGGAAGCTTTGACCGCGAGTCGCCGCGCGGTCCGCGTGACCAAGGCTCAAGCCGAAAAGAAGGTCTGCCTCAACTGCCACGACTTCGACAACAGCCCCAAGTTCGACTTCAAGACTTACTGGCCGGACATCGAGCACCCGACGCCCGACGCTGAGAAGTCGCCACCGAAGAAGTAGTCGATTCTTCCCGTCAGACTGCGAGCGTCGTGCCTCCCGCTGCCCCCTCTGTCGATCAACCATCAACCCTCAACCATAAACCCTCCCCCCATGCTTCCCGTCGAACTCCGCAGCGACACGTTCACCCAGCCCGGACCAGGAATGCGTCGGGCGATGGCCGAGGCAGTTTGCGGCGATGACATGGTCGGCGAAGACCCCACGGTCAACACCCTCGAAGCGCGCATGGCCCAACTTCTTAGCACAGAGGCCGCCGTTTTCGCCTGCTCCGGAACGCAGTCGAACCAGATGGCCGTCTGGTCGCATTGCCGCAGTGGCGATGAGCTACTCATCGAAGAGACGGGGCACATTGCCAACTATGAAGCCGGAGCTCCCGCCGTTCTGAGTGGCGTCAGCTGTCGCAAGATTCGCGGCTCGCGCGGGATGCTGAGTGTCGAGTTACTTGACGCAGCACTCCGTCCCGGGAACCAGCACTTCTCCCCGACCCGACTCGTCTGCATCGAGAATTCGACCAACATTGGTGGAGGGGCGACGTACTCGCTCGACCAACTGCGAGAGATTCGCGAGTGGGCGACCGAGCACGGTCTGCTCGTCCACATGGATGGAGCCCGGTTGTTCAACGCCTGTCGCGTGCGAGGGTATTCGGCAGCGGAGGTTGCGGCCTGTTGCGACACGGTGTCGATCTGCTTCTCGAAGGGACTCGGCTGCCCGATGGGGTCGGTCCTAGTCGGCTCGAAGGAGACGATTCAACGAGCACGGCGGGCTCGCAAGGTCTTCGGCGGAGCGCTGCGACAAGCCGGATTCGCAGCTGCGGCGTGTCTGTATGCCCTCGACCACCATGTCGCGCGGCTCTCGATCGATCACGAAAACGCGAAGGTTTTTGCCGAAAAGATCGCGGGGATACCCGGCGTGATCGTCGACGCGGCGAACATCGAGACGAACCTGGTGTTCTTCGAGATCGATCCGGCCTTCGCGACGGGGAATCAGGTGTCTCGGGCTTTGGCCGAGCGCGGTGTCCGCATCAATGCCCTCGCGTCGCAACGGTTACGGGCCTGTACACATCTGGATGTCGATCGCGAGGGAGTGCTGCGCGCCGCCGCCGTCCTGCGAGAAGTGATGCTGTCGGGGATGATCGCCTCGGCGGGCTCGGCTCCCGCCGGAGCCTACGGCGTGCGGTAAGTCTCGTAGGCGATGTCGCTCCGCGACTCGCATTCCTCAAACCAAGAAGTCTGAATCACTGAAGCGACTTCCATGAACGTCACAATGATTTGCGTGAGGAATCTCAGTCGCGGAGCGACGTGAGCTACGGTCGGTGTTGCATTCTGCGCTGACTACACCTTCAGGGATTGCCATGCCGCCCTTCACTCCCCCTCCGCTGTGGATGCAACGAGCTTGGTCCTCGCTCCTCGATTTCTGCTTTCCAGCGATCTGCCCGTTCTGTGAAACCCGTGAAGCTGAGTGCGAAGCGGGCGGGCTGTTCTGCTTCCACTGTCAGCAGACCTGCCGGGAGCTGGGTGGTCGCCAGTGCCAGCGGTGCAGTGCCAGTGTGGGGCCGTATGTCGAGACTGCCAGCGGATGTGTTCATTGCCGTGACGAACGTTTCGCGTTTGAGGCCGTCTGCTCGCTCGGGCCTTACCGCGAGCCGCTGCGGTCCGCCTGTCTGAGTGCCAAAATGCAGTCGGGTCATTCCATCACCATGGGGCTGGCCCAACAGCTGGGGGCTCTTCGGCGGACGGAGCTGGCAGTCTGGCGACCTGACCTCGTGATCCCTGTCCCGCATCGCTGGTCGGAACATCTGTGGCGACCGCATGTCAGTCCCTCGACTCTGGCGGAGACTTTGGCTTCGTCACTTCGCATCCCGGCGCGATTTGATTTGCTACAGAAGATCAAGCACACGCCGAAGCAAGCGCTGCTCCCGATGACGACCCGCAAGACGAACCTGCGCGGGGCGTTCGGAATCGGAGGCGGGGCGAAAATGGGCGGCGCGACGGTCCTGCTGGTGGATGACATCCTCACTACCGGCACGACGGCCCATGAATGTGCGAAAGTGCTCAAACAAGCCGGTGCGGGCCAGGTCTATGTGGCAGTCTTCGCCCGCGTGGCTGGTCATTGAGCCGTCTGACGGTCTCCGATTGTCGCCTTTTTCTTTGAAAAGCACGCAGTTTCTTCGAGTGCAAGGCGACCCAGGTCGGAAGCGAAATGAGGTATCGCGATGGCCCTACTCCGTCACCGCTGAAGTCCCGCATCACCAGAGCCAAATCCCGAGTCACACCACACACCACGGGCGATGAATGTTCCGTCTCATCTCTTCCGCCCCGCAGGGGCACCGACAGACCAGCCCAGGGCAACGCCCTAGGCTTTCGAGTCGAGCCTCGTTGGGGCGAAGACCCCGGCCTCGAATGTTGCCCCCATTCGCCCTTCTGTTCCTTTGTTCTCTTCCTCTAACGAGATCCTCGTATGACACGTCGTCGCATTGGAAATACCGACCTCTGGGTCTCCCCGGTCGCACTCGGCTGCTGGCCGATTGCGGGGATTACCAGTATCGGCGTCACGGAGGCGGATAGCCTCGCCACAATCGCCGCGGCCTTGGATGCCGGGATCAACTTCTTCGACACGGCGTATTGCTACGGATACGACGGAGAGAGTGAGAAGATGGTCGGGCGGGTACTCCGTCCGCATCGCCACGAGGTCGTGATCGCGACTAAATGCGGCATCGGCTGGACGCCCGATCAGAAACAGCTGAAGGACGCCCGCCCCGAAACGATTCGGCGGCAGTGTGACGAGAGTCTGCAACGGCTCGGAATGGAGGTGATCGACCTCTACTACCTGCATGCCCCGGACCCGAATGTCCCAGTTGCCGAGTCCGCAGGAGCGATGCGAGAACTGCTCGATGCCGGTAAGGTGCAAGCGGTCGGCGTCTCGAACTTTCATCAGATCAGCCAATACGAAGAGTTCCACGCCATCTGCCCGATTTCGGCGGACCAGCCGCACTACAACATGCTGCAACGTGAGATCGAAGCCGAACGGCTTCCGTGGTGCGAGAAACATAACGTTTCGGTCATGGTCTACTGGCCGCTGATGAAGGGGTTCCTCGCGGGCAAGCTGTCTCGCAACCACGTCTGGGATCCCAAAGATGGGCGGCAGAAGTACCCGGTCTTCGTGGGCGAACAGTGGACGAAGACGCACGACTTCCTCGATCAGCTGCGACCCATTGCGGAGCGGCACAATCGATCGCTGGCCGAGCTGGTGACCGCCTGGACCATCCAGCGTCCGGGGATCACAGTCGCCCTGTGCGGAGCCAAGCGGCCCGACCAGATTCAGGAGTCAGCCAGGGCGATGGACCTGGTCCTCACGGGTCAAGACCTCGCCGAGATCGATCAAGCGATCCGTGATCGCGGCGAGGTCTCGTCACGCCCTGCGGTGACGTGACGAGCCGTGGGACGGGCACATTTGCCCGTCCGTGCCTGAAGAGTGAAATCGGCTCGCTCGCGATTCCCGACTGCTTCTCACCGGATGAGGCAGTCGAAATGGCCCGCGCGAAGAGTGACGACAAGGAGATGACCGGAACTTCCTCAGCAGTGATTTCCCGAGAGTGGAGCCTGAACTCAAAAATCCCCTTCCGCAGACTCAGATTCCCTTTCACTTATGCTATGATGCCGCACTCCGGTTTGGTCATTGCAGCGGCCCTGTGGGTTCGCAGCGATACACCATTCTTCGGCTCCCGAGGGCGTTCGCGTAAGTCTGTCCGACTCGCACCCTCGATCGATGGACTCATTCACGCTCAGAGGATCCCCCCATGTCACGTCGTACGTTCCTGAAAAACTCCGCAGCGGCCACAGCTGGGGCTGTGCTGCTGAACAGCTTGTCGTCGTCGGTCTTCGCGGCGGGCGATGATGCGGTGAAGGTCGGACTGGTGGGGATGGGAGGCCGCGGAACGGGAGCCTTGAGCCAGGCTCTGTCGACCGAGGGGAAGGTCAAGCTGGTCGCTGTGGGTGACGCGTTCTGGGACGTGATCGACGACCAGCTGAAGCAGGTCGCGAATGCGATGAAGGGGAAGCCCAATGAGTTCAAGCCCGACGAGGTCCAAAAGTTTGGCGGGATGGATGCCTATAAGCAGGTGATCGAGAGCGACATCGACGTGGTGATCCTGGCGACTCCCCCGGGTTTCCGCCCGACACACTTTGCCCATGCCGTTGACAAGGGCCGGAACGTGTTCATGGAGAAGCCCGTCGCGACCGACCCCTCGGGCGTCCGTCTGGTGCTGGAGAAGGCCAAGCTGGCGAAGGAGAAGAACCTCAAGGTCGGTGTGGGACTCCAACGGCGGCATGAGGAATCCTACCTCGAAATGATGAAGATGGTTCACGATGGGGTGATCGGCAATGTCATCTCCAGCCAGGTCTATTGGAACGGCGGCGGCGTGTGGGAGCCGAAGAAGACCCGCGAACAGGTGAAGACCGAAATGGAGTACCAGATGTGGAACTGGTACTACTACAACTGGCTGTGCGGCGACCACATTAACGAGCAGCACATTCACAACCTAGATGTCGGCAACTGGCTAAAGAACGCCTACCCAGTGTCGGCCAACGGCATGGGGGGACGCCAGGTCCGGACCGACAAGCGGTATGGGGAGATCTACGACCATCACGCGGTCGAGTACACCTATGCCGACGGCACCAAGATGTTCAGCCAGTGTCGCCACATTCCGGGTTGCTGGAATGCGGTCGAAGAGCACGCTCATGGCTCGAAGGGGACCGTGCATTTTGGGGGTGGCAAATACATCGAACTGGCCAATGGCGAGAAGATCGCCACGAAGTCCAAGGGGGCGAACCCTTACCAGGTCGAGCACGATGATTTGTTCAAAGCCATCCGCACGAACGCCACGGGTTACAACGAGGTCGAGTACGGAGCGATGAGCACCATGACTGCCATTCTGGGTCGCCTGTGTACCTACTCGGGCAAGGTGATCACGATGGAGCAAGCCCTGAACTCCCAGGTCAGCATCATGCCCAAGACGTTCTCCTTCGACGCTGATCCACCGGTCATGCCGAATGAAAAGGGTGAGTATGCGATCGCCGTGCCCGGCAAGTCCGTGGTCGTCTGATCTCATGAACCGCATGAAGTAAGCAAACGGGGGCCAAGTGGCCCCCGTTTGCCATTTGGGGACGTGTCCGTTCGATCCAGAGCACTTTGACAATTGAAGTTCAGAAAGAATTTCCGGAACACTCATCTCAGCTGAATCGGTCAGCGCCAGTTTTGCTGAACAACCTGATCTCAGACTGGTGTTTCGGCAAACCGAGAAAGAGCCGATCCACTGCGTGCAGGCAGCACACGGGCTCACGCAGGATCGTTAACGGAACTGATTGGCCTGGGGCGGCGGTTGACGGGTTTCCTGGACACTCCGCGCCCCAGCCGACAGAGCTTCCCGAGTGTTCCCACTGATGCTCACTCGCACCGCAATTCAATCACGGTGCCTGAGGCCGGTAGTCGTACACAGATTTCACAGATTTTCACAGCGCGGCGTAGCCGCAACCAAAGCAAGGAGCCTTCCGCATTTCTCCATCCCGAAGGGATGTCAGCCATTAGCCGGTGGTTGAGCGTAGCGACACCACCGGAACTGAGACCCTCGCTGTTTTCGCATCCCGGAGGGATGCCAGCAGGCGTTGCCCTCGGGGAAATCCGCCTCACGGGCTGGGGGAGTTTCTACCATCCCTCCGGGATGGTAGATCGAGAGACGACTAGGCTGTGTCCAAAAACCAGCGTAGCCCTCAGAACGTGATGAATTGCAGGATCATGGCGGTGTGGATCATCGATAAGAAGTGCTTGGCCAGCTTCTCGTAACGGGTCGCGATGCGGCGGCATTCTTTCAGCCAGCCGATGGTCCGTTCGACGATGTTGCGGCGGCGATAGGTCTCGCGATCAAAGTCTTTGGACCGGGCGTGTTCGTTCGAGCGATGGGCGATCACGGGACGGATTCCGCGCCTCCGCAACCACGTGCGAATCGGTTTCGAGGTGTATCCTTTATCACCCGCCAGCACCTTCGGACGACGCGGACGTAAGGTCACTTCTGTGACAATCAAGAAAGCTGTGATCACGCTCCGGACCGTCTGGAACTGGGGAGTCAATAACACACTCGTCAGTGGCCGCTTTCCCCACTCTGGCGTCAAGTACCCGAAGCTCTCCGAGAAGCCTCCTTTCCAGACGTGGCCAGAAATCGAGAGTCAGATCACCCGTGGTGGACTCTCTAATGCCGAGCAGGCAGACATGTGGGACTGTCTGTTCCTGACACTTCCGGAAATTTCAGAATTGCTCACAGACGTAAAGGCAAACGCCCGTCACCCTTTCATCTACCCCATGTTCGCGGTTGCGGCGCATACAGGGATGCGTCGAAGTGAACTGCTAAGGTCCCGATTAGGCGACATCGATTTGAAGGCGGGAGTGATTACAATCCACGAGCGGAAACGCAATCAGGCGATGCGGACGACCCGCCGCGTCCCCGTCTCCCCTTTTTTGGCCGAAGTCTTGAGGGACTGGTTGGATGTGCATCCGGGCGGGAACTCCACATTTTGCCTTGACGGTTCGGTCGGTCGTAGCCGGAAACGTACTCCGGGAGCCCGACCGCTAACTCGCGATGAAGTCCATGACCACTTCAAGCGGACACTTGCAAACTGCAAGTGGGAAAAGCTTCGGGGCTGGCACATTTTTCGACATTCGTTTTGTTCGAATTGTGCCGCCACGGGAATCGACCAACGGATCATCAACGCCTGGGTAGGCCATCAAACCGAAGACATGGTCCGCCGCTACCGGCACCTGATTCCAAACCAACAACAGGAAGCGATTCAGAGGGTTTTTGGACTGTCGTCGCAGTAACGAAGTTCACTGGTGTATGGACTTCCCCATGATTCGTGGGGAAGTCCACGTCGACGCTGCTACTTCGCCATCTTCGACATTTCGAGGCATTCCTTGGCACAGTTGCGACAAGCCTTGGCACAAGCGGCCATTTCCTTGTCATCAGGGATTGCTTCGCAGGCAGCGGCACACTCGTCACAACACTTCGCACAGCACAACGTGGCGTGGCCCGAGAGTGCGCTCTGTCGGGCACACAACGAAGCGCACATCTGGCAGCACTCTGCGCAGTCCACGCACAGATGCATGCATTTGGCATGTTCCTTCTTCCCATCAGCGACGAGTGACGCGCAGTGATGGAAGCAGCCATCGCACTGCACCTGGCAATCCGCACAGGTCGAGGCGCACTTCTTCATGTGTGCGGCGTGCGGATTATCCGCCGAGAACGCAGAGCCGCTCACTGCGAGCAGGGCGAAGGCGATGGTACTCAATGACATCATTCGGTAGTTCATGGTCTTGTCTTTCGTTTCACAACATGCGGGCCGTTCACGGAAGCAACAAGCTTCCGTGCATCACTGGTCTTGCGAACCAGTGATTTCGATTGGTCCCAGTTCGTTCATCCTCGAATCGATTTCAATCCGACGGATGCACAAACACTCTCATCACTCTCAATACGCGGGGCTGTCTTGCAGCCGATGACGACAGTTTCTTGGGTCGGGTAGGCGTTTCGAACGAAGGGCCGTACCACAGTCTCCGAAAGGAGTACACTGGTCATGAGCAGCTGGACTCGACGAGCCCCGCGTTTTCAATTCACTCCAGCCGACCAGACTCTGGAGTGACTCCAGGTTCAGGTCGATGAAGACAAGCGGTCACAGAAAGCGAGAAGTCCTCCTTGATCAACGCGATTTGCCGCAGCTGACTTCACGGTGAGCCAACGAAAAAAGCCGACGAAGTGAACTCCTTCTTGCGAAGGCAATCCACTGCGTCGGCTTACAACTGAACTTGCCTTCCGGAACTTTCCAGAGTGCAATTTCTTGTGTCTTCCGAATTTCATCGTCGGTTCGTCTTTTCAAGACGTGTACCGACCCACACTCACATGCTGACCTGCGGTCGAAAGCTAAAGATCGCGGGTGTTCCGTTGGCGTTCGCAATCGTTAGCCGGAGTGTTTCTGCGATGTTGGATGCAAGTCGTCCTCAATTCCTTCTTGAGATTTTCTGGTTTTTGACTCGAATCGGGATATTCCTTCGTTTCCCACACGGAGAGGCATTTTTGTCACCATGTCACGCACAATCATGGCTAAGATCGCACTAACTCCGGCGTGGAGAGGGAAAGCCAATATGGTAGCCCATTTGCTTCTTACTGAACGTCAGCCCGTCTTCTGGTATTGGAAGACTCTCATGACATCGAGATGCTGATCGTGATTGCTGCCTCTCCCTCTGTACTCGATATCGAGCGGCCAGCATTGGCACTCCATGATGACGTTCTTGCTCGCTTGTTGGCAGAAGTGCGTTATGGAAGTCGCGAGGCTCAGCAGCGCTTGTATGAGTCTTTCCACCGCCGTGTTTTCCGGCTGCTGGTTCGAATGGTAGGGCGGGACGACGCGGAAGACCTGCTGCAACAAGTGTTTCTTCAAGTCTTTCGGACGCTGAATCAATTCCAAGGTCAATCGCAGTTTGAGACGTGGCTCTACCGCGTGTCAGTCAATGAATCGTTGCAGCATCTGAGAAAGCAACGGAGCCGACGCACGGTCTCTCTCGAAAGTGACATCATGGATCGGAAGCTGGACCAAGTACGCGACTTTGACCAAAAGGAACTGATGGAGTACGCTCTGGAACGACTCGAACCCGAGTTGCGGTCTCTGTTCCTGCTTCGAGAAGTGGAGAATCAGTCTTATGCCGAGATCGCAGTCGTGTTGCAGATTCCAGAAGGGACCGTGGCCTCGCGACTGGGCCGTGCTCGACAACTCTTGAAACAGTACTTGGTCGAACTCGGCTGGGAGCCATAGTCATGCGATGTGGCGAAGTCATGGATCTGCTCTCCGCCTACTACGATGGCGAGATCTCAACGGACAAGGCTGATTCTGTCTCAGTTCATGTGAGTAGCTGCGCTGATTGTGCGGCAGAGTTGGAGACGCTCCACAAGCTCTCTGATTTGACGGCAATACTTGAGCAACCTGCGCCCCCGAGTCAGGCTTGGCCTCGCATTGCTGCTCAACTCGAAACGAGTCAACTGCCAACCGATCCGGTCGCGTCATTAGCTCGGCCTAAGTCACGCAAAGCGCTGCTGGCCATCGTCCTGTTATTGCTGGCCAGTGTGTCATGGTTTGCGTCCACCCGAGGGCACGTTCACAACCACCACCATCTTGCTGAAGACTTCGGAGTCTTTCTCGACTCATTTGAGAAAACTCCCGACGAGGCCCAGCGTCATCTGCTGACGAGCTTCACCGGAGTGCCTGTCGAGATTCCTGATGCCATCCGTGAACTGAAGTATCGTCCAGCCGTCGCGGGCGGACTCCCGATCGAGTACGAACCGCGTCAAGCCTACTTACTCAACATGCCCTGCTGCCGATGCTTGGAGGCGTGCTATCACCGGAAGGGCGGTGGGATGGTATGCGTATTCGAGCACGACATCGATCAAGCCGCATGGTTCGGTGAGCGGCCCCAATCCTCTGTCGTGTGTGGAGGCCAGACCACTCGCATCGTCCAGTTAGACGGTAGCCTCGCAGCCACGTGGCAACGAGGACGGCGTCACATAACGGTCATTGGAGCCAAGGACGTGGATGAAGTGACGCGCCTTGTCGAGCATTTCGAGCGGTCACATGGAACCTGAGGGGATGACCTTCAGCTCTCCGCTTCCGGAGTTGATCCCTGTCGAGGCATCTCGTTCATCACGATGTTCAGCAATAGTTACGTGATTTCCACTCAGGGCTGTTGAGTTGGTATCGAGGATTGAGTGACAGCCATGACGGGATGCTGAATCTCCACATTGGCTGTGACGGGGTGTTCGTAGACTTTGCGACCGAATTTGAAGAACAGTGCCGGAGTCACCACCTGATCGAGAATCGTTGAGGTCAACATGCCACCGAAGACGACCAGCGCGAGCGGATAGAGAATCTCCTTGCCGGTCTGACCTGCTCCGAACAGCAGCGGCAAGAGTCCGATGAAGCTGGTCATGGCAGTCATCATCACGGGAGCGAGACGCTCCAGGCTGCCGCGTACGATCATCTGTTCGGAAAAGGCTTCGCCCTCATGCTGCATCAGGTGGATGTAGTGCGAGATCATCATGATGCCGTTGCGACTGACCACTCCGATTAAGGTGATGAATCCGACCCAATGTGCGACGGACAGGCTGGTGGCACCGACCCAGATCCGTGGCCAGTCCCACCAAGGAACCGCCTGTAATGCGGACCACTCGGGACGGTTCACAATCAGCAGCGTCAACACCGAACCGAATGCGGCGAGTGGGATATTGACGAGCACTTGCAATGCAGCTCGCCATGAGTTGAGTGCTTTGCACAGCAACAGGAACACTCCGAGAATACTGATCGTCCCCAGGATCGCGAGGCGGCGATTGGCCTCTTGCTGCGCCTCGAATTGGCCGCTGTACTCCAGATAATAACTGCCCGGCAGGTCTCGAAGTTTGTCCTCCACCGGGGTGAGTGCCTGCTTGATGTCGGCGACGACACTCGCGAGGTCTCGCCCTTGTGTGTTGCAGAAGACGACGATTCTGCGCTGAACGTGTTCCCGGTTGAGTGTATTCGGTCCCGTCGTGTCCAGCACTTCGACCACCTGCCCCAACGCCACGCGGCGACCGGAGGGAGTCTCCAGAATCGTTTCGTTGATGACATCTGGGTCGCTCCGCGATTCGTCATCGAATTTCACCACCAGACCGAAGTACCGATCTTCGTCTAGCACTTGCGAGACAACTCGCCCTTTGTAGGCCGTCTCCAGGAGTTCAGCGATGTCTCCCGGAGCGAGTCCATAGCGAGCAGCCTCATCGCGTTTGACCTTTAGCCGGACCTGCGAAATCTCGACCTGCGGTTCGATCTGCAAATCCACGATACCGGGGATCGGCTGCATGCGTTCCTGGATGTCGTAAGCAGCAGTCCGAAGTTCCCGTAAATCCTGCCCGAAGACTTTCACGGCAATTTGAGCACGGATTCCTGACATCATGTGATCCAGACGGTGCGAGATCGGCTGACCGATGTTGACGGCGGCACCGGGGATATTCGAAATCCGGTCGCGCACATCAGCGATGACCGCCTCACGAGGGCGACCCACGGAATCGAAGCCCCACAAGTGGGCAATCGGGATTAGCCTTAGCGCGGTGTATCCCCAACCCGGCTTGGGGGGACTGTGCTCAGCGAGTCGAACATCGATCTCCGACGAGTTCACTCCCTCGGCATGCTCGTCTAGTTCTGCCCGTCCCGTGCGGCGCGAGACGGAGAGGACTTCCGGCACATTGAGGATCAGCTGTTCCGCACGCGCTGCGACGCGCTGACTCTCGTCCAGACTCGTCCCCGGCTCCATTCGTAAACTGATGGTCAGCGTGCCTTCGTTGAAGGGTGGCAGAAACTCGCCTCCCATCCAGAAGATGCTCACGCAAGACAGGGTCACGAGCACGGCGACAGTACTCAGAATCAGTGTCGCATGTCGCAAAGTGAATCGCAGCACGACCGCATCCAGTCGCTTGAGCCAGCGCAGCAAGAACGGGTCGGTCTCTTCCTCCAGCAGCTTCGCTTGTGGCAGTAATACGGACCCAAAGACCGGAGTGAATGTCAGAGACACCACCAGCGAGCAGAGCAGCGATGTGATGTACGCCAATCCCAAGGGCGCGAACATACGGCCTTCCAACCCGGCCATCGAGAAGAGTGGAAACATGACGAGAATCACGATCAGCGTCGCGTAGACGATGGAATTACGGACTTCGCAAGAGGCGTCGTAGATCACATCCAGGGGCGGTCGCTGCTGTTCGTGCGGCAACTGCCGGTTCTCTTTCAGGCGGCGGTAGATGTTCTCGATGTCGACGATCGAATCATCCACCAGATCACCGATCGCCACAGCAATCCCTCCCAGCGTCATCGTGTTGATCGTGATGCCACACCAGTGAAACACCAGCACGGTCAGCAAGATCGAGAGCGGCATCGATGTGAGTGAGCTGAGGCTCGTACGAAAATTACCCATGAGCAGGAAGAGTACGATGATGACCCAGATCGCTCCGTCACGAACAGCTTCCGTGACATTCTCGACAGCGGCTTCATGGTGCGGTCTCCGAAGGAATCGCTGCTCCGGATCAGCGGGCAAAGCCTGACTCTGGAAGACATCGAGAACACTCCCATCCTATGGCGGGAGCCGATCCCGGTCCGGATCAAAGACGTGGCCGATGTCCGCTTCGGAGGCCCGGTCAAACGCGGAGAAGGCAGCGTCTGGGTGAAGCTTGAC
>JAYTCW010000348.1:0-9244 GCA_043736295.1 Planctomycetota bacterium | reverse complement strand
AACAAGAACGGATATTACATCGCCGTCAATTTCGAGAAGTTCGCTTCCGATCGATCTCTCCCACAACGACCTCGAATACGCCGAATTCGGTTTGGATGGCTCGACCATTCCGACTGGAGAGGCCAAGACAAGCCAACCGGCCAGCAAGCCAGTCTGTTGCCAGACTCCGAGAAGGGCAAGCTGATTGTGCTGTACGAAGCGACTCACTGAAACAGAGAGCGTTGTGCGGAGAGCAACTCGCGAGTTCGTAAAAAGCGTTTGATCCGACTGGCCGCCAGCTCGACGTACTTGGGGTTCAACTCAAATCCAATGGCGAGTCGATCATTTCGCAGGGCAGCCTCGATCATCGATCCAGAGCCTAGAAATGGGTCGAGAATCACGTCGCCGGGGACACTACAAGCTTTGACGATTCGATCCACGACGGCGATTGGAAATTGAGCGGGATGCGGAGTCCGCTCTTTGGAACTGCGGTCTTTTCCGGAAGTGACTTTGGCGAATTGCCAGACATCCGTGGGGTTCTTTCCCAGCGGATTACATTTCAGCTTCCCGTTCTTTTTCTGATTGGGATACTTGACGTTCGGATCGCGTACTTCATCCAGATTAAAAACGTACTCATCTGGGCTCTTGACATACCACAGAAACTTCTCGTTACGGGGTGAGAAGCTGTGCTTGGTTGCCACACCAGCGCCGTAATTCCAGACGATCTCTTGCAGCAGAAAAAACGGAACCCGATCCCACAGCAGGTAGGGAATGGGAATCGCCTTGGCACGTTCGGCCAAAGACACGTAACCCAAGTTCAGCCAAAATGCTCCATCGACGGAGGTGACTCTGTGAATTTGCCGAATCCAGGACTCGCACCAATCGAGATAGTCGTCGATATCGCAAATCGACTCGTACTCTTTGCCGATGTTGTATGGAGGTGAAGTCACCGTGAGCGGTATCGACCCCGGATCGATTCGCTGGAGGTACTCAATGCAATCGCCCTGATAGATCAGAAAGCCGTCTCCTCGATGCGCAGGTTTTCCTAGCATCGATTCGAGGTCTGGAAGCGTGATCCGTGGGGCCATCAATTTGAACTCCGCGTGGTTATCAGAGATTGCTCTCATGGCGAGATGACTATAAGTATCTTTTGCGTGCAAGTCAAGTCACTATGTCATTTATTCACTCCGTCGCCCGTTCGGCAATCTCCCGATAGATCGCGAGGGCCTGGCGGTACTCGGCCACTTCGTCGTCGGCCAGGACGCCGGTGTTACGGGCGATCTCCTGCTCCATACGCTGGATGAAGTAGTTGACCTCGCGTTTGCGGGGCTTGATCGGGCCGTCGATTTCAAAGTATACCGGAGCGGTATGAGCGTAGCGGACGCGGGTCTGTGCGATGGGACGAAGGCCACCGGCAAACGTCTTGTCTGCGACTATGGCATCATTCGGGAGCTTTTCCGGTTCAGGTGTCAGCGACTCAACGGTTCGGTGTTCAAAGACACGCAGGGCGAACCACGAGCTATGTTCGATGGGGATGGTCAGATCAAAGGGCCGGAAAAGGTTGTTTGGCCACTTGAAGTCCTTGGGCAGTTTTCCGGGCCTGAAGGGCACGCTGTAGGCATCCGACAAATCAACCGGGAACACTTTCCCATTCACGATGACCTCGACTTGAACATACTGGGATGCCGCAACAACGGATCCCCAGACGCGGACGTTGTGTGGCTCTGCTTTCGAAAACGTCGCCCCCGGCAACATGTCGTCGAACGTGACATGCAGCATCGGCCCGGTCGTAACAAAGCTCCGTCCGGCGTTGAGCCCCTCCATCCATTTCTCGTACGTGAATTCCCCCGGGCAATGCACATAGACCCGCCCGAACCCGGCCGGGACCGGGTGATACCCGTTCCCGGTCCCTCCAGTCGGGCGCATGCGGAACCCGCAGTTGAGGTAGGCGTAGTAGGTCTTGAACCCCCAGTCGATCCAGCCGCGTTCGGTATACCCCTGCGGATCGGTTTCGATCTCCCAGTCCTTCGGCAGCACATCGGCTGTCCAGCTCTTGTTGAGGAACTCGGTCCGCCAGATATGGTTGTTGGCCAGTTCGAATAAGTCGGCTTTCATCACCGGGACGATCATCGGTGTCCAGTTCCAGGTGTGCTTGTCGAGATCGAAGATCGCCCCTTCATCCCGTGCCGCCTGCGAGAGCGGACCGACCGGCGGGGCACCGGGCCGCAGTGGGGTCTTGTGGTTCAGGACCAGCACTGCTCCCTGCGTATGCGATTTTCCGTTGACCGTGAACAGTTCGTACTCCGTATTGATCGGCCAGATGAACCGCTTGAGCGGCGAGCGGTTCGCGTCTGCCAGCGGCTCCTCAATGGTGATCAACTTCGACTCGGGGTTCCCATTCACCGGGAACTTTTTGGGAGCCTCATACGCCCCCCTCACCCAATAGGTCAGCGGCAACGCGACGTGTAGATCCTCCGCGGCCACGATGTTCGGCACATCCTCCAGCTTGCGGTGCAGATGCGTATCGCCCGAGTACCAGCCGCGCGCGGCCATGTCGATCCAGCGCTCGAGCTTCAGCTCGACCGGCGGCACATCGCCAGTCTCCGGCACTGTGAGGGTCCGCTTCGTCGCGAAGTATTCATGCCCACGCTCGACGGTGAACGCGTACTCGCCCGGCATGAGATCGACTTGGAACGCATGAGCCGACAGCGTGACGTGCTGCTCGCGGCACGTCTCCGATCGCTTCACGTCGTAGACGACAGCTGTGCCTTTGGGGTCGGCGGAGCGGGCGAAGTGAAACGTCCCCGGCGGCCCTTCGACGTACAGACGGGCCGCGACCGGGAGCCCGTTCTCGACGACAGTTCCGGTCACTCGGCGAGGCTCAGCGGCCTGAGCCGGGATGGCGAGCGAGGCGAGAATCAGTCCCATGCCCAGACAGCGGATCAGACGAAACATCATCGCGGTACTCCTGGGACATCCGTAGCAGAAGTCGTCACGGCTTCTGCCTGAATCCGTGGGATAGGCTTCCAGCCTGTCGGGGCACGTCGAGAAGACAGGCTGGAAGCCTGTCCCACGAGGAGCCTACCCCTACTTCGGTTCCTTCTCACGATCAGCTTGTGGCACATAGGCGGGCAGCTTCTGACTGGCGAAAATCGGCTTCATGCGAGCCAGCCGCAGGCGACCATTAATGATCGGTAGGCTGACGTTATCGTCCCCGATCAGCGGGCGGGCGTACTTGACGAAGTCGTCGGTCACATCGGTCCCGCACTTCGTGATCCAGTGATCCGGGAACTTGCGGTCCTTCTCGGCGACTTCGGCCAGCGGAACTTTGTCGTACTTGACCTGGTAGTTGTCCCAGTCGGTGCGGAGGATCGTGGCCATGTAGCCGTGTTCGCCGGCAGCTGCGAGGAGAGCGGCCTTCTGCCCGACATAGTACGACTCATCGAGGTCGACCACCGAGGCATACGCCATGCTGTGGCGTTGTTCGGTGCCGGGTACGTTGCAACGGGCCGCTCCCTTGGCGGCCAGCTTGAAGAGCTTCTTGTTGTTGAGGGCATTGGTCAGCAGTTGAGCCACGGTCGTGCCGCTGGCTCCGAAGCTGGCGTGTCCGAAAGCGTCGCGGACGATGAACTCCTCGGGAATCGGCAAGCCTTCGATCTGCAGCCCCTCGCTGACGACGACCATGCAGCGGCCGTTCTTCTTCAGTGAGTCGTTCACGTTCTCGAAAATCTGATCGATGTGAACCTTCCGCTCGGCGAGGTAAATCTGCAGCGGCAACTCGCGGTTCGGGTCACCGAGGCGAGCCGCAGCCGGGATGTACCCAATCGCGCGGCCCATCGCCTGCATGACGAGGACCGGGTCCGCGGGGCAAGAGCCGTTGTTCTCCTCATTGGCCATCTGGACATAGTGTGCCCAGTACCGAGCTGTGGAACCGTAGCCCGGCGTGTGGTCGACCAGCTTGAACTCGCTGTCGCCGACATCGTTGTCGATCGTCTTCGGCCCGCCGATGCCGACGATGTCCAGCCCCCGCTTGCGAGCTAGTTCGGCCACGGTGTGCGCGGTATGCATCGAGTCATTGCCCCCGATGTAGCAGAAGTACCCGACGTTGTGAGCCTTGAAGATCTCCATGATCCGGTCGAAGTCCTGGTTCTGCCAGTCCTTCAACTTGTACCGGCACGTCCCGATCGACCCCGCTCCCGGAGTCGTCCGCAAGAGCGCGATCTCGTCCGCACATTGGGCTGAAAGATCGATCAACTCCTCCTTCAGAATCCCCTCGATCCCGTGCCAGCCGCCGTACACGGTGCCGATCTCGGACATCTGCCGAGCCGTTTCGACGATCCCCCGCAGAGTGTTGTTGATGACAGGAGACGGACCGCCCGATTGGGCGACGATCATGTTTCTGGCCATGGGTGCAAGCTGGTCTGAGAACTCGGGAGCGACGCAAATCACGCCTGCCGGACAAACCACCGGGGCCAGTCGCCGCCGGGGCGGATGATAACCGATCCCGATCATCGAACAAAACGGTGCCGCATCAGGAGATTAGCGACTGCTTTCGCAACATGTCGGTACAGCGGTTAGTGAGATTGCGAGTTCGCTCCGCACCTTCCCAGATGCGGTGGATGACCGAAGGTGTAAACTCTTCCCGAAGTCGAAGATCACCAGAGGCCAGCTTGGCCTCAATCACTGCAATCGCAATAATTTCGGCATGTACATACGAGATGCATGAATCATGCTGGATGAATGGGTGGTCGCCCACACCCAACTCGCACGAAGTATCCGTGAACCTTCGCTTGGTGGTGACACTCATGATCACCACTTCGGATTGTTTAGGATCGGAAACAACAACATGCAAATGGTTGTCTTCAGGCCGATCATTGAACTGAAACGCCGTACCGATTTTGATGACGGACATCACGCACCCAGTTGCTGAAACAAGTGCGAATGGGTGTTGGCATCGTTCACAATTCCGGCAATCTCGTCGTCGCTAAATCCGACTTCCTTGAGCAGCATTTCCGAGGGAATCGGTCGTGAAGTCCCCTTCACAAAGGACTCCTTCCATTCGACGAACTCGTGGGTCAACTCCGACAGTTCCCAGGTATCGACATCCTGATAGTGCTCGGCCACTGCATTCAATTTGTCAATCTCGAACGGCGACAGATCGAGCCGCCCCGGATCACTCTTCAGGGCGATTGTATTGCCGTGCGAGACGATGCAAGTCGACCAATCGGCCTCATCGACATGAGACCCCTTGATCAGATCGTACACCTCGCTATGGAGGGGGCCGTGCTTCATGGCAACCATCAGCCCACCAATGATTGGAACACCCCGTTCTTGCAATGCCTCTCGGTCCGCAATGTAGAGCAATTTCAACAGGCGTAGTCGGTCCATCGGTCCACGATCACGAAGGATCACTCCGGCGGCCTGAATCTTCTTTGCGAGAGAGGAGCGAAAGGGGGTCATGGACAGCCTTTTGAAACGACAAAAATAGCGTGACGAGTCCCGTGGCATGCGAGAGACACTGCCAAATTATCGTATCCGGCTCCAGCCGGGAGTTCAATCTGCGATCAACGCCAGCTAAGAGACCTACTCCAGCGCCGCATCGCTACTCGGCCCACCCTGGATGTCTTCCAGCCGTTTGGTCGTGTCCTTGAAGTCGTAGTCCACCACGACCACGTCGCCGTAGTGCTTCTCGGCTCCGGCCTTGTCTCCCAGTTGTTCCAACACTCGCCCCAGCCAGTAGTGGCATTCCTTATACGAATCGGGATCGTTGTTGTGGTCCATGTCGGGAGCAGCACGTTCCAGCTGACCTCGGGCCAGCGGCAGCTTCTTGTCGTAGATGAAGCACATTCCGAGTTTGAGGAGGGCCTTGCCCTTCAGGCGGGGATCCTGGCTGGCTCGCTGGAGGAGCGGAATCGCCAGCGACCACTTCTGCAGCCGCATCAACCGCGTGGCCAACTCGTACTTGCGGTTCATGTCCTGCGGGTAGCGCTCGACGCGGGCACTGAAGATTTCGATCTCGCGCTTCAGCATGTCCTGCGCCAGGGCGGCGATGTTTTCCCGCATCGTGGCGTCGTTCGACTTGGCCGCTTTCGCTTTGCCGATATCGATATTGGACTTCATCTTGTCGAGTTCGACATCCTCCAACAGCTCCCGCACATCGGGGGAGTTCCCCGAGATCTGCAGCGCCGTGGTCAGCGTCTCGAACGCTTCGTCCAGCTGCTTGTTCTTGTGGTAGAAGGTGGCCAGCTTGGCGTAGTTGGCGACGTTGTTGGGTTCTTTGCGGATGGCCTGCTTGAGGTCGTTCTCCAGCGATTCGCCGGGAGCCAGGCCCTTGGACTGAGACATGCCACCGGTGGCGTAGTCGTCGTAGGCGGTCTTGTTCTTCTTCTCGTCCTTGTTGACCGATACATCGAGGGTCGATGTTGCATCCTCATACCCCCCACGATGGGTCGTCTTGAGGGTGTGCATCGCCGTGATCATGTTGCGGGCTTCGCCGTCCAGCGGGTCGAGCTTGTAGACCTGCTCCCACGCACTCGCCGCTTCGTCGTATTCGCCCTTGTCCTTGAGGATCGCTCCCAGCTTGCGCCACAGATCCTTGTTCGCCTTGTCCACCATACAGGCCAGCTTATACGACTCCTTGGCAATATCGAGATTGTTCAGGTTCTTATGTGCCTCGCCGAGTTCCGAGAGCAGCTGCGCATCCCACGGGTTGATCAGCAGGCCCTCTTCCGCTGCCTTGTCGATATCGGCCCAGTCGCTCTTCTTCTTTGATCCCGAAATGCGACTGCGAATGCCCATCAGCTTGGTCTTGGCCAGCATCCCGGCCCCGGTGCCGTTGTCGTTAAACTTCTTGCGGGTCGCGGTGCGCAGCAACTGGCGGTAGACGAGATTGCCGCTCACGATCAGTGAGGCAATCCGGAAGTTCTCGATGGCGAGATCCCAATTCTTCTT
The DNA here is from genome assembly GCA_043736295.1 of Planctomycetota bacterium. Lineage (GTDB taxonomy): Bacteria > Planctomycetota > Planctomycetia > Planctomycetales > Planctomycetaceae > TH-plancto1. Next base: position 2,314 of record JAYTCW010000348.1, on the reverse strand, counting down.
TTCAAGTGCCTCGACGCCACGCCGGTAGTTTTGGGCCACCCGCTTGTCGTGGCCACCGTCTCCAGCACCTGTTGCGACAGCTGACATCTGGTTGATCCTGAATTGGACAGCCCCGGCAGGGCTAACTCGCATCGAGTTCTCACTCCGGAATTTTACGTCAGGAGTGCGGTGTCGATGCGGGAGAACACACAACCGCCAGGACCGTTTTCGCAAACGCCCCGACTGAGTCCCGGAGGATACCAGAACTCCAGGGGGAAAGGCAAAAGCGCAAGTGAACGTTCAGCGTGTGGTGTGGTGTGTTTTTTCTGGCTGACTGTTCCTCTGCTTGTCGATTCCCCGTTCTCCCGCGAAGATGCGGAGCTGTGTCCCCTGTCTGGAGTCTGCCATGTTGCGTCTGTTGTTTACGTGTGTTGCCTTGCTGCTGGTGGGAAGCTCATCGAGAGCCGACGACACTGCGGGGGGGGCACCACTTTCATTGCGGTACACGGCGGCACTGAGTGAGACCGCTGCCAATGGGGCCGTACAGCCCGTGCGGGACTTTGAGATTCGCTGTCTGGTGCTGCCTCAATCCAGCGGTTTTCCGGTTGTGCTATATCTGATGGATCAGTCGAGCGAGGAACAGCCGTGGGAGGCCCAATTCGGGCGCACCGAGTTCGATGCCGAGGGACAGCCATCACCGGGCCTTCCCGTGCAGCGGCACACTCACGACGGGCAGCACCACTGGATCGGGCTGCGGTTTGGCGTCTTTCCGGGGTTTGCCAAACTCGCGCTCGATGCCGACTGGACCGAGGGGAACCTGAACTATCGCGTCATCGGCGAGCCGGTGGTGAAGGCTGAGCCCTGCTGGCAACTGGAGGTCAATGCACCGCAAGGCCGCCGGACTTCACTGACAATCCAGAAGTCCAACGGGACGATCTTGTCGGCCCAGCATCGGTTCTTTGTCGGGATGGGTGAGCAGTGGAATCTGAACTTGAAGCTGGAGGAGCTGGCCAGTGCGGAGGCCACGCTGGTGGAGACTTGGACGAAGGCGACCGGGCCACTCTTGAAGCTGAAGAGCCAGCTGCACCCGAAGTCAGGGCACGATGCGATCAGCGAAACTCCCCCTCAAACTCCTCCGTCGAATGAAGCACTGGACGAGATCGATAAGGCCACTGCGGACACTCCATTTGCCGCACTCGCAGGGGTCATTCGCAAGGACGTGACCGCCGGTCAACAGCGGGAACAAGCCATTGCCGACTTGGCTACGAAGTTCGTGGGCCGTGCCGCCCCGGCGATCTTGGTCACCCCCCTCAATGGAGGTGCCGCGATCTTGCTGGCGAAGCCCGCCCAGGTGACCGTGCTGCACTTCTGGGAGTACCAGGAAAAGCCACTCGCCGAGCCGTATGGCCAGATCGGCTACCTCGACTTCCTCGCCCAGAAGCGCAAGGACCACGTGCAGGTGATCGGCATCATCTCTGACAAACAAGTGCAAGATGCGAAGACCTTACCAGCCGGGCTGCGTTCGGCTCGGAAGCTGCGGGAGTTCATGAACATCGGCTACCCGCTGGGGCACGAGACGAAGGGGGCGTTGGCCGCGCTGGGTGATCCCCGGAAGTTTGATGTGAACCTGCCGCTGTGGATCGTGATCGGCACCGATGGGACCATCCTGCATTACCATGTCGGTTTTTACGAGGTCGACAGCAACCGGGGGTTGGAGGAACTGGATAGGGTGGTGGAGAAGGCGTTGAAAGCGAAGTGACGCAGGCCACAACTCCAGCTTGTCCGTGTGTGCGTCTCAAACGTCGGTAGATTGGGAAGTCGCCAAGTCTTCGACCCCAACGGGGTCTCGCCCTGTAGCCCAGGGTCGGCCGCGCAGCGGAAGACCCTGGGTGAGTTCGCCCGGATAACCGATCAACCCCAACGGGGTTGCGTCCCACGCCTGACGCAACCCCGTTGGGGTTGGAACTCTTGTAATCCGTCGCATACCCAGGGTTTTCCGCTGCGCTGGCAACCCTGGGCTACGGGGCGAGACCCCTTCGGGGTCAATTTACCGACGTTTGGGATACACCCGCTCCTGGTCCCGCAGAGAATGTCCTCTATTGATTCGATTGGAAATGGGACATATCATTCCGGGATGGGATTGGTCCAGCCCTGCCTGGCCTGAAGGGAAAGTGCCGATGCCATTCGATCTGCCGATCTCGGAACGGCTCAAGCGGGCTCGCTGGAAGGTTAAAATTCGCGAGAAGGAGTCTCGCGAACCGCCGCATGTCACGATACTCCGGGGGACGATGGCTTGGCGGATCGACTTGAGAACAGGTGAGTTCATGGATCGGAT
>JAYTCW010000347.1:0-6607 GCA_043736295.1 Planctomycetota bacterium | reverse complement strand
GAACCTCGACGAACTCGACGTTGGTCCGCCGGGGAAACGACGGGTGGTTCTCGAGGAGCGGTCCGTACCGCTCGACGGGGTACTTCGCGACGTCGTCCACGGAGGTCACGCAATGCGGGTTGCCCATCGAGAGGCAGGTCACCCGGAACGTGCGATCGCCCGCGCGGATTTCTTCGTCGATCACGCGGCCGGGCGCCCCGAGCATCGGGATGAGCGCGCGCTCGAGGCGAGGCGGTCCCAGGTCGACCGTGACCGCGTCCACGCGCCCGTCCTTGACGCGCAGGTCGAGCCCGAGGACGCCGGCCCCCGTCTCCGCGGTCAATCGGCTCTTCTTCTCGACCAGCCCCCGCTCGTACGCGAACTTCGCGACGCAGCGGATGCCGTTGCCGCACATCTCCGACTCGCTGCCGTCGTTGTTGAACATCCGCATCCGCGCGTCGCCCTTGTCCGAGGGACACACGAGGATCATTCCATCCCCGCCGACACCGAAATTCCGATCACTGATCTGCCGGGCCAAAGCTGGCAAATCCGAGGGCAGCTGCTCAACAAACGCGTTGATGTACACATAGTCATTGCCCGCCCCCTGCATCTTCGTAAACCGCATCGCTGGCTCCACAACCTTCGAATGACCACCAGAGGGCTGGACAGCCCCATACCAAGGAGACAGTGTAGCGAGTTGTTTGCCGCTCGAAGTCCATCCCACGGTCAGTATTGTCGGTCCATTCGCAAGACTGGTTGTGCCCCACGGCATTCGCGTTGCAGTCTGTGGAATTCACGGCACCCGTCCCGAGATTCAAGATCGGAAGTCGCATCACTGATTGCCCTGCCCCCAGCGGACCTGATACAACGCGATTCACTCAGTTGCCCCTGCTCTCCGAACCCACTCTCGGGAAGGTCGTTGTGGATCTGGCGGAAATTGCTCTCAAGACTCAGCTGACCCCCGAGGTCGTGCAGCACCGCACGCGGGGAATCTACGAGCGCGTCTTGAGCCGGTCGCGGTATTTGCAGTCGGGGAACTTTCGCTCGATCCACGCGGACGACTTATCGACACTGTTTGAGTCGTACGATGCGGAGTTCTTTCGTGGGTCGTGCCGGTCCGCGCTGGCGGGGCTGCGGCTCGACTTCCGTGTGTCAACGCGGATGACGAGCGCGGGCGGCAAGACGTTTCAGTACACACCGAGGTTCAAAGACGGGCAGAAGTGGTACGAGATCGCGGTCTCGGCCCCACTGTTGTTTCAGACGTTTCGCGATGTCAGTCGGCCCGTGACGGTCTGCGGCGTGTCCTGCAAGGACCGGCTGGAAGCCCTGCAGCGCATCTTCGAACATGAGATGATCCACCTTGTCGAGCTGGTCTGCTGGAACAACTCCGAGTGCAGTGCCCCGCGGTTCCAGTCGATCACCAGTGGGATGTTTCTGCATCGCGAACATACCCATAACCTCATCACGCAAAGCGAGCGGGCCAAGGTTAAGTTCGGCATCACCGCCGGGTCTCGGGTACAGTTCGAGTACGAGGGCCGACTCTTCATCGGCGTCGTCAATCGCGTCACCAAGCGGGCCACGATCCTCGTCGAAGACCTGCACGGCATGCGGTACTCCGACGGCAAACACTACACTAAGTTCTACATCCCGCTGGACCATCTCCATCCTGTCGGACAGGGCAGCTGACCCATGATTATCGAGGGGATTGTCACCAGCCAAAGCCGCGAAGGGGGGCTCAACATCGCTCCGATGGGGCCGATCGTCGACGAGAGTCTGACGTGGTTCCGGTTGCGACCGTTCCAGACATCGACGACGTTTCGCAATCTGGAGGCGACTCGCTGCGGAGTGTTCCATGTGGTGGATGATGTGCTGCTGATCGCGCAGGCAGCACTGAATCGATTGCCAGATGACGTGCCGACCTGCTCGGCCCTAACCATCGAAGGGAAGGTACTGGAGGCAGCCTGCCGCTGGTACGAGTTCCGCGTTGAGACCGTTGATGCCTCGCAAGAACGTTCCGAGATTCAGTGCGTCGTCACGCACACCGGTGTCATCCGCGAGTTCTTCGGCTTCAACCGGGCCAAGCATGCCGTTCTTGAGGCGACGATCCTGGCGACACGACTCCACCTGATCCCGCGAGAGCAGATTCTGTTTCAACTCAAAGACCTGAAGGTCATCGTCGACAAGACAGCTGGGCCACGCGAGTTTGAAGCATTCGCTCTGGTTGAGGGTTACGTCGGCGAGCACATCGATGACACAACTTAAGCCAGCCCCTTAAGAATCAATGTTCAGCCGGAGTTTCTGGCAGGGGCCGAATTGAGGGAGTGCCCAGGGTTTCTTAGCGGGATGGGCGAGCGAGCGAGTTTACTGGAATCGCGTTGGTCGTTGTCAGTGACAGCTTGCCGGAATCGGACGAGTCGCTTTTTACACCTCACGAACTTCTGTAATCGCCCATCGCGCCCAGAGGATTCCGGCTGCCAAGATGTGGATGATGACAAACAGCAGACCCACGCCGATCATTGTGTGTGAACCGTCATCTCGTGTGGCCTTCCCGTGCAACAGTTTTGTCTGAACCGTCGCCACGATCCACGGCCAATGCAGCATCACATGGACCACGATCCCAGCTGCGAAGACGCAGAACGTATTGAACGCCAAGTCCTGCCAGTCTCCGGCGGTATGACCGAGCAGTCGCCAGTGCTCGCCGGAGCCTTTGGGAAAGGCCAATCGCAGGATGGATAGCTCCCACGCGATTACCAGAAACAGCACGAGCAGCGCAGCGTCGAGCCAGAAGTTGATGACCGTCTTGTGACGAGTCCAGAAGCTGCTGCTCGATTCGGCGGAGTTCACACGCACTCCCAGCGGCGACGGGATCGTCGGCAGTGCATGCTGTGACTCATCCGCTGAGACGGACGGGACTGGTCCAGGATCATCGTTCACGGCTGGGCCTCACTCACCGTGGTTGTCGTCGTGGTTCTCTCGATGCAAAGCGGGCACGCGGGTTGCCCCGGATTTGTGTTCGCGGCATACAGGAAGGCTGCTCCTCGCCAGACCGTCAGCGCCCCCGTCAGCACCACACACCACGCGGCGGCCTTCATCAATTTTTGTCGGGTCGCCAGCTTGAGCAACATCGCCCCCGCCCCCGTCGCCACCATCAGCGGGACGGTCCCCAGTCCAAACACCAGCATCACCGACATCCCTCGCAACAAGTCCCCGGTACTCGCTGCCAGCGAGACGAACGCGTACAGCAATCCACACGGCAGCATCCCCGTCAGCAATCCCGCAGAGAACGCATTCCTCAACCCCGGCAGCTTCAACATGGTGGCGAACAGCGGACTCATCAGACAACCGACTTGGGGAGCCATCGAGAGGCCGCGTCGCTTGATGATCCCCGTCGCGAACAGTCCCTCGACGACCAGCAGCAATCCCGCCAGCAGACATAACCCCGCCGGGACATTGAGCAGTCGCGGGGCGGACTTCACGAGCCTCAGTCCGACATAACCACTGACCGCTCCCAAGGTGCAGTAAGTCATCAAACGCCCTGCGCTGTAGGAGAGTTGGGCCATGAGATTCTCGCGAAAGGTCGGCTTGTTCATCCCGACCAGCATGGCAAAGCCACCGCACATGCCGACGCAGTGCGAGGAGCCGAGCAAGCCTCCTAAAAGAATCAACGGGTACTCGATCATGTCGCCGCCTCGCTGATGTGATCGGGTTTTGCGGGGAGTGCCAGGCCCGTCGTCGTGGGCACTGCCTCACTTGGATCCCCCGTGTGTTTGAGCCGTAGCGAGTTCCCCAGAACTATCAAGCTGCTGATGACCATCAACGCAGCGGCGATGGCGGGATGCAACCATCCGCAAGCGGCCAGTGCCACACCGAATCCGTTGTAGGCAAACGACCAGAACAGGTTCTGCCGGATGGTCGACACAGTCCGCCGCGCATGACCGATCACCCACGGAATCGCGAGCAGATCATCTCGGATCAGGCAGACATCCGCCGACTCGCGCGTGACATCGGTCCCACAGCCCATCGCGATCCCCACATCGGCCAAGGCCAGAGCCGGAGCGTCGTTGACGCCATCCCCCACCATCGCCACGCGGACTCCGGAGGATCGCAGCTGTCGAATCTCCGCCAGCTTGTCCTCGGGGAGTCGCTCAGCCCGAACGGGGACTCCGATCTCATGTTGAAGCTGCGCGCCGCGTGCCGATCGGTCGCCCGTGAGGACCACGAGATCGAGCCCCAGCTCTCGGCACTTCGCGATCATCTCGATCGCTTCCGGTCGCAGCTCCTCGCGCAGCAGGAACAGGCCTCGCACTATGCCGTCCCAACCGACCAGGACGCACGACTCCGACTGCTGGTCGAGCTGGCCGATGACGGCCTCCAACTGAGGGCCAAGTCGCAGCCGCTGCTCAGCCATCATGCGCACGCTGCCGAGCACTGTTTCGTCTCGATCCCCGGTGACCAGAGCGGAAATGCCGCGCCCGGGAATCGACTTCACATGATCGAGCAGCGGGATCGGCTCGGTGGTTTCGACAAAGCCACGGACCGCTCGCGAGAAGATGTGCGTCGAGGAGTCGGCCAGCGCTGCGGCGCGGCGTAACACCTCGTCTCGTTCGGTCGCAGTCTCGCACAAGAACTGCTTCACCGAGGGCGATCCGGTCGTCAATGTCCCGGTCTTGTCGAGACGCAGAGCAGTCACATCGGCCAGACGTTCGAGTGCTTCGCCGCCGTGCAGCAAGACTCCTTTGCGAGCCGCTGTCCCGAGTGCGGCCCACACAGCGAGCGGAGTCGCCAGGGCGAGTGCGCAAGGGCAAGCGATCAGCACGACCGCCAGCGAGTTCAAGAGCGCCGCCTCGATCCCCGCATGCGTGCCATGCCAGACTGCGGTGCCGACGGTGATGACTCCGATCACCGGGAAGAAGAGACGGGAGCAGCGGTCGGCCAACTGCTCATACCGCCCCTTCGCGGCTTGAGCCTGGCGAACTGCTTCGACCAACCGCCCGAGCGCTCCTTGCTGGGGGAGGGCTGTGGCTTCGATGAGCAGGTCGCCGTCAAGGTTCAGTGTGCCTCCCAGCAGTGAACTGCCCGGTCGCTTCGAGGCGGGCCAGCTTTCGCCGGTAAAGAACTGTTCATCGACAGTGGCTGTGCCGCGTTGGACCAGTCCATCCACGGGCACGCGCTCGCTGGTCCGCACTCGCAGCAGGTCACCGACGCGGACATCGGCCAGCGGAATCAGCACCTCTCGTTCACACTGCTCCCCGGCGACAGTCAGCACTCGGTGAACCGTTTCGGGAAGCAAGGTCTCTAAAGCATGCAGTGCCTCGGACGCTTGCCGCCGTCCGGTCGCCTCCAACCAGCGCCCGAGTGTCACCAGCACCAGAATCACGCAGCTGACCTCATAATACACATGACCCAGGCCACGTACGGTCGAGATCACCGAATACCCAAACGCCGCCACCACTCCGGTCATCAACAGCAGGTCCGTCGAGAGTTGCCCGCGTCGCAACTGTTCCAAGGCGTTACGTCCCAGCGGCAGGCCGAGCCAGGCGAGTACCGGGAGAGAGAACAAGAGAGCGATCCAGCGAAGGAAGTCGGCCAGGGCAGCTGCAAACTGTGTCTCGGGCTGGTCGGCATAGGCCCACAAAGCCATCGTCATCATGATGACGTTGAGCGTGAAGAACAGTGACACGCCCAGCCCGGTCAGCATCCAGCGGGCCTCGCCGACTTCGCCCCGCTCGTTGGTCACGGCGGCTGCGAACCGGCATCCGGAGCAGCAATACACCGGCCCATGCGCGGCTCCCGGCACCGGCAGCTCGCAATAGTCGCAGCGTACCGGCTCACGGAAAGTCGGATTGTGCGAGAGCGAGGACATGAGAGGACTTCCACACGACAGGAACCCGCACAGAGAGCTTGACCTACGGAGGAGTCAGCAGTTCGGTCTGGAGTGCAGGCAGTAGATACTTCACCACGTAGGCAATGGCGAAGGCCCAGAAGCAGAGCCAGATCAGCCGTAGATACCACGGGATCACATGCCCGGAGTAGGTATGGTTCTGGCTTTCAAGTTCGGCGTTGGCGCGTTCGCTGGTGGTCATGGGGGGCTCCAGAGGGAGTGGGGAATGGGGAGTAGGGAGTCGGGAGTAGGGAGGACTTCTGGCCCTAGGCTCTAGGCCCTAGGCCCTAGGCTTCCTGGTCCCTCCGCCGTCTTCCGGTCCAGTTCCAACTCGTTCTCAAACATGGCGTGACTCGGCTGATTGAGATCGTGGAAGGCTCCCTGGGTGACGGCCCACATCAGCATGCAGAAGAACCCCGCAGTCGCGAACAGGTAGTTCATGATCGGGGTCAGTGCGAACGCTCCCTCCTCGTCCCCGGAGGCTACGATCATCAGATCGAGGAACTTGTTGGCGAAGCCGAGGATGCTGGGGATGAGTACGGCAGCGCCGACGATCCAGGTCCAGAGCGGAACACGATGGGCAACGGGAGGAGTCATGGTTGTGGAGGGCTTGAGTGGGGGAGGGGGGAGGGGCCACGCTGTGAAGGATTCCCGCGAGGCGTTTTTCAGGGTTTTGCCCCCTCTCCCCCACATTCTGCGCTGCTTTCGGAGAGGACTCCACTGTGGGGGAGAGGGTCGGGGTGAGGG
>JAYTCW010000346.1:0-8292 GCA_043736295.1 Planctomycetota bacterium | reverse complement strand
GGGGAGAGGAGGGGAAGGCCCTCTCCCGGGGGGAGAGGGGAGGCAGAGGATTGGCTTTCGCGGAAGGTGACGGTGGTGGCGGGGTTGATGACCGCATCGACGCAGACGACATCGCGGATCGTCTCGACGGTGCTGCCGTCGGTGGAACGCTGGGCGAGGACGACGTGCGACATGCCGACGCCGGGGAGATTGGTATTGGCCAGGGCGAGGAAGGTGCGGCCCGATTCGGTGTCGAGGACGCGGATGTCACCTCGGACGCGACCGTCCTCGAAGCGGGGGTTAATAATGTTGCCGACGAGGTCGCGGGTGCTGCGGTCGCGGGGCTTGAGCCGGTCGGGGGCGTGGTCGAGGAAGACCGGCTTCTGGTCGTAGAGGGGGACAGCTTCTCGGAGAGCTGCCTCGGAATAGTGGTAGCCGTTTTTGGAGTCTGGTCCCGTCAGGGCGACGTTGAGGACCAGTCGGGCGGGGGTGTCGATGGAGAGCGAGTTGCTCCAGTCGGCGAGGTCTTCGGTGAGCGTGTCTGGCGTCATAGGTCGTGGCCGGTCCGATGCGGGAAGGGCGGTGTTTGACCTATCGGGGGCGGGTGCGCGTGGAATCGGTAGGGTTGATTCCGCGTGGACAGGTGAGGTGGATCTGTTTCGAGTCTTGTGTCAGGCAGAACCCAACTGCGAGGAGGGTGTCAACCCTTTCATCGACTGAAGCCACCACTGTGATTGTTCGTACACGGTTTGGGCGGGTACATTCGACGGTTGGCGGTCATCAGATTCCGAAACCCGACGCGTCAGGCGTACGTCTCTCGGCATTCTCTGGGGCGCTCGGCCCCAGAAGAGGTGTTGGCCCCCCACCCAAATCTGGAACGCAACTTGGTAGCAGCCCTCGCTCACGCTTCGGCCTGCTGATTCGAGAGGCGGCTCGGCTGGGATGACCTCGTCATGGTCACACGAGTTGCTTCACAGTGGGATAATCGGGACTGGTTTGCTCCAATAGAAGCCCCCCTTGGATTGACCTGTTAAGAGTGAGATCGGATGTCGACTCCTGAGCCATCGATTACACCTCCCGATCCCAACGCTCCGCCCGAGCGGAAGCAGTGGCTCGATTGGAGCGACCGCGACCAGCGAGTGCTGATTGTGTTGACGCTGCTGGTCTTTGCTGGTGTGGGGATTCACTGGGCTCGCTGGCGGTCGAGGGGCGAAAACCTCGTCGAGATCGAGCGGCTCCCGGCCCGGCAGTATGACTTCAAAGTCGACATTAATCGCGCCACCTGGGTCGAGTGGATGCAGCTGCCGGGGATCGGCGAGATCCTGGCCCGGCGGATCGTGGCCGATCGCACGCAGCATGGTCCATTCGAGAGCGTGGATGGATTGAAGCGTGTTTCCGGCATCGGGACCGTTACATTCGATACAATCCAACCTTGGCTGGTCTGCTCAGACTGCAAGATCAATACAATCCATTGACAACGGACTACTCAGCTGGGTAATGGTGTAGGGAAGATCAAAGGGTTGTTCCGCCTGAATCGGTGATCGGAGATTGTCTCAAGATCGCGAGGGGAGGGCGGCAATGGAGTCTGCCATGCGAATTGTGTCGGCAAAATCACTGTGTGTGCTGTTCGGAGTTCTCGTACCGTGTCTAGGGGCAGCGACCCCAGCGGAGGCGGGAGTGATTCCGTGGCTGTATGACTCGATCTTCGGCTATGGCTGGGGTGGCGGGTACGGCGGTGGTGGCTACGGCGGCGGGATGCAGTATGGGGCGGGCTACGGAGGTGGGTATGGGATGGGCTATTCGGCCCCGATGTACTCGTCTCCTGTTTATTCGGCACCGGTGATGTCGTCGCCAGTGGCTCCGACCGATGGAACCTACAACTCGCTCTACGGTCCGTCGCTGGGGTACTACGATTCCGGGTATGGCGGGTATGGCTCGTCGTATGTCGTGAACTCCGGCAACTGTTGCACGCCGTGCTCGGCGTGTACGACCGGAGACTGTGCCACATCGATTGAGTCGTCTAAGCCCGCTCCGAATCCCACTCCGGCAGACAAAGTGGTGCCAGTTGTCCCGAAGCGGCCTCTCCCCCCGGATGAATTCGGACCGACAAATCCCGGAACTGGTTTGCAGGGGACTGGGGTCCGCGGGAGAGACTTGAACGGCGGCGAAGCACTCCCGGATACGGAGCGACGCCCCATCCGGAGACCAACCGATGGAGCCGTCGAGCCCATGCGCCCGCCTGTCGATGAAGAGGCGGTCCCTCTCGGTCCAGAAGTGTTAGTCCCAGGAAGCCCAGCTCGCACCATTGCGGTCCGTTACGTCCCGACTTCCCAGCGGTCCCTCGTCGTGATCCCTCGTTCAACGGCCCGAGTGGTCCGTATCGACCGGGCCACGCGGGAGCAATTGAGCCGGTCCGAGCCGAAACCCCAATTGGCCTCGAACCCGTAAGACGAACGGCCAGTGGAAACCGCCCCGTCAGACTTCCGAAGTCTCCGAAGACTTCGGAAGTCTTTTGGTACGCGAAGTCTGGCCGGTCGCCCAATGGCATTTCGCTCACAGTCGGAACACTCCGGAGAATCTTTGTGCTCGAGACCGCCCCGCTCCAAGGTCTGTTCGTGAGCGGCGACCTCATGCTGGGGGTGCCCGTCCTGAATGCTCTTGGGGCTGTCTGCGGCGAGGTCAGTCGGGCTCTCACCGGTCGCGGACTGCTGGCACGCTTGGCCGCTCAACCGGTCGATCTGCTGGTGCTCGACCTGGAGGCCGCCGACCTCGATCTGACCGCCATCGGCGAGTTGACCCGTACCACCGGTCGCCCTCTCACCGTCGCCTATGCCCCGCATGTCGCCACCCAGCGTCTGCTAGCCGCCCAGAACGCTGGCTTCGCAGCTGTGTTGTCTCGGGGTCAAGCGGCCAGCCAGTTGCAGGCTGTGCTGGAGCGAGTGCTGGCGAGCTCACATACAGTGACGGGATGATCATTTGAGATCTCGGTCCTCAGCTCCGGGTGGGACCGCATATTCCCGAAGCTCGGCTTCGCCGTGTGCGAGAACGCCCCCTCTCGCAAACCGTCCTCGCACTTGCAGACGGAATCCAGTCCTGACATGCATGGTGGAAGTCCTGTGTCGTTCGGCGAAGCCGAGCTTCGCGGACGGGCGTTACCAAGCCGGCGTTTGGGAACAAGTGAAAAAAGTTATTGCGACAGAGTCAGGGGTTCTCAAAACTCCGCACTGCCCGGAAACCTGGGGTAGGGGATCACGTCGCGGATGTTCTGCATGCCGGTGAGGAGCAGCAGGATGCGTTCCAGGCCCAGACCGAACCCGGCGTGGGGGACCGAGCCGTACCGGCGGAGGTCGACGTACCACCAGTAGTCGTCGGGGTTGAGGTGGCATTCGGCCATGCGGGAGAGCAGGGTGTCGAGGTCGTCCTCGCGCTGGCTGCCGCCGATGATTTCGCCGACGCCGGGGACGAGGACATCCATGGCCCGGACGGTCTTTCCGTCGGTGTTGCACTTCATATAAAACGGCTTCAGCGTCCTCGGATAGTCGTAGACGATGATCGGCTGTTGGAAGTGTTTCTCGGTCAGGTAGCGTTCGTGTTCGGCTTGCAGGTTGATGCCCCACTCGACCGGATACTCCCATGTTTGGCCACTCGATGTCAGGATCTCAACCGACTCGGTGTAGCTCACCCGTTTGAAGTCGTGATCCAAAATATTCTTGAGCGTGGCGAGGATGGTCTTGTCGATTCGGTCGTTGAAGAACTCCATGTCTTCCGCCCGCTCACGCAGTACATCGCGGACGATGGTCTTGATGAAGTCCTCGGCCAGTTGCATGTTGTCGGTGAGTTCGTAGAACGGCATCTCGGGCTCGATCATCCAGAACTCGGCGAGATGCCGCGTGGTGTTGGAGTTTTCAGCGCGAAAGGTGGGCCCGAAGGTATAGACGGGGCCGACAGCGGTGGCGAAGGTTTCGCCTTCGAGCTGGCCGCTGACGGTGAGGCTGGCCTTCTTGCCGAAGAAGTCCTGGGTGTAATCGATGGCGGGTGCCGCAGCCCTCACCCCCGGCCCTTCTCCCAGGGGGAGAGGGGAGGCAGAGGTCACTGGTGTCTTCAGAGGTCCCTTTCCAGCAGCGACCTTGTCGAGGTCGATCGTCGTGACCTGAAACATCTCCCCCGCGCCTTCGCAGTCGCTGGTCGTGATGATCGGCGTGTGGACGTACAGAAATCCCCGCTCTTGGAAGAAGCGGTGGATCGAGTAACAGACCGTGTTCCGGACGCGGGCCATCGCTCCGAAGGTATTCGTCCGCGGTCGCAAGTGGGCGATCTCGCGCAAGAACTCCCAGCTGTGCCCCTTTTTCTGGAGTGGGTACTTGAGGGCATCCGCCGAACCGAGCAGCGTGAGCGTGGTCGCCTGCAACTCGACCCGCTGCTTGGCCCCGGGCGAGGCTTTCAATTCGCCGGTGACACGGATGCTGGCCCCGGTGGTGACGTGCTTGATCGTCTCGGAATAACCCGGTACCGAGCTGTCGACCACGATCTGCAGGTTCGAGATGCACGACCCATCGTTCAGTTCGATGAACGAGAACCCGCCCTTGTTGTCGCGTCGAGTCCGGACCCAGCCCGCGACTTCGATTGCCGCACCGGGCTGACCTTCCAGCAGAAGTTGAGCCACACGGGGAAGAGGCATGGGAATCCTTTCACGAGAGAGCAGTCAGCCATCAGCTGTCAGCTGTCAGCTGTCAGCCAGAGAAGCAGAGGGAAGGTAACTGGGATTGTAGTTCTCTGATTGCGGAAATCGAAGGGGGGAATCTTTGCGAGTGGCTGCCATCTACGATTCATCCGCGAGACGCCCGTAAGACTTGACGCTCGTCGTTAGTTGCTCCACGATAACTCACCAAGCATGAACCACACGAGAGGCGGCGGGCATGGCGATTCGGGCGAGCTGTTCAGCGTGTGGGGCGAAACTGAAAGCAGAGGACCGTCATGCCGGGCGGACCGTGCCGTGTCCGGGTTGTCAGCTGCCGCTCACGTTGCCGAGCGTCACACCGTCGGACGAGTTCGTTGACCCCTTCGCGGAGGACGCTGAGGCGCTCTCTCGCCCGCCGAAGGCCGTTGTTGCTCCCCCACCGCCCAAGGCTGCGGCGCGTCCCGCTCCCAAACGCCCAACGTCGACGCCACCTCCAGAACCCCCTGCCCCGCCGCGTCCCGCACCCAAGACTTCCGAGCGGAAACGCCCTGCCCCACCACCCGTCGAGGAACCAGACTTCGACGAGGAGGTCGTGGCCAATGAGGCAGCCCCCGAGGTCGATGACTCGTCCTTCCCCGACCTGTCCGACGAAGACCTTGCGGGCGAGGCATTGACTCCTCAAAGGAAAAAGAAGAAGCCACAGCTGGTCGAAGACGACGCCCCGCTCCCGGCCACAAAGCCACATAAACGCTCACGACGAGGGATGGCCGACCTTCCTGCGTCTGGCTGGCGTCAGCACCTGCACTGGGTGTTGATTCTGGGGCTGATGCCACTCGTCCTGTCGGCCATATTCGGAGACAACGGCGGTGTGATCGAACAGATCGAGCAGTCGCTGGAGAACCACCCCGATGTCAATGAGGACGCGTTGAACGAAGCTGACTCGCTTCACGACCTGGCTATGCAGTTCCCCGAACACCGGTTGGATGGGGCGTTACTCGCAGCCGATTCGTACATGCACTGGGGATTCGCTCTGGCCAGCAGCGCAGTGTTTCTCGGGCTGTTCCTGGTGATGTGGCCGGGGAAGGAGTCTCGCGCCCCAGCGCTGCTGCTGACAGGACTGGCCACGGGAACCGTGGGGATCATGCTGCTGCTGGGGTTTCAGTGGGTGGCGTTCGCGACGCAGGGAGTCGTAGTCACTCAGGGCCGAGGGATCGGGGCCTTGCTGTTCTTCATCGTCCAGTTCATCGGATTCTCGTATCGCTGTGCGCTGGAAGAGGGTAACGGGTTTCTGTCGAGCTTCTTCGGGTTCACGTTCGGGGTCGGTCTGTGCGAGGAGCTCTGCAAAGCTCTGCCGGTGGCGTTCTACCTGAGTGGGCCAGAGAAGCGATCGCTGCGTGAGGTCTGCCTCGTCGGACTGGCGAGTGGAGTTGGCTTCGGCATTTCCGAGGGAATCACCTACTCCAGCGAATACTACAATGGCATCCAGGACATCTGGATCTACGTCATCCGCTTCCTCTCCTGTGTCAGCCTGCACGCGATTTGGGCGGGGGGAGTGGCGCTCCTGATGTACCGCAACCACGATTATCTGGAATGGTCCTGGGAAGCAGTGTTCGGGTTTGTCGTGTACTATCTATTGGCGGCCATGATCCTGCACGGAGTGTATGACACGCTGCTGAAGCAGGACCACGAACTGCTGGCGGTCCTGTCCGCCCTCGTCAGCTTCGGTTGGTTCCAGTGGACGCTGTCCCGTGCTTCGCAAGAGGCCGGGGAGTTCTGACCATTCGTCAGGCGATGAGTGCAGGCTCCCCGCTCCAACGGGGCTACGCCGTGAAGGATTTCTCAGTGATCACGCTCACAAGGCAGCCATCACGATTCCGGCCCCCTCTCCCCCGCGATCGATGTGGCAATCCAGGTGGACGTGTTGCGGGGGAGAGGGTGGGGGTGAGGGGGCCACACCGCCAGTTCAAGCCCCCTCACCCCGGCCCTCTCCCCCACAGTGGAGCCCTCTCCGAAAGCAACGCCGAATGTGGGGGAGAGGGGGCAGAACTTGAGAAAGACCTCGCGGGAATCCTTCACGGCGTTGCACGCAGGGGTTCAGTCGCTGTGCATCCCAGGTCTCAGTTCTTCACAGTTTCCGTCCCATCAACTCATGACAACGCCCCCCATGCCCCTCCCCGACGCCGACATCGCCACCCGTCTCGACTTCGTCCTCGCGCTGTACCCCGCAGCTGCGAAGTTTGTGCTGGGGTATTACGAATCGGAATCGCTGGCTGTGGAGTGGAAGGCCGACCAGACGCCGGTCACGCTGGCCGACCGGGGAGCCGAGGAGCTACTGCGGAAGCACCTTTCGGCGAGGTTCCCGCAGGATGCGATCCTGGGCGAGGAGTCGGGCGAGACCCCCGGCACTTCGGGATACCGCTGGGTACTCGATCCCGTCGATGGCACCAAATCATTTGTCTCGGGCGTGCCGCTGTTCGGTATGCTGATTGGTTTGCAGTTCCATGGGGAGTGCGTGGCCGGGGTCTGCGGGTTCCCCGCTCTCAACGAGGTCGTCTACGCCCGGCAAGGTCACGGCACCTGGCGCAAGTGCGGAGACGCCGCCCCCGTGCGCTGCCATGTCCGCCCGTGCCCCGAACTCTCACAGGCTGTCTTCTGCTTCACCTCCTCCGGCGGGTGGGACAGCGCCGGACAGTGGGAGACGTTCGCTCGCCTGACCCGCGCGACACGGCTCTCGCGCGGGTGGGGAGACTGCTACGGACATGTGCTCGTCGCCACGGGTCGAGCCGATGTGATGGTCGACCCCGCATTAGCCGTCTGGGACGCTGCAGCCTTGATCCCGATCGTGACCGAAGCGGGTGGCCACTTTGTCGACTGGACTGGGCAGCAGACCGTGGATGGCGGGAACGGCATCTCCGTGATCCCGGAACTGAGGTCAGAAGTCCTGCGGATCATTCAAGACCCCACCGCCCAGTTCGAGGCCAAGCAAGGGCTGGACTAGACGGGTGAGTGGCCTATCGCCTACGGCCAGAGAATGCCTCTGGCCATCAGCCATAGGCCATCAGCCATTAACCACTCCGGAGCCTCCCATGCCCAAAGGCCGCCCCATGGTCCGCCAACCAGCATCCAAGCTGCCGAACATGCAGAAAAAACACCTCAAACAACTCGCTCAAAAGTCTCAGCTCTCACAGAAACAAGTCCGAGGCAAGTGAACCCCCTCGACAGTGTTGTCCTCCGGATTCGGGAGTAGCGGAGTTGGAAATCCGTACGACCTCGGATGCGGTCACTTCCCCCATAGCCCACGCAGGGTCTCCTTCTCCGGCACCCCCAGCGGGAACTTCTTGCTGAAGGGATGGTCCGTGATCCCGGCGAATTGTCGCAGGGCTTGGTGGATATGTTCGGGGCGGACGTGGACGCCTTGCTCCTTGTCGGTGGCGAGTGATTGGGGATCGAGCGGGACGTGGAGTTGCTGCTCATCGGTGGCCCCGATGACGCGGTTTCCTTGAATGCCGCGACCGAGGAACATGATCGAGCCGATCGACCAGTGGTCCTTGCCGTTGCCCGTGTTGTAGGTCGGCGTGCGGCCCATTTCGCTCTGGATGATCAACACCATCTGGTCGCGGATCTTCAGCTCCTCA
>JAYTCW010000345.1:0-14838 GCA_043736295.1 Planctomycetota bacterium | reverse complement strand
ATCGTCGCCCCCCACCAAATCCGCATCGTCTACCGCGTCAACTTCCCCCTTTTTGCAAAGAATGCGAACCGTGATCGTGTTTTGCAATTTCGTTGGCGGCGTGAAGCGACCGCCAGTGCCACCCGACAGTCTTTGCGAGTGTCGCTTCTTGACAGCCTGGAAAGACCGTCCGACTCGGTCGGTGCCTCAGTTCAGCCCCACCAAGCATGTCCCCAAGTGGGACCGCTGGTGGCCAGCAGCTTGAACGACCTCAATGCCTCTCCCAGTCCGAACGAGCAGAGATTCGCCACGACGATGGCGAGTGTGTCGCGCCCCGTGGCGAGTGGGTCGCGGGGCAGCCAGCGGTTGAAGGCGAGCCAGAACAGCATGACCTCGGCCAGTGGGGCGAAGGTCTCGGCAACGAGGAGATACCAGCCGTGTTGGTCTGGGGCAAACAAGGGCGGCAACACGAGCCACACGACCGGGTAGGTGCAGAGAGTCAGCCACACTCCGGCGAAAAGGCGGACGCGAATCGAGTGGCGGCGCGAGAGCAAGACCATCAGAACCGAGGTCTCGATGGTGATCGTGATCACGTAGCCGATCAGCATGGCCCGCAGGTATTCGCTCGTCGGCATGGGGTTACATCATTCGGAGCAGGAACGGCACCTCGGCCAGCACATGCAGCATGGCGACCGTAAAGTAGACTCGTCGAGTCGTCTCGTAATCGAGGCCAAAGCAGACCCACAACACACTGACGAGCAACACGCCGAACAGCAAGAACAGAGCGACCCCGCGCGACCAGGTCGGGCTGCGATGAGACACCGGAATCTTCCCGATCTGCCAGGGCCACGAACGCAGGCCGATGAGCGGGATCAGCACGACCCACACTCCGTAATGGACCAGTTCGAGGAACGTGTGGGTGGCCACCAGAAAGTACGGCGACACTCCCGGCAACAGACTGGCCCCGACATGGTGCGTTAGCGTGTCCGCTCGAACAGTTGGCCCAAAGGCCAGCGTGATCTGATCGGTGCCCGGCAGGTCGGGCACGCCTTGCAGCTGCCACCACATCGCGACCACCGCCAGTGGGACACAACTCACCACGCACCAGTATTGCTTGCGCCAGGCGGGACGCGATCGCGCCAGTTCCCGGTCGAGCAACCACAGTGCCATTAACGGATGCAGAAACACGAGCGACAACGGCAGCGAATACGGCGAGTACCACGCCACAGCTGTCAGTAAACAGGCGAACGGCCAGACCCAGCCGCCGTCAAATCGCGGGTTGGTGTGTGACCTCATCCAGACCAGCAGCGCGATCCAGAACAGGAATGCGGTCGTCCAGATCGAGATCCCAAAGTCTCCGAGACCTTCCCACCGGTCCATCAGAAACGGGAGAGCTGCATAGGCACCCGACAGCCCCACAACACCGAGGCCCGACACGACGAAAAACCCCCTCAGCTTCCCGGGGCGAGCTGGCAATCGACCGAGCGCGTATCGCAACTCAAACCAGTTGTGCGGACCCGCGAATAGAAACACAGCTGCGAATGCGACGGAGATCGGCAGTGCGACGGAGAGCCAGGCGGCACCAATCGCCAGAGACAAAAAACCTCCGGCAAACGCCCAGCGAAAGTCACTGGGTTGTGCGGGCGAGTCGACTGCGGCCCCGACAGCGGACATGGTTATTGGTCCTGAGAATGTCCGGATCGCTTCTTATTCGCGATCCACAACCCCAGGAGGGCCACTCCGGCAGTGGCGGCTAGTCCAGCGATCACCATGGGAACCGGACTCGTCGCTTCTGGCGTAGGAGGCTGGGGGACAATGTCAGACGGGATCGTGGAATCGGTCTTCCCCGGACTCGGAGTCTCCAGTTCAGAGGGGGGGGCGTGGCCGGGAACACTGAATTCGGGAGATGGACCCGGGCCGATGTCTGCCTGAAGGGTAGACACGGAGAGGATTAGGATCGCGAACAGGGACAGGATCGAGCGCTGCATGGCCACCTCAAGGAGTTAACGGGAGTGGGAACAGGAGGTTCGACGCAATGCCCGCTCAATGCGTTCCCGAAACTTCTTCGGGAAGTCTTCCCGACCGTTGGAAGGTCTCCCGACTTACTCATCCTGCGAATCCCCAGAGCGTCCCTGTTTCGCAAGCCACAGGCCCAGGAGGGCCACTCCGGCAGAGGCGGCGACGCCCGCGATGACCAGACTCATGACTCCCAGTCCAGAAGGAACGGGGGCCACATCCGCATGGGTCGACGAATCAATGGGAGTCAGCATCGCGGACCCCGCTTCTGGAGCGGATCGAGGATTCGACGGATCGAGCGAGAGTTCCCAATGCATCGGAGCCATGTTCGCTTGGATCGTCGTCGCAGAGAGAATCAGGATCGCGAACAAGAACAAGATCGAGCGCTGCATGGCCACCTCAACAAGTTGACAGGAGTGGGAACAAGAGGTTCGATGCAGCATCTGCTCAAATCGTTCCAGAGACTTCTTCAATCTGTCCGCCGCCTCGCTGGGAAGTCTGCAAGTTTACTGGTCCTGCGATTTCCCCGAGCGTCCTTTTTTCGTCAGCCACAGGCCGAGCAGCACCACCCCAGCTGTGACGGCCGCGCCCGCGATGATCAGTGGGACCGGGCTGTCTTTCGGTTCGGGGGGAATGATGGGGCTTGGAGGTCCGAGATCCGCGTGAACCGTGGACGCGGTGAGGACCAGGATTGTGAACATCGAGAACAGGCAACGCCTCATGGAAACCTCCAGCCATCTGATGGGGATCTGAAACCAGGGCCTCTTTTTCGCGGGCGACCTGCCATTGTTGTCACCCTACTGATACTTCGTGTGGGCCGAATGGAGACGGACGACGGACATTCTCGCCCGTCGCTTGCCGAGGCTTTCCACACGGACGGACGAGGACGTCCGTCCTACGAAATAATTCGTTCTCCCCGCGCCGAGTATCAAGGCCACGGCTACTCCCCGTTGCTGGTCGGCTTCACCGGGGCGAGTTTGGTGCGGATTTGCGTGGCCCGGGCGGCGTTGCGGTCGGCGGACTCCATCGAATTACCGCTGCGCTTTTGCAGGTGAGCGGGCTGCGTGTGGATGAACAGTTCGTTGATCGTGGGGATCTCGATGCCGTCGATCAGGCCGAGGTTGATCCCCAGACGTAAGCTGCTGAGCAGGTGCATTGTTTCTTCGGAGGTAATCGTCCGCGCGCTTTGGAGGATGCCAAGGGCTCGGGAGACCTTGTCGTGCAGCTTGGGGCGGTTGTCTTTGACCATCTCGCGGCGGGTGCGGCGTTCGTACTCGAGCACATCCGGGATGACCGATTGCATCAGCTTGATGATCTGCTGTTCGGACTTGCCGAGCGTGATCTGGTTGGAGATCTGGTAGAAGTCGCCCATCGCCTGGCTCCCCTCGCCGTACAGGCCGCGGACTGCCAGACTCATCTTGTGCATTGACTGGAAGACTTTCTGAATCTCCTTGGTCATGACCAGGGCGGGGAGGTGCAGCATGACACTCACCCGCATGCCAGTGCCGACGTTGGTGGGGCAGGAGGTGAGGTAGCCGAACTCCTCGTTGAAGGCGAAGTTCACCTGCTGTTGAAGGGCGTCATCAAGGCGGTTGATCTCCTGCCAGCACTCGTCGAGGGCGAGGCCGCTGCGGAGAACTTGCATCCGCAGATGGTCCTCCTCATTGACCATCAGACTCATCGATTCTTGCGGGCCGATGCCGGTACCGCGCGGGCCTTTGGCTTCGGAATGTTCGCGGCTGATGAGTTGGCGTTCGACGAGGAACTGCCGGTCGAGAGTTTCCAGCGGGTCAATGCGGACGTACCCCATCGAGCCGGGAGGCAGCACATCGGCGACCGGACCGCGCAGTGCCGCTTCCACCTCACCACGAATGGCATCCGTCGACTGCGGCGAAAATGGAAAGCGGTCGAGGTTGCGGGCCAGGCGAATCCGGCTGGAAACGACCACGTCCGACTCGGGACCGACCCCCTTGAGCCATTCTCCGCTGCTGTTCGTTAAGACATCAAAATCGAGCACCGTTATCCCCGCGTCATTGGCTGTTGTTGTGTGGTCTGTCGAGAGAGTCGTCTTTCGCTCCGCGAAAGAACGTCCTTTCGCGGAGCGAAAGGCGACATTGTAGGCGGAGCGAAAGGCGACATTGTAGGCGGAGCGAAAGGCGACATTGCAGGCGGAGCGAAAGACGACACCCTCATCCGGCGGCGTCTTCGGCCACCGGCGTTTGCGATTCGGTGGTTTGAATCTGGTCCCGGATGCGGGCCGCCTCCTCGTAGTTTTCCTGCTCGACGGCGGCCTTGAGCTCGCTCCGCAGCCGCATCAGTTCGTGATGCCGCATCGTATTCGCCGAGGTCTGCGGCGGGCACTTGCCGACATGCTGGGTATCCTGGTGAATGCTCTCCAGCAGCGACAGCAGATCGTCATGGAACGACGTGTAACACTGCGGACAACCGAGCCGACCGACGCTCCGAAACTGCTTAAAGGTGATCCCGCACCCAGTACAGGCCGCCGTACTCGCCTCGTCTTCGCCTTCAGTCGCAGTCAGAGCTGCGTCCTCAGCTTCCACTTCGCTGTCGAGTTCTTCGTCGTCGTCCAATTCCGGGGAGGGCAGACCCCCGACCTCGACCGAGCTGAGGTACTTCTGCGCACACGTCTCGCACAGATGAACCACCTGAGCCTGTCCCAGCTGGATTTCGGTGATGTGAAGCGTAGCCGGCTTCGTACATCGCATGCACTTCTTCATGGAGTCGTCCTGTGTCTCTGTTCCAGCTGAGGCGAGATCGTTTCCGGTCTGCAGCTAGGTTCCCTGTTCAACGGGGACTATAGCAACGTGACGCTGACGTTGGCACGTCGATTCCGCACACTTGCGCAGCCAAGGCTTACATCATATGCAGCGACCGACATTTTAAGGGACGTGACTTCGGAAATGGGGCAGCGTTCCGTGGAATGGTGGCCAGCGGACTGAATCGCTGACGCGTGAGTTCGAGATCTCGTGAATGGTCATGGTTGGACAGATTGGTTTCCGGACTTTTCACCTGGCTGCCACCTCCTCAGAGCGAATGGATCACTCTCGACTGGACGGTCATTCGCTGTAACCGGTTCCATTCCGGTTCCGGCATCCGCCCCGTGGCCCGGACCGCTGGAATGCCGCGCTGGTCGACCAGCTCAATCGCCGGGTCGGCCAGATCCTCAACGTAGTACCTCGCACTCGGAAAAATATCTGCCGGGTAGGTGAAGTTGTCGAGCATGGCGAGTGACACGCACTGGGCGACGCCGACCGCACTCTCCAGCATCCCGCCCACCCAGCAGGGAATCGCTGCGGCCCGGCACAGGTCATGGATCTTCATCGCGTTCGTCAGGCCCCCCACCCGGCCCGGCTTGATGTTCACGTACTGGCAGCTCTTCAACTCGATGGCCTTCTCGACGTGCCGGATGCTGGCGATGCTCTCGTCGAGGCAGACCGGCGTGCGGATCGCTCGCTGTAAGGTGGCGTGGTCGACCAGATCGTCGTGGTTCAGAGGCTGTTCGATCATGGCGAGATTCAGGTCGTCGATCTGCCGGAACATGTCGAGGTCGCGGAGCGTGTAGCCGCTGTTGCAGTCGATATGAAACACCGCTGTCGGGAACTCGTGGCGTACCCGTCGCAACATGGGAAGATCCCAGCCGGGCCGGAACTTCAGCTTGATGCGGGGGAAGCCGCGCTCCACGGCCCCCGCAATCTTGACGAGCAGTTCGTCGACCGTGTCGAGGACGCCGAAGTCGTCGCCGACCGCGACCACATCTCGCGTGGCCCCCAACAGTTCATGCAGCGGGCGATTCTCGATCTTCGAGTGCATGTTCCACCACGCACAGTCCAGCACCGCCTTCGCGAACGGGTTCCCTTTGAAGATCGCCAGCAGCTGTTGCATCTGCTCTCCCGAAGTGATGTCGCGACCGATGATCTGCGGAGCCATCCAGCGGGCCGTCGTTTCAAAGACTCCGCCCGCATGTTCGGGGCTGTAACAGGGAGCAGCCAGCGGGCAGCTTTCGCCCCACGCCTCGACCGACCCGCTGGTCATCCGGCAGAGTACCGACTCGACGACCGAGTCTTCGCCGTAAGCTGTCCGCCAGGGTGAGATCAGCGGCATGGCGACGTGGAACAGTTCGATGCGGTCGATCTTCATCACTCGGCCTTTTGGAAACATGAGAGGATGTCTCCATTGTTGGGGGAATGGCTTGATCTCTCAAGACACATTGGCCGAGAGATCGAATTCGGGGATGTGTACCTGCAAATTCGGCAGCCGATTCTTTCTGCCCCCCTATTGGCGGCGTGACTTTCGGTCAGGCGAGCGGACACAAAATACTGACCGGGTCGGACGGCCTCTCCAGGTCGTCCTGTGGAGTCTCTCGCCCAGAGACGGCCTCGAATGGCCGTCCAACGGGGAACATCTTTCCGACCGATCGCCTCAGGACGCGATTGCGGGGGAGCAAGCCTAGTCTGATGAAAAGACGTTGGGCACGATTCCTATTGAGTGAACCGCCAGTGTGCCCTGCCACACTTCCCGAGGCCAGTCGCCGCAACACCCCCTCATCCCGAGTCGCCGCAACCACAGCTAAGGATCGCTCGACAAATAATAGTCGCCTTTCGCTCCGCGAAAGTGCGATCTTTCGCGGAGCGAAAGGCGACGATGTGACACTTGCGTACGCTCAGCAAATTCTGGGTGTCCGGACATTGCTTGACATGTGGAGCGGCTTTCTGGCTGACGGCTGACCTCTTCGCAACATTCGGTTGCAGCTGTGCCGCGCTGAGAGATCAGTCCCGACACCTTTCGGAGGTCTCATGGGGCAGCGAAGGCACGTGTCTCCAGTTCGGCCCGCGTCGACGCTGGACACTTTTCTCCAAAGGACATATGACCTCTTCTGTCCCACTCCTATCGAGGAACATCATGTTGCGTCTATTGCCAGTGATTGTCTGTCTACTCGGTCTGGTCCGCGTGCTGCACGCGGAGGCTCCCCCGAATGTGGTCCTCATTATCTCCGATGACCAGGGGTGGAATGATTACTCCTTCATGGGGCACTCGAGTATTCGTACGCCGCACATCGACAAGCTCGCGGGCGAGTCGCTGGTCTACACGCGCGGGTATGTCCCCGACAGCTTGTGCCGTCCGTCGCTGGCGTCGATCCTCACTGGGCACTATCCGCATCGACACCGGATCACTGGCAATGACCCCAGACTGAGCGGCGACCTCGCCCAACTGCCCAAGGCACAGGCACAGAAGTCTCCGGAGTATGCTCAGCTGCGAACGCGGTATAGCCAGAACCTGGACGAGTTCCCGAAGCTGCCGTCGGCTCTGCATTCGCATCTGGGGTATGTCTCGTTCCAAACGGGGAAGTGGTGGGAGCGGAACTACACGCATGGCGGTTTTACGGCGGGCATGTCGCATGGCGAGACCGGCAAAGGGGGTCGCCACGGCGACGAGGGTCTGGCCATCGGACGACAAGGCATCAAGCCAGTCGAGGAGTTCATCGACTCGGCGGTGCAGGACCAGAAGCCGTTCCTGGTCTGGTACGCCCCGATGTTGCCGCATACGCCGCACAACCCGCCGCAGCGGCTGCTCGACAAGTACAAAGATCAGACGCCGCACCTCCCGCTGGCCAAGTATTGGGCGATGTGTGAATGGTTCGACGAGACGGTCGGAGAACTGCTGGGAATGCTCGACAAACGAGACCTGACGCGGAACACGATCGTCGTCTATGTGGTCGACAATGGATGGGTGCAGACCGAGGTCGCCGAGGGGGGGGCCTCGGGTGGCGAGCGAGGTAAGCGATCGCAATACGATGGCGGCGTGCGCACGCCGATCATGATTCGCTGGCCGGGACACGTCGCCCCGCGCCGCGATGAGACCCACCTCGCCAGCTCGATGGATCTGTTCCCCACAATCCTGTCGGCAGTTGGGATCGATGACGCAAGCCTGTTTCAGTCACTACCGGGGGTGAACCTGCTCGACGAGAAACAAGTCGCGTCGCGGTCGAGCGTCTTCGGGGAGATCTACGAACACGACGTGTACGACATTGCCCGCCCAGCTGCGAGCCTGCGTTACCGCTGGGTCGTCAGCGGCGAGTGGAAGCTGATCGTCCCGCACGCCGAGCGGGTGCCCGGCGGAGTGACTGAGCTGTTCCACTTGAGCGAAGACCCGGACGAGATGCGAAACCTCGCCGAGTCGGAACCTGATCGAGTGGCCACGCTGCGGGCGTTACTCGATGCCCAATGGCAGCCGAAATAGCCCTTCCGGCGAGCGTCCGGCTTGAGCCGAATGGTGCTTCTAGGAGACGCCGCAGTACCACGATTCGTAGCCGCCCCTCGCCAGAGGGTGGGCGCTCAGGCCATGTGGCCCACGTTCTGACGAAGCGTGGCTACGACAGAATTCCCTCACGTTCGCTTCCACGCTAGCGGCAGGTACTTCGGCAGGTCCGAAGCGATCATTCCCGGCGGACTGAGTTCCTCGGCGGCAAGATCTCCGGCGAGTCCGTGCAGGTGACATCCGAGGCAGGCTGCGTCGAAGGGGTCGGCCCCTTGGGCAATGAGGGCGGTGATCAATCCGGTCAGGACATCGCCCGTTCCGCCCGTGGCCATGCCGGGATTACCGGTGCGGTTAATAAAGAGGCGGTCGCCATCGGTCACGATGGTTCCGGCTCCCTTGAGGACGAGGACCACGCGGTGTCGCTGCGCGAACTCGACCGCCAGCGATTCCCGATGGGCTTGAATCTCGCGGATGGGGAGCCCCGTCAGCCGGGAGAATTCCCCCGGATGCGGCGTCAGCACCCGCAGCGACCGAGCAGAGGCGAAAAGGCCCTGACGTTCGACTAGCAGATTGAGGGCATCCGCATCGACCACGCACGGTACGTCGACACCGCGAATGACTTGGGAGACCACCTCGCGCAGCTCGTCCGACTGTCCCAGCCCTGGACCAATCGCCACCGCATCAGCGTTCTGGCAAGCGGCCATGATGTCGGGAATCGACGGGATGGCCAGCCGACCGAGCGCGTCCTCGGGCAGCGGGATCGTCAAATAGGAGGGTTCGATGGCGGCGACCGCACTCCACACTGATCGGGGACAGGCCAAGTAGACCAGCCCCGCCCCACCTCGCAATGCCCCGAGTCCGGCGAGAGAGATCGCCCCGCTCATCCCGATGCTGCCGCCGATCAACACCACTCGTCCATAGCTTCCCTTGTGGGAATCTACGGCCCGAGAGGGAAGTTGAGGGATGTCAGAGATGCGTCTGAGTGAAGACATCGGGGAATCTTCCCAGTCACGACCGCTTCGCACTCAGGGACACATCGAACAGCTTCGATGGCTCAAGCCCTTTGCGGATCGCGACTCCGATGTTACCACCGTCGCTGTCCGTCGAACACGCGCAGAGAGAATGTCTTCGGGCGGTAATCTTGCATCTTGAACACCCGCTCGCCTCGCAGGCGGGCCTCACGCAGGGCGGCCATCGCTCGCTCCGCACGAATCAGCGGGGCATAAAAGGCGAATGACAACAAGCGGGGCTCTTCATCAGCAAGATCGGGGCGGTACACATGCAGCTGGCTCATCCTTGAGCTCCTGTGTGAGGCGAATTCCGTTTCGTCCGAATCGGAGGGTTGCTCCGATTACGAGCAGCAGAGTATCGAGGCCAGAACCGAGGAAACAAGGATTTATCTGTACAGGTCGGCGATTTTGGCCGAATTGCAAGTCTTGATCGCCAATCCGAGTCCCAGCGACCGCTTTCGTTCAAGACTGTTCAATCAGTAATCAGCTGGCTCCTTCGTCTCAGTGGTCATTTGCCGAAAGAAAATATTTACTATGGCGAACGGCCAGTGGAATCCGACTCGTCAGACTTCCGAAGTCTCCGAAGAGTTCGGAAGTCTTTTGGTACGTGAAGTCTGGCCGGTCGTCTTTCGGTGTGCAGGGCTGTGGACGACACCCCAGTTGTGGCCCGATGAAACGGCGTTTTGCTCACTGCCAGTTGAGCGAATCGCCTCCGGCCCCTCGCCGCTCCACTGATCGCGCCGCCCCTGATCTCGAGTCGCCACGACCGTGGCAATGTCTCTGAAATCTGTGCCGATCTGTGAAAACTGAGTACGAACTCTCCTCGCCGGAAAGGCTCCCTCAGTGAGGAATCGGTCCACAGATTTTGCAGATCACCCCCGCGCGGCGGTGCTGCAACCCAGGCGAGGTGGCACTCGAACTCTTCCATCCCGAATGGCTGTGACCACTGTCGGGTTTGGAGGATTCATCATGATGGCCAGAAGTTTAAGTAGCATGCAATCACTCTTGAGGTGAGTCGTGCGGATTGAAGCACTCCACCATCGCACAATTTGCAGTCGGCGGGGCGAGGGAGGTTGGTTGACGAAACGGAATTCGCTGAGAGTCTCGAAGCGACCTCGTGTGCGGTCGTTTCATCAGGCCAGGTCGAGGCAGACGAGTGTCCCCTTGTGACATTTCTATTGGTCGCTGACAGAAAACCCGCCCCCTTGTGTTCGAAAGACGCTGAGGATCCTACAGTCTATGCGAGAGGGCCATTTCTGAACCGCTCATTCGATGCACCGTCCGGATCACGCCGGACGCTCACCATCCAGGATTGCCTGATGTCCTCCGCTGTTTTCTCACCCGCCCCGTGGATGTCCCGCGTCCTGATTGCAGCTGGGGTGTACAACCTCCTGTGGGGGGGCTTTGCCATCGTGGCCCCAGAGATGTCACTCCAATTCGGTGGCCTCCCCTCGGAAGAGAACGTGCATCCGATCTGGCAGTGCCTGGGCATGGTGATCGGCGTGTACGGCGTCGGCTACTGGATCTCGGCCCGCGACCCCTACCGGCACTGGTTAATCCTCTTCGTAGGCCTGTTGGGCAAGGTGTTGGGGCCGGTGGGTTACGTGTACTCGGTCCTGCAAGGCACACTGCCTGTCGAGGGCCTGCGGACGCTGCTGACCAACGATCTGATCTGGTGGGTGCCGTTCACGATCATTCTGTGGAGAGCAGCTGTCTGGCACGATTCGCAATCTGTGACTGTTCAATCGGGTTCAGTGTTGAACACGCTCATGGGCAGCACGGGGAAGACTCTGGCCCAACTCTCGGAGAAGCAGCGCGTGCTGGTCGTGTTCCTGCGGCATTCCGGCTGTACCTTCTGCCGCGAAGCCCTGGATGACCTGGGCAAGGTACGGACCAAGATCGAGACCAGCGGCGCGAAAATCGCCCTCGTCCACATGAGTCCCGAGGCCGACATCGCCCCTTTCGTCGAGAAATACGGCGTCGCCGATCTCCCCCGCTACAGCGATCCCCAGCGGCAACTCTACGCCGAGTTCGACTTGCAACCCGGTGGCCTGACACAACTGCTAGGTCTGAAGGTCTGGTGGCGCGGCATGCTCGCCGCCTTCGGAGACGGCCACGGATTTGGGGCCAGCCAGGAAAGCATGTTCCAGATGCCCGGCACCTTCCTGATCGAGAACGGAAAAGTCCTGCGTGCCTTCCGCCACCAATCCCCCGCCGACCGGCCCGACTACGCTGAACTCTCGTGCCCCATTCCGTGAGCGGCACGGCGCTAGCCCAATGGCACTGACTTTGCATTTTCCTCCGGGGGATCGCGAGGGGGTTATCGGTTTTTGAACTGGGTGGATTTCTGGCTCATCCGACGATTTTGGGGATGTTGAAATGCCTGACGGCAGAAGGATGTACGGAGCTATGCCTTGAAAAGTCCACCCGGTTGCGACCCCTCCCCAAAAAATAGTCGGATGAACCATAATTCCCGCCTCCCTGCGAAAACAGCGCTGTCCACATCCCCCTGGCACCACCCATCTTCTCACCTCCCGTCGACGGCTCCGATTGACGTTTCTCGGGCGATACGCCGAGAGGCAAAAGCTGACATGCTCCCGGCCCCTGAGTGACACGTCTCCTCGGGAACGCCTCTTGCGGCAAAAACCGCCGGTCGGGTAAAACGCTCCTCGACAAGGATTCGTCACTTGGGGGGCAGGATGTTTCACCGTTTTCGCCGTTGGTGGACGCCCGATGTGGCGCTCGATCTGGGGACCACCAGCACGCGCGTGGCCATTCCTGGGCGCGGCGTTGTCCTCGAAGAGCCTTCGGTCATCGCGCTCGATACCGCCACCCGCCGCATCCTGGGGAAGGGCACCTGCGTCGGCACGCTGGCTCGTCAAATGCTGGGCCGCACCCCCGATTCGATCAGTGCCGTGCAGCCGATTCGCAACGGGGCGATCACCGATTTCGAGCTGTGCGAGGCGATGATCTCGTACTTTCTGCGGAAGGCGATGCAAGGAGCTAAGGGGTACCCGCGCGTCGTGGTCACCGTGCCCTCGGGTCTGTCGCCGGTCGAAAGCCGTGCGGTCTTCACCAGTGTCGAGCGGGCCGGAGCCGAGCGAGTTTTTTTGCTTCCGGTCACGAAGGCGGCCTGCATCGGAGCGGGACTTCCGATCTCGGAGCCGCTGGCCAGCATGGTGTGTGACCTCGGCGGCGGCACGTCGCAGGTCTCGGTCATGAGCCTCGGAGACGAGGTCGCCGGGCAGATGCTCCGAGTCGCGGGCGATCACCTCGATCAAGCGATCATCGACTGCCTGCGTCGCCAGCATGCCCTCCGCATCAGCGCCGCGACAGCTGAGCAGATTAAGCTGGCAGTCGGCAGCGCGGTCCCTCTCGACCGGGAATTGTCGTTCGAGGTGCGCGGTCTGGATGTCATCAGCGGAGTGGCTCGCAAGATCGTCGTCGTCAGCGAACAGATTCGCCTCGCCCTCGCTGACCCACTGCAACACATCGTCAGCGGTATCCGCTCCACCATCGAACAATGCCACCCCCAGCTCGTCGCCGACCTCGCCGATACCGGGTTGGTTGTCACTGGCGGCACAGCCCAGCTGCGCGGGATCGAAGCGTATCTGCGAGAGCAACTTGGCATCCCCGTGCGTCGTGACCATGACCCGGAGCGGACCGCGATCCGCGGGGCGCTGATCTGTCTGGAGCACTTTGATCTCTGGCGGGAAAGTCTGGTCACCGATGGTCGCTGAAATGAGGGGGCGCTGCGTTCGCCAGAACGCGGGGAGCTCACACACTGGCGAGACACGCTTCCTGGTGTGTCTGCCTCCTCTCCCCCACAATCGGCGAGGCCTTCGGGGATGACTTAACTGTGGGGGAGAGGGCCGGGGTGAGGGGGATTCCAGGCCCCCTCACCCTAGCCCTCTCCCCCGCAACACATATTCTCTGCTTGCACATGTCACTCGCGGGGGAGAGGGAACAAGAGGGGTTCACCAATTGGACAATGCTCACACCGATTCTCACTCACCGCCAAGACTCGTCCCCATCGCCGCAGCTCTGCTAGTGGGCGGAATGTTGTTCTGCCTGCCTGAGGTGTGGGCGGGGAAGCTGCGTAGTGCGGTGCATGATCTCCTCGCGCCGGGGCAATGCGTACTCGCCGCCGCTGTGCCTCAGGTGATCTCTGGTCCAGTCGCTCAGAATTCCGCCACTGCCACAGACACCCAGTGGGAGCGTCAGGCTCGGTACTGGCAGGCGGAAGCTGCAAAACTACGGGCCGAGTTGACCGAGGCGAATCGAGTTCCCACCTGGCCCGCTGCGGCGATCACTCCCTCACCGATTCAGCCCAAGCTGCGAACTGCAAGGATCATCGGCTGGGAGCGTCGGGCAGGGGATTCCGCCCCGGCTGCTGTGGTGCGAGCGGGATCAACTGACCATGTGGCCGTGAATGATCTGGTCCTGGCACCCGGTGAGTCGATCCTCGACCAGGGGCAACCGCAGGGCATGGCTGCCGATGATCTCGTGTTGGCCGGGCGATCAATCATCGGTCGGATCTCTCGCACCAGCCGCTGGACGAGTACGATCCAGCCGATCACTGATCCCGAGTTCCGGGGGCAGGCCCAGATTGTGCGGCTACTCGATGGGGAGGCGGTACTCGGAGTCGAGGGGATTCTGTCCGGGTCGAAGGAGGGAGCCTGCCGCCTCTTGCACATCGGCCCGACCGATCCCGTGGCAGAGGGCGACCTGGTATTCACGGCCCTGCGAGGCGTTCCACTCTCTCCCCCTCTGTTTTACGGGACGATCACTCGGGCGGAACTCAGGCCGGGTGAGCCAGAATGGTTGATTGAAGTCTCCCCCGCGCGGAGCGGTTTGCCTCCTTGCGAAGTGCTCGTACTGGAACTTTCCTTCGGCGTTGCGGGAGACTCGATGCCTCACGCTGGGGCCGCACGAGGAACGCCGTGATAGGTCGAGCCCTGCTCTGGATGACCCTGGGCTATCTCAGTTGCCTGTGGGACTGTTCCGCTGGCTGGCACGACTCACGTTGGCCCAGTGCAACGGGCGTGTATCTCACGCTGCTTGTGATGCAGTGGCCGAAGTCCGGTCTCTGGGGGGCAGCGCTCTGTGGTTTCGTGCTGGATGCCGCCCACGGAGGCGTACTCGGTCCGCGAGTCATCGGAGGAGTCCTCGCAACCTCATTCGCCTGCCACTTGGGTCTGCAACAGTCCGAAACCCGCTGGCCCCGCGCTGTGTGCCTCATTGCGTCTTTCATCGCCCTCTGGCTGGTCGTGCCACTCATCATCGCTGGGGTGAGGGGCGACCTGCATATCAATCACTGGACGATGGCTCAATCAATCGCGACGACCACTCTGTCAAGCACATTCATTGTCCTGGCGATCCGCGTTCTGGTGCGGACTGAGCGAGTCGCCTGCTGAATTGGCACACCAATTCGCAATTGAGCTGCGGGTTTCGGCGAGTAGCCAGTGGAAACTGACCGCCAGACTTCCGAAGGAGTGTGGTCGCCATTGTACGCGGGCTCTCGGACCTCCACCCCAGGGCTTCCAACGTGTGAAAC
>JAYTCW010000344.1:0-23563 GCA_043736295.1 Planctomycetota bacterium | reverse complement strand
GACACTCCCCACTCCCCACTCCCCACTCCCCACTCCCCACTCCCCACTCCCCACTCACCCGGTTCTCACCATGCGAGTCCAACTCTACGACACCACGCTCCGCGACGGCAGCCAGGGAGAGGGCGTGAACTTTTCCTTGCAGGATAAGCTGCTGATCACCAAGCGGCTCGACGAGATGGGGTTCGATTACATCGAGGGTGGCTTCGCTGGCTCGAACGAAAAGGACACCGAATACTTCCAACTCGTCGCCGACATGCCGCTCAAGCATGCGGTGGTGTGTGCCTTCGGCATGACGCGGCGGCGCGGCGTCACAGCTGCCGAAGACCCCGGCATCCAGGCGATGATGAACACGCGGGCCAAAGTCTGCACCGTGGTCGGCAAGACGTGGGACTTGCATGTCACCGAGGTGTTGCGAGTGTCGCTGGAAGAAAACTTGGCGATGATTCGCGACTCGGTCAGCTATCTGCGGTCGCAAGGGCGACGCGTGTTCTATGACGCGGAGCACTTCTTTGACGGCTGGAAGGCCAACCCCGAGTACGCGCTGCAGACCGTCACAGCTGCGTCCGAGGCCGGGGCCGAGATCATCGTCTGCTGTGACACGAACGGCGGCAACCTGCCCGAGGAGATCGCCGCGACGGTCAGTGAACTCAAGGCCAAGCTGATCGTGCCGCTCGGCATCCATTGCCATAACGACTGTGATGTCGCAGTGGCGAACTCGCTCCGCGCACTCGACCACGGAGCGATCCAAGTGCAAGGCACGATCAACGGCATCGGCGAGCGCTGCGGGAACGCGGACCTCATCAGCGTGGCCGCCAACCTGGCACTTAAGAAGAACCAGCAAATCCTCATCCCTGGCGGGATCAAGCGGCTGACCGAGTTGTCGCGGTACATCTATGAGCTGGCCAACATGAACGTCCGTAACAACCAGGCGTTCGTCGGGCGGAGTGCCTTTGCCCACAAAGGCGGCATGCACGTCCACGCCATCAACCGCATCGCGATGAGCTACGAACACATCACTCCCGAGACCGTTGGTAACGAGCGACGCGTGCTGGTCAGTGAGCTATCGGGCCGCTCGAACATCATCGCCAAGGCCACGAAGTACGCCCTCGAAAAGGACGACGAACTGATGCGCCGCATCTTGGCCCGCGTGGTCGAGCTGGAAAATCAGGGGTATCAGTTCGAGGCCGCCGAGGCGTCGTTCGATGTCCTGATGAAGAAGTGCGCTGGAACGTACGAGCCCAAGTTCGAGCGCGTGCATTCGCGAGTGGATTCGTTGAGCGTTGAGCGTTTAGCGTTGAGCGAAGGAGAGACCTCTGACTCTCAACTCTCAACTCTCAACTCTCAACGAGTTCACCTCTCCACCGAGGCGACCCTCAAGCTCCGCGTGGGTGACACCATCCAACACGTCGCCGGCGAAGGAGACGGCCCGGTGAATGCTCTTGACAACGCGCTGCGCAAGGCACTGGTCCCCTCGTACCCGAATCTGGCCCACATGAAGCTCGTCGACTACAAGGTCCGCGTCATTAATTCCACCGAAGGGACCGCCGCCCGCGTCCGCGTCGTCATCGAGAGCCAGGACGACACTGATTTTTGGAGCACCGTCGGCGTCAGCGAAAACATCATTGAGGCCAGCTGGCTCGCGCTCGTCGATGCGGTCGAGTACAAGCTGTTCAAGGACGAAGGCGCACTGCGACCGGTTGAGGCCTAGTGCCCCGTCAAGGCTTGGAATTCGGGATGAGCCCTGCCTGCCGGAAGGCGAAGCTCCTGCTGAGCCGCGCGCCTGGGGAAACGCGAACTGGCGTGAGCGGCTCGGCAGGAGCCTCGCCGACCTCGGTGAACGCGCCATCACGTAGGCGATGTCGCTCCGCGACTCGCATTCCGCCAGCTCCAGCATCGCTCACACAGGGCTCAACAGGGCGTCCAGCTGAAGGGGTCTCAGTCGCGGACCGACATGAGCTACGGGCATGTAGGAAACGCGCCCCAATACTCACAGAAAATAGGTCACTCCGCCCCACAGCAACCCACCCGCCAGCAATCCCGCCACCGCGTCATCGGCCATCACGCCCCAGCCACCGGGCAGTCGCTCCGCCCAGCCGACCGGACCCGGCTTCCAAATATCGAACAGCCGGAACAGTGCAAATCCGGCGATCGCCGTCGGCCAAGTGACGGGCACGAACAGAAAGACCCAAGTGAACGCGAAGAACTCGTCGCAGACCACGAACTGCGGGTCTTCGATCCCCGACACACGAGTCGCCCGTGCCGCTAGCGCCGTTCCGATGAGGAACCAGACCACTCCGAACAAAGCCAAGTCGCGTGGCCCGGTGATCCCGCCGCGTTGAGCCAGCCAGACCAGCAGTGGCCCCAGCAAGCTCCCATAGGTTCCCGGAGCTTTCGGCAAATAACCCAACCCTCCTCCCGCAGCTGCGAGACAGATAAGACGATCGACGAGTGAGGCTTTGGCAACCGCGTCAGGCTCACTCATGGCTTCGCGACCCGCAGGTCCAGGCACTTCAGCTGCCTGTCATCCCGCACATACAGCAGCCCATTCGAGTATGCGGGCAGTGCCCGCGTGACACCGGTCAACACCTGGTCGCGAGCCAGCTCGACATAGCCCTCGGCACTCGGCTCCACGAGCACCAGTTCCCCGTTCGTCTTGACCAGCAGCAACTTGCCATCGACCAGAATCTGCGTGCCATACCCGAAGCTGGTCTCGGACCACTTTAGCTTTTTTGTCTTCGGATCGAAGCACTTCAGGTCCGCCGGGCCGGTATCGTCGCGCCCGTCGATGCCGTAGAACAGCCCGTCCCGGAGAATTGGGGTGGCATACTGGCTGGAGAAGATTTCCTCCTTGGCATAGTCGGTCACAAAGTTCGGGAACTCCAAGTGACCCGAGAGAGCCCCGACGCCATAGCTGCTGGTGAGGAATATCTGGTTCCCGTAAATGACTGGCGAGGCTCCGTTGACGGTTGGCCCTCGCGCA
Organism: Planctomycetota bacterium; assembly: GCA_043736295.1. GTDB lineage: Bacteria > Planctomycetota > Planctomycetia > Planctomycetales > Planctomycetaceae > TH-plancto1. The sequence continues at coordinate 20,583 of JAYTCW010000344.1, read as the reverse complement.
CCGAAGGGGACTTCAAAGATCGGGCTTCCTTTGGTGACCTCGATGCCGACACACTTGAGCCGGGTGATGAGGATGGCAATCGACATCCCTTCGACATCCATCACGACCGGGGCGGAGTAGCTGGCGTCATCGGCGATCTTCTGCCAGACAGTGGCTCCATCTTTGAGGTCGAAGGCGACAACACCGGCGCTCTGTCGCTTCCCACCGACGTTGACGACCACGCGATCCGCGACCACGAGCGGCGAACTTCCCGCCCCGAAGTACCCGGTCTCGGCACCGAAGTCGGCATGTGTCTCGCGCGTCCAGTCCTGCTGCCCGGTCATTAAGTCATGGCAGGTCAGGACACCTTGCGACCCGTAGGTAATGACCTTGCCCTGCGAGATCGTCGGCGTACAGAGCGGTCCGTTGTCGCTCCCGAATTGCGGCTGGAAGGTGGTCGGGTGCGAAGCCTTCCACAGCGGCTTCCCGGTCATCGCGTCGAGGCACTCGATGACCTCTTCATCGTCCACGCGGTGAAACAGCACGGCGCGGCCCTGCGAGACAGCTACCCCGGCAAACCCGCTTCCGACTGTGCGTGACCATGAAGCCTTCAGCGGCCCCTTCCACCGCGCGGCGATCTTCTCGCTGGGATCGGCGATTCCGTTGCGCTGAGGGCCCAGAACCTGCGGCCAATCGGCGGCGTGAAGGGATGAACTGCCTGCCCATAGCAGGGATGCCCAACCGACGAGCAGAAGCCTCAATGTCATGTCATGCCTTCCAGGAACAGCACTTGGTGCCGACGTTCGCGAGAGCAACCACGCTCCGCTGTCAGTGCGTGTGAAGCAACGCCATGACTCTACCTCTTCGATGCAATTTTCAACAGAGGGAGTCCAGACGAGAGGGTTCCGTTACGGGCCGTGTGGAGCATCGCCACGACCGAACTCACCCGACCCGTAGTGCCCCGGCAGGCGTATGTTCCGCCAGATCGGCGATCATGTCGCGTGTCGCCTGTTCCACAGCCTGTTCCCAGTCCTTCGGGGCGAAGCGATCTTTGAACTCTTTGCGGCTGGCGGCGAAGATGATCCCGCGCGAACTGTTGATCAGAGCCCCAGCGCCATCGGCGTGAAAGGCACTCGCCACATCCGCCGAGGTTCCACCCTGGCTTCCATAGCCGGGGATCAGCAGCGGCACGTGCGGCATGCGCTTTCGCAATTGAGCGAGTTGTTCCGGGTGGGTCGCACCGACGACCGCACCGATACTCCCGTCGTGTTCGCCCGCCGTCGCCGAGGCGATGGCCAGCTGCTCGACCACATCGGCGAGGCACTCGCTCACGGATGTTCCCTCGGTCAGGCGGTCTTGCAACATCCCCGAACCGGGGTTGCTGGTCTTCACCAAGATGTATAGTCCCGCACGGCGAGCGACCGCCGTCTTCACGAACGGGTCAAGCGTGTCCCGCCCGAGAAAGGGATTGATCGTCAGGCAGTCCGACGGCCACGCAGCTGCCTCCGGATCGTCCCCCGCCAGCCAAGCTGCGGCATACCCCTCCGCGGTCGATCCGATGTCCCCGCGCTTGGCATCGGCGATGACAATCAGTCCGCGCTTGCGGGCGTGCCGCATGACGGTGTTGAGAGCCTCCATCCCGTCAGGTCCGCACTCCTCGAAGAAGGCGACCTGCGGCTTCACAGCGGGCACCAGCGGAGCGACCACATCAATAATTCGAACGCAAAACTCCTCATAAGCGGTCGCCATTTGCAGCCGCTTATTGGGGGTTGCGTGCCGAGCCCGCTCGATGATTTCCGCAGGCAACTGATCCATGCGCGGGTCCAGTCCCACGAGGGCCGGAGTCTGCTTCAAGCGGATCGCTGCATTCAGTCGTTCGATGTAGGTGAGCATGCGGGGATTGTGGCAGAGCGGGCCGGGAATGGGAATTAACCGTGCAAGGGCCAGGCGAAGGTGTACGTCAAAAAAGTCGGCAGCGGCTCTGTCCTGCCCCCTCTCCCCCGCGATTGACCGGGATTTCGTGTGACGCGTATTTCGGGGGGGAGGGTTGGGGGGAGGGGGCCACACCGCTCGCTCTGTGCCCCTCACCCCGGCCCTCTCCCCACAGCCATGCCCACTCGAAAAGTCTCGCCGCCAGTGGGGAGAGGGAGCAGAGGGGGACGGTGCAGACTTTGCTGATGCCCCCCCTAGGAGAAGGCGACTCGCTCAGCGCGTTCTCGCCCTCAGAGTGGCAGTCTCACTCGGCCAGTTGCTGCGGCCCGAGTTCCTCCAGCACGATATCCGAGAACCAGGCGGACTCGTCGCTGCTGGCTCCGCTGGCGGGCTCAGCAGCCAGGAAGAACTCGGGCGTCTGGACATAACTGGGGGCCGGGCAGACTCCGACCTCTTCCCCATTCAGAAATATCCAGGCGTTCCCTCCGTGCTGTTCGAGCTTGATCTCGTACCGTTGGTTTCCTGCTGGCAGGTCGCGAGTCATCAAGGTCGTGGCGAGTGGCCCATTGAAGGAGGTTCGTGTGCCGATTGTCAGCTGCTCGTTGGCGAGCCTGACGACATAGCGAGTCGCGCTGGCCCTCACTCCCTCGCTGTTCAAGGCCCATTGCAATTCGGCAGCTCCCGCACCGCGCGGGTCGACGAGGACCACGATGCGAAACCCGTACAGAGGGGCAACTTGGCCTTCAAGCGAACGCAGCAGCGGGAAGCTGATCGCCCCGCGACTACCTGCCAGAATTGGGGCTCCCTCACCGTCTTTGACTCCGGGAATCCAAGTTCCCCGTTCGACCTTCCACCCCTGGAGCGTTCGTCCGTCGTAGCACTCTGTCGCCCAGCCAGTCGGTTGCCAGTTGCGGACGGCAGTGACGGGCTGCGGTGCGGGTGGCCAAATGATCCACCCGATCCCCATGGCCGCGACCGCGATCCATAGACCGCCGATGATCCACGTTCGCCGCCCGAGCCGCCGAGGCGCTGCGGGCATCTCAGCGGGCTGGATCGACAGCGGGGATTCGATCGTCGCGGCCTGCGTGGGCACACTTGCGACCGCTCTCGATGGCACAACAGGGGGGAAGGGCGGTCGCACGGTCGGGGCGGGAATGGCCACGACCTGCGTCTGCGAATATCGATCCAGCGGCGAGTCGGTGGGCGTCGTCCCCGCCGACGAGGAAAGCGGCTCTTCCCAATGGTCTCGTTCCGGCGGCAGATTGGGCAACACCTCGTCAATCTGCTTAAGAATCGCTTCATATTCGCCCGGTCGCTGGTCAACATCTCGCGTCATCAACCACGCCACGAGAGTGACACTCACCGAGGACAGATCCGCTCGCAAGGTCTCAATCGGCTGCGGTTCGCCGTACAGCTTCTGGCCATAAATCTGGGACATGTTGAGTCCCTCAAACGGGGAGTGCCCGGCCAGCAAGTAGTACGCCGTCGCTCCCACGGCATAGATGTCCGCCCGGTGATCGACGCGGGACCCCTTGAGCTGTTCCGGGGCCATGTAGATCGGGCTGCCGAGGGTGGAGTTCTCGTTGGTGAGTCGGGTCGACTGGAGGCTGGCGTCCTGTAGCAGTGCCAGTCCAAAGTCGGCGACCTTCAGCAGCGGGACACCCGGCGGCATGGAGAACCCGACCGGCGGCGGAACGAGTAACAGGTTCGAGGGCTTGATGTCGCGGTGGATGACTCCGGCGGCTGCGGCATGGGCCAGCCCGGCGACGGCCTGCCGAATCAGACACCAGACGACGCGTTCGCTGGGGACTCGTGTCTCTCGCCACCGCTCGGCATCCTGGCCATCCAGGAATTCCATGGCGAGAGCATACCGTCCTCCGGCCCGGCTGAAGTCGTAAGCCGTAACGAGATGCGGGTGGACCAGCCGACCGATCGTCTGAGCCTCTTGCTCGAAGCGTTGCAGTGAGATCGGGTTCGCATCGGGACCGACAAGGATTGTCTTCAGTGCGACCGTCCGGTTGAAGGCCAACTGGCGAGCCTGATAGACCACTCCCATACCGCCATGCCCCAGATGCGACAGCAGTTCATACCCCGGCACCTGATCGCAAGGTTGCAGCAATGCCTGGATGATTCCGATCACAGCCGGGTTGAGGGCGGTATGCTCGCGAGCTGTCTGTTCCGCGGACCAGCCACGCGAGAGAGCCGCATCGACGGCATCGAGAGCGATGGCCTCGGTCACGAGTCTTTCGCGAACCGCGATTGTCCAGAAGTCGTCGAGCGGGAGAGACATGGGCCTCGCTGGTCCTGACGGAGGAAGAGGGCGAGCGATGCCCACATGGCGAATGACTGGGCTCGAATCACTTCGGCGGCGCGGCGAGTTGCAGCTGATCCAGTTGTCCGAGGATGGCCTTGACGGAAGGGCGATCGGCCAGTGACTCTCCGACATAGGCGAACCGCACCGCCCCCTCGGCATCGAGTATGAATGTGGCGGGCTTCGAGAGGTCTTTGCGAATGCCCAGGATGTCGACGGCCTTCAAGCCGACATCGAGGACAAACGGAAACGGGGGCTCCTGGTCCTTGGTCGCTGCGTTAAGTTCATTGACCTTGGCCATGAACTCGGCCCGTCGATGGGTGTCTTTCTCTGCTTCGAGCGGGTAGATGACGACGACCTCGGCATTGCGTTTCTGGAGTTCCGCGTAGTTCGAAATCAGGCTGGCCGTCTGAGTCGAGCAGTACGGACAGATCGCCCCGGAGTACCCGCGAGCGAAGACCACCACCAGATTTCGCCCGGCGGCCATCTCGCTCAGCGTCGAGGTGCCGCCTGACTTGAGGCTCAGGGGCACTGAGGCAAAGTCCGTCGCAGGAGCTGCTTGGCTGGTGACGGTGTCTTTGAATTCAATCTCCCCGTTGGCCACGTCATAGGGGTTGTTGTACTTCACATCGCTGGGTGGCAGGGCGTACTTGTTCGTCGGCTGCCCAGGCGGACCTGGTGGCCCACAACCCGACCAAATCCCGATGAGTAACATGCCAGCGATGCTGAATGGAGATCGTGACATGACTGCTCCCTGAGCGAGTGACAACGGACAACTCGTCGGGATGTTACTCGGGAATGACATCCGCCTAAAGAGTATTGCTCTGGCCTGATGAAACGAGTGAATCCTGGGCAATCTCGGGCCTCTCGGTGAGTGACGTTTTGTGAGCCCATCGCCCTTCCCTCGCGACCAGAATCGCCCGCAGATTGAAGAGGCTGGCAGTGGTCAGTCGAGACGGGGGCAGTCAGGACCATGCGGTGAGCAGCTGGGTGGGGGCGGCGCGGAGTCTGGCCTGCTGAAATTTGGCGAGGGGGCACCGGCGATTCACGAAACTGGAGGTGCGACAAACGTCGTTTCATCAGTCCAGTACTGCTCTGTCTTCGCTTCGACGGGGGGGCATATACAGCCTGGACGAGAGGGCGAGGTCCAGCGGGTTGTAGCTCACGTCGCTCCGCGACTGAGACTCCTCTTGTTGAGCAATTGCCGGTCACTGGGAGTCTGCGCCAGTCGGGCTTTATCCTGGTGGGATGCGAGTCGCGGAGCGACATCGCCTACGTTTGGGCTCTCCCAAGTCGGCAAAATGATTGCCACTGACCATCCTACAAGGCGTGCAATTTGGCAAGCAGGTCGTTTGAACTGACCCGCCACTGGGGCTCGCCCCCGTGGTTCCCGAGCTTGTGCGCTACGGTAGCGCATAAGCGCGGGAAACACCCCGACGAGCGGGGTGGCCGCGAGACTTTTCGCACGCCTGCAAGCGGACCTCTCGTGCCAAAAGTTTTGAGAGGTCACCCTGGGCACAGTTTCCACGGCCCTGCCGGTCTTATTGAGTCACCGATTCCACGTCCAGAATGCGAGCCGTGGGGCGAGTTAAATCGATGTGCAACGGCTGGTCGGAATCGACCTTTCCGATATTCCCGGCCAGATCGCGAGCTTCCAATCGAATGTAGATTGGCCGATCAATCGTCTGGTCCAAGGTCCAAATGTAGCGACCCGAATTCTCGATCCAGCCACTGATCGGTTCCCAGGGGCCGGTCGGGCTGTACGCCCTCGAGAGCATCACGGGTTGCTCGGGCAAGTCGGCATCCATCAGAACCCAGCTGAACTGGACTTGGTTGTGCGTCAGTCCTTGCCCTTGGGTAAGGTTTCCCAGCTTGGGTCTGGGGGCGTCTTGGTCGACGATCACCACCATCTCGGGCGGGTGGCCTGGTTTCGGTGGGTCATCAGACAGACCGATCCCGCTCCGTGCCCGAATCGCAAAGCCAAACTGTCCGCCATGTTCGACTCGCACGGAGAACGGACTCTGGCGATCGGGGTCACTGCCGTAGGAAAACCAATGGCGACCGTTGTCCTCCGTGATGAAGAGATCAACACCACCGACTCCCGAGGGGCCGACCTGTTCCAGCGAGTAGCCAATGTTGAAGGCATTGGCTTTGATAACCTTGGCCCCGGTGGGGTAGTACTGCTGCCGATGCGACAAAGCGGGATTGACCCGAACGGCGCTCCCCATGCTCTGGCTGATTGATTGGGGAACCGGTCGGGCCGTCAACGACGAGTCGGTGATGATCCGAGGTTGAGTTTTCAACGAGTCAATGCCTCCGCCCACCGGACCGGGGTGGATGGCGACCGGCTTGGTAAAGTCGGGTTCGGTTTCGCGAGTTTGAGTTTTACTACCCGACGTGACCGATGTCTGCTCTTCCGATTTGACTTCATTCTTGGCTTGATCCGAGACGCGAGCAGCGACAAAGACAGTGCCCGCAGCGCTAATCGGCAGATCCACACGCCCGACCGATTGCTTCTCGGTGGCGACTGGCCTCCACTCGCCGTCTTCCCCTTCGCGGAATTGAATCTCTAGCGATTCGATATTGAGGGCATCGTCTTCCGCCTGCCAGGTCAATTCGACACGACCGGGGGAGAGCTCGCGAACCTTGAGATCGAGCAGCGGGGGAATATCATCGACGGTCACCTTGAGGCCGACCTGCGGTGTCCCCGGTTGGACCGGCTGATTGTTGGAATTCATCATCCGCACGGCGAACCAATAGTCCCCGTTGTCCGCGGCGTTGTAGCGGAACAACCGATCCTGGGGCTTGGCCCGAGCCGCTGTCTTCCACGACTTTCCACGATCGATCGACACCAGCAGGTGGACTTCGGTGGCCTTGAGCTGACGGATCTGTTCGTCTTTGAAGTCGAAGGGAATTTTGAGAGCGTGTCGACCCGTGTAGACGATCTCTGAGGCGATGACATTCTGGCCGAACAGCAAGACGAGCAACGTCATGCCGAGTCTCACAAATCTCGGAAGATTGAGGCGTGGACGGGCCGCCATCGGGGCGATGGACAGTCCGAAGTTCGGCTCTGGGTTCTTCCTGTGCATCATGTCCATCCATGGACTTCTGGGGCGAAGTGTCCTGCCAGAACTGCGCAGCGTGACAGTATGGCACTTCGCTTCCTGACGGCATCGGCCAGCGAAGCTGCTACGGTTGAGGAAATTCCGGGGGAGGTCATTCGATTTTCGTAAATCGCGATGCCCGTTTGCCGTTGGTCCAAAAATACATGAATTCCGCCCCATACAACACATCAGCCACCGGCCAGGGAGTCGGTGAAGACTCCCTCGACGGTGGCTTGACGATCAATCCGGTACGGATCGTGGCGTGTTCTAACGGCGCTGGGGCGAGGTATTCAGGCAGTTCCGCAACTCCTGGCGCTGCACTTCATTTTGTGAGGTGTTAGTGTTCAGGGTTCCGAAATTCTGATTTGATGAACGCGGTCCTTGCGGAGCGTTTGGAACAAATCCCTGGTAGACGACCGGAGCCACTTCTTGAGTCATCGTCTGACCACCCAAGCCATTCAAGTAGTTCCCGCTGTTGTACTGGTTCTGCATCTGAATCTGCTGAGCTTGATTCTGAAGTTGCAACCGCACCAGTTGCTCTTCATAGGACTGACGTTCGCTTTGCGAGATCATCGGTGAGCCGGGGCTGGCCATCTGCTCGTACTTGTGCCAGAACTGCTGGGACTGCGGCGAAGTCGGGTTCATGCCCCATCCCGCAGCCGTCTGGGACTGCGAATAGACATGGTGGTAGTTGTACGGGCGGAAGGAGTGATAGCCGTGGTAGTACGGCATTTCCTTCAGATACCCGTGCTTCCACTTCTCCTGGTCATCGTAAGGATACAGCTGCTCGCTGCTGCCCACCGAAGAGGGCCCCACGAAGTCCTGAGCCAGGCCAGTGCCGGCCATCGCAGCTGTCATGAGCGCCGCCCACATTGCCTTGGTCATACCAGTCTCCTTGTCACGGGTGCCGTGCTGTCCAGTCCGACGACAATCGTCGGCGATGAAGTTCGCAACCTCATGTTGCGGGATGACAACCGCCCCCGTCCCGTGGTTGATTCGGCCTCATCGTTTCTGAGGTTGCACCGATTTCCAGCCGGTTAAACGGTAAAAACGGTAAATCGATTCGCAAGACACGGGAAATGCCGAAGTTTCCGATTCCCGGAGTCCTCACGGGTTCCTGCACTGCTTACTTTGTCCTTACTGTCTACGCAGGTCCGACCTGCAACCCATTGAGTCATTGGAGTACAATCGATGCGATCCCGGAAAACCCTTGCACTGTTGGCAGCCATGGGCCTCTGCGGCCTGGGTTCGTTGTTTGCACAGAACCCCCTGCTGCCAATGGCCCCTCTCCCTACCCCCGTCGATATGCCTGCGTCTGAGCCAATGCTGAGCGCCCCGCAGCCAGAGATCTTTGCCCCCACCCACGTTGCCCCAGATGCTGCTGCACTGCCCCCAAGCTATGAGACAATGGCACAGCCACTGTCGCACGAGCCGATGTACGACAGTTCCCCAGTGATGGAGTCCTCATCGAGCATGGGCTGCAACGGGTGTGATGCGGCTCCGGTGGCCTCGTGCAACAACTGTGCGGCACCACAACTCGTCATGTCCGCCCCGGCTTGCGGCTGTCAGGGTGGAGCCTATGGTGGCTCGGGGGGGCCGGGTTACATCCAGTCCGGCTATGGTCAAATGGGCTATGAACAGTCCTCTCTGATGGGCAGCGGCTCGGGAGTGGCCTCGGGACTGCTGTCGCCGAACGCCAACTCCGGAGGGTTGCACACTCGCTACCCCTACTACAATTACCGTCACCCATGGTATTACCAAGGTCCACCCAGCCAGAACGTGACCATTGTCTGGTAACACGAGAGTGAGACAGGACGACACACTGGCATAGTTCAATATGTCATTGAAATCGATTGCAACACCTGAGAGGCTCTCTGCGGAGGGCCTCTGTTCGTTTCGGCGTGATTTGCCGGATCAGGTCGTACCATCCGTAACGGATGCATGTTCAGAACAGCAGTTGAAATCAGACTCTGAAGAAAGTCAGCCACATTGTTTTGATGACATGTGATCGAGCCACTCGATAGCTCCTCCAGTAGACGGACTCTAGCCTCGTCACCTTGGAAATCTCAACCATTTCCAAACTTCCGCACGGATCGCGGACGAAGTTAATCTGTCGATGAACCAGGAGCGACAACGGATGTCGGCCACGATTCAACTTCCACAGACTGCGGTTACATCCTCCTCAATGCCAACTCGCCCGGAGGCTCGCACGACCTCCCGTCGGGGGCGCTGGGCCAGGATCATCAGTGGCTTGCTGGCGACATGTCTCACGACAGCCATTGAGGCACAAGCCCCGATGCAGTTACCCGGTCAAGGTCCGGACGGAGGCTACTTCACGGCCCCGTTGCCGACTCCCGCTGGTTCGCCTGGACCAGTTCCTACTGGCCCGAGCCAAGGGCAGGGCGTCATCCTCAGTGATGACCCCGATGACTACTTGGCTCCCCTAGATCGCCGCATTGTGGCCATGCCTCAGAATCAGCAGAAGCTTCAGGTCATTCATCGCCGGAGCCAGCTGGTCAAGACCCACAAGCGAATCTCTCGCTTCGCCTGGTCCGACCCAGGCCTGATCGACATTGTCCAGTACACGGACCATGACTTCGGGATCCTCGCCACCAACCTCGGCTCCACCGATCTGTGGATCTGGTTTGAGGAAGAAGAAGGCAAAGAGGGGCAGCCTCCCAAGGAGTCCGTCACGCCGCTGATGTACAACATCTCAATCATCCGTGACCCGGATGTGGAAGACCGTCGGAAGATCGACTACGGTCGAGTCGAAAGACTCCTCAAAGTCCTCTACCCCAACAGCAACGTGTACCTGATTCCGCTCACCAATCGGGTGATCGTGCGAGGTCAGGCTCGCGATCCCGAGGAAGCCTCCCGCATTATGGGAGTGGTCCGCAGCGAGGTGCAGGCCGAGGAGTCCACGAACCGCAACGGAAATGGCAATGGGTTCGGCAATGGTGGGAATGGGTTTGGCCTGAACAACGGTGGCAATGGCGGCAACGGCTTCGGCAACAACGGCAACAACGGAAACAACGGGATCGGCGGAGGGGCCGACCTTTTCAGCCAGTTCATCGTGAACGAACTCTCCGTGCCCGGTGAATTCCAGGTCAGCGTCCGAGTTCGCTTTGCCGAAATCAGCCGCACCCAGATGCGTCGCATGGGCGTCGATTGGACCGCCATCTTCAACGATGCCCAGCATGTCATCACCAGTTCGATGGGCGCTGTGCCCGTGCTGTCCGGGGTGTTCTCCAACGGGGAGATCACCGTCCTGCTGGATGCCCTCGCCGCGAACGGCTCCTCCCGCGTCATTACCGACCAGTACCTCGTGACTCTCAGTGGTCGTCCCGCCGCCTTCCTCTCCGGGGGTGAGTTCGCCGTTCCGACGACGGTGGGTGTCGGTGGGGCAGCGGGGACCACGACGACGTTCCGAGGCTTCGGCACCTCGGTCATTGTGGTGCCCACGGTGATCGACAACGACCTGTTTCGGCTCCAGATCGTGCCCGAGATTTCCAGCATCAATCCAGACACCTCAGTCGGAAGCATCCCCGGTCTGAATGTCAGCCGGGTGCAGACGCAGGTCGAACTCCGCGAAGGCCAGACGATTGTCCTGGGAGGCTTGATGGGTCGCTCGGAAGGGGCCTCGAACACCCGCATCCCTCTGCTGGGAGAAATCCCACTCATCGGTTCGTTCCTCTTCCACACCAAGAAAGCCTCGGAAGGCGAAAACGAACTCATCATGCTGGCCACTCCGGAAATCGTCCGGGCCATGGATGCCGAACAAGTGCCGCCTCTGCCGGGACACTATGTCAAGCATCCGGATGACATCGACTTCTTCAAGCTGAACCGCATCGAAGGGCAGCCGGATCTTGGCCACTACCAGCTATTGCCGTTCGGCAATGGTCAGGGACCGGCCCACGATGTCGGACACAACTTCTACAACCCAGCGAATGCCAACGGTCAGATCTCTCCGCAGGCCACTGGCGGCGGAGTCCTCCAGGGTGGTCAGATGCAAATGCAGAGCCAGCCGAACACCCCGATCTATCAGTCGGGTCCGGGTATGGCTCCGAACTACGGTCCTCAGCCGGTTCCCCAACTCTACCCCAATGGTCAGCCGATCACGCAGACCTCGGGACAGATGCCGAGACGGATGCCGAGTCAGTCCCGCACTGCGGGCCGGTAACTCCTCTGGTGTGAACCCTTTCTTCGAATCCAGTGGGCGAGTGATCCCCCCTCTCGGGACCAGACTCCCACGAACACACACGGCTGTCGATGCGTCGACTGCCAACATAGCCTGAAGGGGCAGTCGATGAATACGACCTGGAAGAAACTGCTGAGCAGCTTGATCGCCGTCACTCCGATGATTGCCATCGGATGCTCGCACTGTGGCTGGTGTGGCCCGAATTGCGGCCCCTACAGAGGCACTTGTGAGACCTCCAGCTGTGAACCCGTCTGTGATCCTTGCGGAGGCTGCGGCCCGATGGGCATGCGAGGTCGCCTCCACTCGAGGATGTTCGGGTGGATGCACCGCCGATCGAACTCGATTCCCGATGTTCTGCCGCTCGGTCACACAGTGCGATCGCACTACCAGACGATGGAAACGAACGCCGAGGCGGTCGACTTCATCGTCAATCTGAATGACTTTATGGGGAGTACGGCGACCCTCACTCCCGACGGAAAGGACAAGATCCTGGAGATTGCTGCCCGGATGCGGAGCCAGCCGTTCCCGGTGGTCATCGAGCGGAGCATGAACAACTCCGACCCCGAACTGGACATGTTGCGGCGAAACTTGGTCGCTCAAATCCTCAGTGACCTCGGCAATCCGGATGCTCCACAACGAACAGTGGTCGCGACCCCTTACGGTCCCGGCTACAACTCGCAAGAAGCCGAGAGCATGTATATCCGTCACACACTCAACGGTGCTGGGAACGGCAACAACGGCGGTGGCGGTGGTGGTGGTGGTGGTGGATTCGGCGGAGGTGGCGGTGGTGGTGGCGGTGGCGGTGGCGGGTTCTTCTAACCGCTGCTGACTCACGATCAGCCATCTGATCCATGTTTGACATTGACATACTCCGGTCGAGTCCTTCGACCGGAGTATTTTTGATGAGTGATGTCGTATCTGCGGGGGCTCGGTCGAGGGCTCGTTGACCCGTAACCCGTAGTAGGGTGACACGTTGTCTCGATGGCGAAAAAGAAATACCGAGTGTCCCGCACATGCGCGAGTTGGCGGTTCGCCTCCCCGAAGGGGGCGAGGCCACAACGGTGAGTACGATGCACCGTAGGCGATGTCGTTCCGCGACTCGCATTCCGTCCGCCGCCCCCCCATACCGCCCGAAAGCCGTCCTGCGAGAAAAATCTCCGTCGCGGAGCGACATGAGCTACAGTCACCACCCCTCTCCCCCGCAGTCCAGTCGCTCTTGTGAATCAGGTCATTCGCCGGGGGCGAGGGAGCAGAAACAGGCTGCCGACCGACTTTCCGGACTCACACACGCTCGACCTCGGGGCCATCGATCTGCGTTTGCGGTTTATCACCACGGTCATCATGATGGACTGATCGTTCAGCGACGAGTTCTCGTCGCCTGTCACCTGTGGGACTGCACTTTCAGTCTTGCAATTCCATCCGTTGCCCCGAAGTTGCAGACATTCATGTCCTCTCCCGTGCCTCGTCGATCCTGGTTGAATTCCCGTGTGATCTTATGGCTCTTCGGCATGATTGCGGCCTTTGCAGTCATGTACAACTCGTTGCCGAAGAAACAGACCGTGGCCCCCGTGGGATCGCTCAATTCCCAGGGAGGCATTGCCGGGGGCACTAGTAGCCTCTGCGAAAACAAGCTGGCGAAGTGGATTCAAAGTGTTGATCCTGAACGGTTGCAGTTCAATACCGACATCGAAAGCCGAGTTCAAGAACTCAACCGTTACTGGGCCACATGCGGATCGAAGGGAGAGGATCCGATCGTCTCGGATCTCCAACCGATTGAGGCGGCACTGGAGGGAGCGTACCTCGAACGCGTCCGGGCGACTCGATTCGAACGTCGGGATGTCGAACATATCCGGCAGTCGCTCCTGCTCAGTCGAATGACAATCGAGATGATGGAGTCGCAGTCAGCGGACCTCGATCGAGCATTGGCCGCTTGGGATCTGATGTCACAATTCCTCGAACCTGTGGCCTCTCAGTCTGCGACTGCGCGGCCGCTGACTCCGTTCGAGTGCCTGTTACTCGGGGAAGGCACCTCGGCCGATCGTGCGTGGATTTTCGCAGAGGTTCTGCGTCAACTGCATCTGGACGCGGTCGTCTTGACGACGGAGGACTCCGCCATTCCGCCGTTGGTGGGCGTCATCATCCAGAGAGATGTTTATTTGTTTGATTCACACTCGGGATGGCCTGTGCCTGCCGCGGGGGAGAGTCAGCGGAAAACCATTTATCGTGAACCGGCCACGCTCCAGGCGGCACTCGCCGATGACACCGTACTGCGTCAACTCGACCTGGAGGGGGCCCCGTTCCCATGGACTTCCGTCCGACTTCAAGCGGCCAAAATTGGTCTCGTCGGCACGAGCAGTACTTGGTCTCCGCGACTGGCCGAGTTGCAGTTTCAGTGGCCGAACGGCCAGCCATGTCTGATTTACGATGGACTGGGAGCCAGCGCCGGACGGGAGCGGGGACTCGTAGAACGTGTGAATCTGGTGCTGTCCTCACTCGGCCTCGACAACAAGCATGTCCATGTCTGGGATTACCCGGAACAGCAGTGTGCTCTCTACAACTCTCTGGGTTCTGAGGCCGCAGAACACATGCTCCCACTGGTCGCTGTCATGTCGGGACCGACCACATTTGAAGAAGTGCAAGACCCCAAGACCAAGCTGTGGTCGGTCTATTCGAAGCGCACGAACCGTGCCTTGCAACAGGCTCGCGTCCAGCAATTGCTCGGCGATCAAACCGAGGCGATCCAAGGCTACCTGCCGATGTTGCGGGCACATCTGGCCGCCCCCAAACTCAGCGGGAAAATCGATAGTGCGACCCAGGCAGCCATGGACCGGAACCGGATCGTCTCTGACAAAGCCACCTATTGGATGGCGGCGACTCAATTCGAAGACAACGAGCTGAAGGCTTGTGTCGATACACTCAAGCGATACGCCCGTGACTTTCCACTCGGCGAAATGCGAGAGGCTGCCGCGATGCGATTGGCAGCCTCTTTCTTGCGTTCTCAACAATTCGATCCCGCTCTGCAAGTGCTGGACAAGATCGGACCGGGACCAAACCAGACTCGGAAAATGTTACTGGCTCGTCGATTGCTCGAACTGAGCCCACAGCCGAGTCCGCCTCCGGAGACGCCTCCGACAGATCCGTCGCCAGCACCCTCAGTGACACCCCCCTAGCGAGCCGCCATGCCTGCGACTCCGGTGCAGAGGAAGACCGTCAAACGTGGTCCCTCGCTTGTGGTTTATGCAGTGATTTGAGAAGGTGAGACTAGGACCATATGACTGCAACACCCCGCATGTGCCCCCCGATCATGGATGAACCGTTGACGTGCATTGACTTGTTTGCAGGCTGTGGCGGCTTTTCACTGGGGCTGCATCGGGCGGGGTTGGAGATTGTCGCGGCGATTGATTTTGAGCCGAAGGCGATTGAAGTCTACCGGGCGAATTTTCCGGACACACCGCATGTGCTGTGCGAAGACCTGACCCAGTTCACGCCCACGCAGCTGGGCCAGCTGATCGGGACCAACCGAGTGGATGTCATCGCGGGCGGCCCTCCTTGCCAAGGCTTCAGCCAAGTCCGGCAGCGCGACGGGGCGAATCATGGTCAACGGATGATTCACGATCCTCGGCGTACGCTGTATCAACAATACTTTGAGTACGTTTCCCATTTTCAACCCAAAATGTTTGTGATGGAAAACGTCTTAGGTATTCGGTCGGCTGCGGGGGGTAAGTATTTCACCGCAGTCAATTCCACAGCGAGGGAATGCGGCTATCGAGTGACAGGCATGGTTGTTGAAGCTTGGAAATACGGAGTACCTCAGAAACGGCGGCGGCAATTGATTGTGGGCACTCGTTTGGACATCCCCGACTACTTCCGTGACACGCTGATCGTGCCCACGCTCTCGCGAAACGATTTCACACTGGGCGATGCCATCGGCGATCTGCCTCGAATTCAGGCTGGTCATGGAACTGATCCATGTGAATACGACTATGTACTTCGTCAACGACAACTCCAGAAGTCCGCTGCTGCTGTTTACTTGCGTGACGTACTGCAGATCGATAAGTCTCCATCGCTTACTGGACATGTCGCTCGACCGCACAACGAGCGCGACCTGCGGGATTTCAAAAAGTTGAATGAGGGTGAGAACGCCAAGCAAGCCATTGAGCGAGGTGAGCAGTTGGAGTTTCCCTATAGTCGCGAGTGCTTCGATGACCGTTACACGAGACAGAGCCGAAAGGGGCTTTGCAGCACGATTGTGGCTCACCTCAGTAAAGACGGGTTGATGTTCATCCATCCCACGCAAAATCGATCTCTGACACCGCGAGAGGCGGCGCGCGTGCAGAGCTTTCCAGACTGGTTCCAATTCCCGATTGCCCGGACACATCAATTCCGAGTCATTGGCAATGCAGTGCCGCCCCTGATTTCTGAAGCAGTTGGTCGAGCCGTCGTGAGATTTCTGAAGGGAAGTGAGAAAAACAACAATCAAGATGAATTCATGCTTTCGCCGTTGCCGGTATCAGATGAAATGGCTCTTGAGTGGCTTATGCCTCTTCTAGACATGGACCAGAAATCGCTGCGAAAAGTCGTCCCTGATGCGTTCAAAATGGCTTGGTACGCGATTGGCTTCTTGTATGCGGGATTGCACCCAGACGAAGCGACAAATCATGGAACGGAAGTCGTGTTTGAATCTAGCGAAGGCGATAACTCACATGCGATGGACTCGCGACTGGAAACGCCATATTATGCCAATAGTGGTTGGCCACTAGTCTTGGCACCGATCGCAAAAGATGCATGGAGACGATTCGAGATGGGAGAGTTCGCGGACGAAGAGTTTTATTGTTCGGATGCAGCTGTGGCAGGTATGTGTTACCGCAATCCCGTTCTTTCAACAGATGTGAAGAAGGAGAGGTTGCGACTCAAAAATGATGTGACAACTGCGTGATTTCTGCAAGACGGTCAATTGGCTCAAGTGGGGAATGAAAATGGATAAGGGGCAATGGTCTTTTCGAACGATGTCGCGAAGCGAAGTGAAGGCCGATCCCATCGCTGGAGAATTCTTCAATACAGATGCGATCGACAGCATGTCGGATGCTCTCATACGTGAGGCGATCCAAAACACTCTGGATGCATCGATCGACGGGGGACCAGTCGAGTGCCGGATCAAGTTCTGTCGCGGGGCTGACGCGCTACGGCCCGCAGATGTGAGTCGATACTTCCGGGGGCTGGCTGAGCATCTGCAAGCTGTGGAAGACAAACTCCAAGTCCCGGCGAACCTGGATCGCCCCGTCGACTTTCTGTTGTTCGAAGATTTTGGAACTCGTGGTTTGGAAGGTAATCCCGACCAGGAAGACGACGAATCGGAGTCCAGTGGTAAGAATCACTTTTATTACTTTTGGCGGAACGTGGGGCGCGGGCAGAAAGAGGGGAGCGACCTCGGACGCTGGGGGCTGGGGAAGACCGTGTTTCCCGCCGCCAGCCAGATCAATTCCTTCTTTGGGCTGACTGTCCGGGCGAGCGATCGCACCTGCCTGCTGATGGGGCAGTCGGTTCTGAAGATTCATCGCGTTGGTCCGACCCGTCATGGGGCGTATGGCTATTTTGGAAATCAAGCGAGTGACGGGTTTGCATCCCCACTCGAAGATGCCGCGAATCTGCAGGAGTTCTGTGGCGCCTTCCGACTGGAACGGACACCCGATCAGCCCGGGTTGTCAGTCGTGATTCCCCTGCCTGACCCGTCTCTGACACCGAACGGCATCGTCCACGGAGTCGTGCAACATTACTTCTATCCCGTGCTGGCAGGAAAGCTGAAGGTCACTGTACTGTCTGACGGCACTGCCATAGTGATCGACCGGGCGTTTTTGTTGGAGTTAGACCGCAGCCTGAAAACTGGCCTCCGTGGAGGCACTGGCACAAAGCTGGGTTTGGTGGGCGGGATGATCGACTTGGCGACATGGGCGATTTCCAAGTCTGAGTTGCCGATGGACACGCTCAGTTTGGGCAGCTCTGGGAAGGCACCCAAGTGGGGAGCGGATCTGTTTCCCGGCACAATGCTGAAGGAGACTGCCGAACGCCTCGATCAGGGGGAGCGAGTCGCCCTGCGCGTCCCGATCATGGTGAAGCCGAAAAAGAAGCCAGCGCTTGCTTCTTCGTTTGATCTGTTTTTGGAACGAGACGAGACGATTCAGAAACCCGAAGAAGCGTTCGTTCGCAAGGGGATTACCGTTTCGGGTATCAAATCTTTGAACACACGCGGGTTGCGAGGCTTGGTCGTGATCTCGGACGCCGCCTTGGCAGGCTTTCTGGGTGATGCCGAGAACCCGGCCCACACCGAGTGGCAAGAGCGGTCCCCCAAGTTCAAGAACAAATACGAGCATGATGCGTCGACGTTGCGATTCGTGAAGAACTGTCTGCGAGAGATCGTTCAACTGACCAGCAACAGTTCGGCTGCAACCGACACGAAGGCGCTGAGGCATCTCTTCTACATCGACGCACCCATTGACCAAGGAAGCCCAACGAAAGAGAAGCAGCCAAAGCCGGACCCTGCAGCGCCATCGACCGAGACAGCGAATCCCGAAGTCGAGGAGTTCGAGAGTTCAGTCGGACCGTTTCGCCTAGTGCAATTCGAAGACGGATTCCGGATTGCGGGTCCGCCGAATGCGACAGAACTCCCTCCCCAAATCAATGTACATGTCGCGTATAACGTGCGATCCGGAAACGCCTTCAAGAAGTACATGCCCTTCGATTTCGAAATGGATAAGTCACCGATCACGCTTCGAGTCACTGGTGCGACAGTTTTGGAAAACAAGCTCAACCGCCTGCGAATTGTGCCAACAACCCCCGGATTTGAAATCGAAGTCCTAGGGTTTGGTCTCACTCGCGACATTCTGATCGATGCCAAAGTAGGAGAGCGGTCCGATGCGACGGAAGTTTAACTACACCGGTCGGCAGAAGATCAAACCCACCGAAGCGCGGATCGCCATCGTCTCAATGGATGGGGGAGAGCGTGGTTTTGATGCCGCCCTCAGTCTCGGGCGACTCGAACTCCCCGCAGCTGCGCCGGTTTGGATCGAAGCCTACTACCGCACGCAATTTATTCGATTCTCGTTCGGGACCGTGGGACGACTTGTGCCTCCCCAGGATCGTCGGTTACGAGATTTCCCGAACACTGAGGCGATCCATTTTCGAGTGAAGGTGGTCGATCCCGATGAGCCACGCCGGCTGCTGGCTGAGGCCGACCAGATTCCCGCAGCGAGTCCAGATGACGTTCTCGATCAGCGCATCTGCTTGTTGCACATCAAACCCGACGACTTGGGGAATGAGGTGTGGCAGCTTCGATTGAGCGAAGGAATGCCGATGCTGCTCTACAACAACACACTTCCGGAAGCCAAAGAACTGGTTCGTAGCGATCCGCGATTTCAAGCGTTGGTCTATCCGATGATTGTTCGTCAGGTTTTGCAAGAGATTCTGATCGATCAGCGCTTCGGAGAGGTTGGGGATGATGAGGATGACGACTGGCGGAACCAGTGGTTGAAGTTCGCAGGGTCGCACGGTCTCGATGGCCGACCTGATGAAGAAGGCGATGAAGCGACAACCGAAAGAGAACAATGGATTGAACAAGCGGTTCAAGCGTTCTGCAAACGGTCGGATTGTTTGAAGCGGTTCAGCGAGCCGACGGAGGGAAAATGATGACCGAACTCAGAACGCTGACAACGTCCGGCATCAATGCCTTTCGAGAGTATCTGGGGGCGTTATCAACAGCGATCGCTGCTCCACCTGTTCCGTACGAGCTGTTGACCGCTCCGGAGATGTCCGAAGGGCTTGACCATCCCGTGGAGATCGAACAACGGAAGTTTGGGAGCCGATTGGCCTCGGCACAGTATCTCGATACCGTGTTTACGGCATCGGGTGTAGAGGGGATCGACCTGTTACCCGGCGTGTGGGCTTGGCTGTCGCTGTTCTATTTTGAGGAACTCTGCCCGATGGGGAAGGGCGGGCGTCGCAAGGCGGGCGAACTCGCTCGGTTGCTGCCGGAAGCCCATGCGTTTCGGTACTACCGACATCTCCTCGCTGGCCCCTATCAGATTTACCGCGTGTTTTGTGATGAGCCAGCGGGGGCGGCGATTGTGCTGTATCAGCCGCTCGATAAGCCGGGTGACTACGTGGCCCAGCTGGCCAGTCGGCAAGAGCTGATATCGAATCGCGGGTTGATCGAAGCGGCCACACACTTGTACTTCGACCCCGTCAAACAGAAGTACAAGCGAAGCGGACAAGCCAAGGACAAACCAGGGACGTTGCGGCGATTCGTCGATGTGTTGGATCAACTGGAATTGACATACGACCTCTACTTCTTCCACGAAGTCGGTGCTGATTTGTTTCTGGAACTCTTGCCACAAGAGTTCCAGAAGTGGAAGCAAGTGGTGTGACGATCAAGGAAAAGCTGCTGACCGAGTGCAACCTGCACACGATCGTCCGGCTGCCGAATGGCGTCTTCGCCCCGTACACCGGGATCAAGACGAACCTGCTGTTCTTCACGAAGGGCGAGAAGACGCAGGACATCTGGTACTACGAACACCCCTATCCGGCGGGCGTGAAGTCGTACAACAAGACCAAGCCCATCCACATCAAGGAGTTCGACACCGAAAAATCCTGGTGGTATGGCGAGACGCCGAAGAAGAAGGGCAAGGGCAAAGCTCGGGAGGGCGAGGCCCCCGCCGAGCCGTCTTACGCCAATCGCACAGCGAACGAACACGCCTGGAAGGTCCCGCTCTCCCAGATCCAGGCGTCCGGCTACAACCTCGACATCAAGAACCCCCACGACTCCAGCGTCGCCCACGCCGACCCGGACGAACTGCTCGCCCGCTATCAACAGCTGCTCGCCCAAGTGCAACAGACCCGCGACCAGCTGAAGAACGAACTGGCGAAGGCGTTGACCCCACACGGGGGGACCAGCATGAACCGCCCACCCGCGGCCCCCCTCTCCCCCATCCTCGACGCGACCCGCACCCATCACTCCACTGCGGGGGAGACAGAATGGAAGGACCAGCGATCACTGGGGTCGTGGGTTC
>JAYTCW010000343.1:0-4479 GCA_043736295.1 Planctomycetota bacterium | reverse complement strand
ATCGTCGCCCCCCACCAAATCCGCATCGTCTACCGCGTCAACTTCCCCCTTTTTGCAAAGAATGCGAACCGTGATCGTGTTTTGCAATTTCGTTGGCGGTCCAAAGCGACCGCCAGTGGCACCCGGCGGGGCCAGTACCTCTATGCCTTCTTGCCTGCCTCTGGACGACGTACTATCGCCACGAACCTGTTCCCGTCACGGTCATCAATGAATTCAATCTCGGGATATTCCTTGATCGCTCGCACGATTCCGTTTCCCAAACCTCGATAGGGCAATACCTTTGTGGCGTACGATGCCAGGATTGGGTTACGCATGTTCGAGTTGCCACTGCGGATGTTGGCGACGGTCAGATTGTTTGGTAGATGACCGGGGCTGATGATCTCGATGCGATCATCGAAAATGAAAATGCGAATTGGAGCTGAGACGAAGAAGTCCCTGTGAATAATTGCGTTCGCGAGCAATTCTTCGAAAACGATTCGAGGCACTTCCAAAATGCCCTCGGAATTGACTCCTTGGTCTCGCTGCTCGCGGCGGAGGTTCCGCAGAACAAACGACATGGCTTGCTCGAACTGGGAGTCGATTCGCCCGTAGATGTCAGCACTGTCGACATATTGCGAAGCATGAATGTCCGTCCCTGGGTAGCACACCACCTTGATGTGGAAAGCGGGAACCAGTGGGGTTGGATCGGTTGCAAAAAGCAGAGCGCCAGAAACAGTAAGCAATCCGGCGTTTAGCAGCCGCATATTGGTGAGGACTTGGGCAAGAGATAGCCCTTGCTCGTCCAATTCCATCCCGAAACGCTTCGAGAAGAACTGCCGAAAATACTCGACATCAATGTCCGAAGCCGAGGTTCCTGGGACCGGCACGTCGTCACCGTGGACAAGCTGAGCGGATTGAAACATCCGCTGCATCTCTTCTCGGGCGGTCACTCGACGCTTGTCACTTCCACTCTTCACCCAGATGACGCCAGTATTATCGACATAGGGCTTGCTCAAACCATCAGGAACTGTCACGACGAGGACGACGCCTTTACCGACGGAGACGTTTTCGGTGAGAGGATTGATGGCCGGTCGCACATTCGTGGATGCGGTGTTGCTGATAAGCTGGTTGAGTCGCCCCACTTCGGCCACGTCCAGTTCATGAACGCTCCCGTCATCGGCGACTCCAATGAATATCTGGCCTCCGCCGGAGTTCGCAAAAGCCGTGATCTCAGCCGCAAGGGACGTCGCGTTTGTAACGTTTTCCTTGAACTGATGTCGGCTGTCTTCGCCCCGAGCGACAGCTTCTAGGAGTTCTGTCGTTTCCATACTTGATAGATCCTCTTCCGTTCCCTGAATGCTTCCTCGCCACCCTCCATGATCTTGACGATCGCCTCTTGGAGGGCCGGACAGTCGATGCTGCCAACTTGTGTTCCGATACGGTCATTGCTGTACTCGCAGGCAATCACCTGCTCAGCGTCACCAAGAACCGGAATGTTGGGGTTGTGAGTCGCAAAGATGAACTGCGTCTGGGGCTTGAGCTTGCGAACCAGCTTGATCACATCCGCATAGATCGTCTGGTTATCCAGATCGTCTTCCGGCTGATCAATAATCACAACATCATTCTCGCGCTGGCTCAGCACAAACAGGATCAAGGCCGACGCCCGCTGGCCAAGTGAATGATGTTTGAGCTGCTTTTCGTGATACTTGATCGTGAATGTGTTTGGCACCTGCCAGGTCAGTAGTGCAGTCAGGTTTTCTCGGAAATACTGCTCGAAGGTCTCCGATGAATTGCCGACGGTCTTCTTGGCCTTGTCCATCTCGCGATAGATGGCCGCCCCATCAGCAAACTCGGTCGTCAGCGATTCGAGCGTGGTTTCTCGCAGCTTACTGCCCCGAAACATGTCCTTGAGGTACTTCAGGAATGCGGGCTTGTCTCCCTTGTACTCAATCTCGATCTGAAGAGCCGTCTCCTGCTGGTTGATCTTCTCCAGACGATCTTTGATCAGCCGGAATTCCTCGTGCCACCCTTCGTTCAGGGCAGTCAGTTCGGCAGTCAGTTGAGCCTGAAGGGCTGTCTGCTGGTCTTTCTCCTTGCCGAGCGAAACCAGCATCAGCTTTGCGTTGTCGATCGACTTGCGAAGTTTGAGGAACTCATCGGGCTCGACCGCCGTTGCGCCGCTGGACTTCAGCTCTTCTGACAGCTTTCTCGCGACCTCGGCAAACTCTTCCTTCAACGCTCCTTTCGATTGCTCGAATGAAAGCATCCTGGTTTTCATTTCAGCCGATGCGGCTCGCGTTTGCTCGATGATCTGCCCAATCTGAGCGAAACCGCTGGCGACCCGATCAAAGATCGCCATGACATCTTTGAAGAACTCAGCGTTCTGCTTCGAGTCATACTTTCGCCGTGACCGAAAATCATCCTCGTACTGCGCGACAACCTCAATGAGACTGTCGATGTACCCGTCGATGAAGTCGGTGAGTCCCTTCAGTGCGCGGCTGTCCTGTTCGAAGTCGACCTGCTTCTGGAGCTTCTCCTCGACACCGTGCTGCTTGAATACCTTCAGGCGGTGTTCCGCATCCGCCTGTCGGTTCTGGTACTCCTGCTGCTTCTCCGCGACATCCGAGAGCTTTTGTAGACGGCGAACCGTCTCGACAACCGCCTGCTTCTTGAGAGCGATCGCATGGCGAACGTCGATCAGGCGGTCACCGACCAGTTTCTCCACCAGTTCGTTCTCAAATCCTTGTCCTGTGCTCGAAAGGTCCTTCTGGCCGAAGTAAATTGGCTTGTGCAGCACGGTCTCGCGGATGTTGATGCCTGGCGGAAGAGTGCCATTGACGTAAACGTCGGGCTGCTCGCCGAGAATGCGGCGGATCTCGTACTCATTTCCGTGGCGATCAACAGCCTTGAGAGTGACTTTTCCGCCACTTCCGAGAGCATGTTTCACCGAACCCTGCTTGTACTCGTCGCTGTCCGCCTTCTCGGGAAGTTCGATTCCGAGCGCGTACCGAATCGATTCGAGAATCGAGGACTTGCCACTGCCACGGATACCAATCAACGTGTTCAGTTCCGGAGACAGAGCGAGTTCCGTTCCCTCCAGCTTCGCCCCCTCAAAGCTCACGCTCCGAAGGTAGGAATGGGTGCGAGTCGGCGATTCTGGCGACACACGGTTCGCATGATCGAGCAAGGCAAATTTGACAGCCTCGAATGTAAAGTCCCCGATCTTAACATATGTGGTTTTGCCCCTACCAATCTCATCGATTGACTTGCAGTCGCACCCTTCGACCTCGGCGGGATACCACTGACCTAGCCACCCCTTAACCTTCGTTCGATGATCGTGAGTGGCAACCTTCTGAAAGCCATAGCATCGATTGCGAAAGGAATCTGACTGACCCAGCTTCGTGATTGATGCCCCGCCGAAGCCGCCCCACAATCCATTTTCTGCTTCGACATGAGCACAAATGAGGAAGTAGTCCTTGGTGTACGAATCCAACTGCCGAACAG
This sequence comes from Planctomycetota bacterium, assembly GCA_043736295.1. Taxonomy (GTDB): domain Bacteria; phylum Planctomycetota; class Planctomycetia; order Planctomycetales; family Planctomycetaceae; genus TH-plancto1. Next base: position 996 of record JAYTCW010000343.1, on the reverse strand, counting down.
TCTCATTTAGGTCGTGATTGGACTGTCCATTCTCGTTCTCGAAATTGTCTTGGCCGGCGAACATCAGACCGAGAAAGTTCTGGATATGATTGGTCTGCGCCGTGTTGACAAACCAATCGTCATGAAAAACGACCAGCGTATGAATCCCCTTCTTCCCGTCCTTCACTGACAACTCAACGCCGGCCAGAAGGTAGATATCCTTCATCTTGGCAGCTTTGCGTAGAGCCTTGAACTCTTGAAGATCAAATTTGTTGTGGTTTGTGATGACGGCGACGCGAATATCTGCCTTTGACAGTGCGTCGACGTACAGGCCCACAAACTGATTCGACTCACCGGAGTACTTGAACTCCTTGTCTGCCTTCGTGTGCATGTGGAAATCGGCACGGACCCAGGTTGAGCCGTACGAGAATACCGACGTGGCCTGAGGTGATGTCTCGCTCATTCGAAACATTCTACGATGGAACTCAACCTTGATCCACTGGTTGAAATCTCGTTCCCAAGCTCCGGCTTGGGAACGCCTATCCCCGAAGCTCCGCTTCGTCGCGTGCCAAACAACTTGGCCAGTTGATGGTTCTCGATGCCTCGGCGCTTCGGGGAGTTCGCGATTCGGGATTCTGTCGTCGGGCGGGGCGAAGCAGAGCTTCGGGGATATGCGGTCCCAAGCGGAGCTTGGGACCGAGATCGAGCGAGGGCGACAATCAGGCGAACAGGGCCGAGACGGCTTCCGCCTTGACCAGTTCTCTGGGCTGGTTCAGGTGGTTGTAGACGATCGTCTGCGGGGCGATGCCGAAGGAGTGGTAGATCGACGCCAGCAGTTCGCCGGGGTGGACGGGATCCTTGAGCGGTGCGGAGCCGGTGGCGTCGCTTTGGCCGTGGACGTAGCCACGCTTGATGCCCGCTCCGGCGACGAGAGAGGTATAGCAGTACGGCCAGTGGTCGCGGCCGTCGTCGCTGTTGCCGTTGCCGCTGGTGCTGATCCCGCGTTGGGGGCTGCGA
>JAYTCW010000342.1:0-12411 GCA_043736295.1 Planctomycetota bacterium | reverse complement strand
GTGTCGTTGAGTGATATTGTTACTTGCTTGGTTCAGGCATCAACAACCAGTTCGCCTCTGCCCCTTCTCCCCACGAGTGATGCAATTTTCAGAGACGACGCGGCTGTGGGGAGAGGGCCGGGGTGAGGGGCGAAGGCTTCGCGTGTGGCCCCCTCACCCCAGCCCTCTCCCCCGCAGTGACGCAGGTTCACCTGATGCTGTCGCCAGCGGGGGAGAGGGAGCAAGAACTCCCTACTCCCTACTCCCTACTCCCTACTCCCTACTCCCTACTCCCTACTCCCTATTCCGCTCATGGACGAACACGCTCTCTCCGAACACGATCGACCCGAGCCGTGGTGGCGGTCGCCGCGCGGACGGATCGGGCTGGCGATCGCTGCTCTCGCGGTGGTGCTGGGCATCGTGCAACTCACGAGTCAATCCACCACCGATATGACCGTCCTGTCGGTACCATCCTCTCTGAGCCAAGACCCCAGTGAGGTCCGCCGCCGCCTGCAACAAGCTGGAGTGATGCAGTTCGAATACGCAAATGGGCAACTGAAGGTCCCCTCGGAATCAGCGGAGAACGCCGCAGCGGCTTTGCATTCCAACGACTCGACCGACCTGCACTGGGCGGATGAGTGGGAAGCGGCCAACTCCAAGCTGGGCCACTTCTCGGGCACCCGCGAGCGCGACGCGGCTCGCGAGATCGCTCGTGCCCGCCAGATCTGCCGCATGCTCAATCAGATGTCGGGCATTGCGCACGCCGACGTGGTCTGGGATGACGATAAGTCCGCTGGTTGGAATCGCGAGGCCAAATCCCGCGCGACGGTCTATTTGAAACCCCAGCCCGGTTCCGAGATCACTCCCGAAATCATCCGCTCAGTCCGAGCAGCTGTCGCGGGCAGCAAGGCCAATCTGTCGGCCAATGACGTGATCGTCATGGACCTGGACCGCCGGATCACTTACGAAGCGACCACTGACGAGCCGCTGCGCCGACAGCAAGACCAGCAGCGTGACGAACGCTCGGCCATCTATCGCCGCCGCATCGAACAGCTGCTCCAGCATGTGGACGGAATTCGCGTCGGCGTGTTTATTGACGATGTTCCGTTTCAATCCGCAGTCGAACACCCGTGGGCCGATCCACTGGGTGAGCAAATCGTCCATCGGTTGCCGAGTGTCGCACCTCCGATGCCTGGGGAAGCCGGGTTCCTGAATCGCTCCGCCAAATCGGAGGGGCCGAATAATCTCCACACCAACGACCTCGCGGGACGCCCACAACGGGACACCAAGTCCGCATCGGCACTACTGGGGCTCAATCAGGAATTGGCCGAACTGGTCCATGTCCATCTCGCCGTGCCCGAGGAGTTCTATCTCCGCAAGCAAGAAATGCTCGCGACCACCGACAACACGTCCTTTGATGTGGTCGAGCGGAATGTGAACGCTCAGCTGCAAAAGCGGGTCGACGACGCGTTGCCCGATTCCGGTCCATCGCCCGAGGTCGTCATCGATCTGATCCCCGGCGAGCGAATCGCCAGCGTCCCCGTCGCAACCACATCGAATTCATTCGACCCCCTGCGCGATCCGTCGGTATTGTATCCTCTCTGTGGAGTCGGCCTGTTCTTCTTTGCGATCGGCTGGGCGATCGTCGCCGCCCGCCGTGGTTCCGAGGAGTCCGCCGATTCGAGACCGCCCGATGAGTCCCCGGCACACGATTCCCAACTGCATGCGAACCCGCTGGAGTTTCTGGTGACCTCGCGATTCTCCGACTGGCTGCCAGCACTCCTCATGGAGCCCGCCGAAACGCTGGCTCGAATTGTGAGCGTGCTGCCGTCTCAGCAGGTCGGTGAGCTGATGGCCCGCTTGCCGATGAGCGTGCAAATTGATGTGTTACAACTGGCCGCGAGGCAAACTCCCCCCTCAAGTCACGACCTCGAAACGATTGCCGAGCGACTGGAGCATGAGGCCCAAGTGCCCGCATTTAGTTCGCAGGGGCTATTCCATCGCACTCCCCATCCGGTAGGCTAGAGGGCTGCTTTTTTTTCCGAAAAGGGCGTTCTTTCGCGGAGCGAAAGACGACAATCGCCGAAACCCCTCAAATACCCCGAAGGGGTTCCAGCCCATAGCCGGTGGTCGAGCGTAGCGACACCACCGGACAACGTCGCATCTCGCTGCCATCTATCCAGAAGGGATTGCAGACTCTCTCGCGTCCCGATCCTCATACGGCTGGAATCCCTCCGGGATACAAAAGGTCGGAGATCGGATAGCCGGTGGTATCGCTTCGCTCAACCACCGGCTATGGGCTGTGACCCCTCCGGGGTGGGGAGACGTAAGCCCCCCACTCCAATATCACGCGTCAGACAAGGTGGGCCATCGCTCCAATACGAGCTTGTCACATCCTACATCTGGACACCATGCACATGCCGTTCCCCGAACAGTTCCGCTGCTACCTCATCGAGAAGACTCCCGACGGAGTTGTTTCGTCCTCGATCACACCACGAAAGACCGCCGAGCTGCCCGCTGGAGAGGTGACTGTCCGGGTCGCTTGGACCTCGCTCAATTATAAGGACGCCCTCGCCGCCACTGGCAACCTGGGCATTACTCGCCAGTTCCCCCATATCCCGGGGATCGACGCAGCGGGTGTCGTGGCCGAAAGCTCATCACCCGAGTTCCCTGTCGGCACCGAAGTCATCGCCACGGGGCATGAACTCGGTGTCGAACGCTGGGGCGGGTGGGCGGAGTTCGTGCGTGTCCCGGCGGCGTGGCTCATCAAACGGCCAGCTGGCCTGACCCTCGAAGAGGCCATGACCATCGGCACCGCGGGCTTCACAGCTGCTCAATGTGTGCAGGCTCTCATCCACGCCGGAGTCACTCCTGATCGTGGGCCAATCGTGGTCACCGGAGCCACCGGCGGAGTCGGCTCGATGGCGGTCCAACTGCTCGCTCAACTCGACTATGCCGTCACCGCAGTCTCGGGCAAGTCGGATCGAGTGGATTGGCTCCAACAACTCGGGGCAAAAGCGGTCATGGATCGCGAGACATTCCTCCAAGCACCGAACCGTCCGCTATTGAGTGCAACCTGGGCCGGTGGCGTCGATACCGTCGGCGGGGCGATGCTGACGACTCTGCTCCGAAGTATCAGCCACCGTGGTTGCGTGGCGGCCTGTGGCGTGGTCGGTGGAGCCGATCTGCCACTGACGGTCTATCCGTTTATCTTGCGGGGCATCACCTTGGCCGGGATCGATTCCGCCTGGTGCCCGGAGCTTCAACGAGCCGAGATCTGGAACCGACTGGCGACCGACTGGAAGCCAGCGCACCTCGCCGATTCCCAAACAGTGATTGACCTCGATCAAGTCGGTCCAGCGGTCAAGCAAATCCTCCAGGGCCAGATCGCCGGGCGGACTCTGATCCGCATCTGACCTCTGCTGAACATCGGCCTCATAACGCGATCGCGATGACTGCCAACACGCCGATCCAGACGACGCCCAGGAAGTGCCACAAGCTGGCGCAGACGGTCACCCCCCAGTGATACTCGTGATCGTACTTGTCGGCATAGGCCCGGACCGTCACATACGACAGGCTCATGATCGCGACCAGGAAATGCAGCACATGCAGCATGCAGAGCAGCATGATGAACGGACGGACTCCCAATGAGGTGGCATTGGCTCCCCGCTCCGACGGACTGATGGCCCACAGTACATAACTCTGGACCGCCACGAAGAGTCCGCCCGCTGCCAACCCGCGCACCAGCCACGCCCGAAATTCGGCCTGCCGTTCCTGCTTCACAGCGGCCTGTGCCCTCCCGAGACAATAGCTGCCACAGATCAGCAGGAGGCTACTGATGGCAAACGCCGGATGAAACACCATCGTCCAGGGAGACGCCTTCGGATTCCTGCCGAAGACCTGCATCAATATCCAGGCACCGACAAGCGCTGTCCCCACGATTAACACCGCCAATCCGACGAACTGCACGGCCAGCTGGCTCTGATTCCCGGCATGTCGTGCCGGGATCGGAGCGGTGATCCGTGGGTCGAGAGGGGGGTCGGGGTACATAAGCAGACGCTTCTTGAAATCGCCGAACTCGTCACAGCTCAGGCAGAAGCCTCGCGACTTCTACTCGAGTGGAACCTGCTTCAGACACATCACGGCATCCGGCCACGACAGACACCATTGCGAATCGGCACGCACCAGCTGTATCGGGACCGCGTTGGGGCCGGAGGATAAGACCCTTTGAAATTGTATCGCTCCCCGGTCGAGGTCCAACCCCCAAATCGCCGTGCGAGTCGGCCAGATCGCGTTCGGCCCGTCGACCACTGGCACTCCCGTCCCCGCTGCCGCCGGGTCATCCAACCCGTGTTCCCACAGCGGAGTTCCATGACGCAACGACACCGCGCGTAGCCGAGTTCCGGCGATCAGTACTGGTCCGTGACGAGGACAAACGACTCCCTGCACCGGAAACGGAAGCAACATCTGCCACAGCTGTTCTCCGCTATCCAAAGAGAATCCGGCCACTTGAGATTGAATGGGATCGGCCACGACGAGGATTCCCGCACGAGCCGCAATGAGAGGGGCGAACGATCCTTGCCGAGCGGGCGGTGAGTCGACCATGGATGTCGAGGCCCACTGGATCTGGCCTCGGCGAGCATCGACCGCAACCACGACTCCCGAGAGAGTCCGGGCCACGACCAGTCCCCCGCATGACAGCAGTTGCGTCTCGGGCAGGGGCTGTCCCGGCTCCGCAGCGCATGTGCCACAGCGCGTCCACCAGACCAGATGGCCATCGTCCTGTGAGAAGGCGGCGACAGCGAGTTCGACTTGGGGAGCGGGTCGACAGAGCGGCACGATGACCAGCGCTTCGCTCGGCCACGCTCCTGGAGCGAGGGCTGGCTGACCGTGGAATTGCCACTCCGGTTCCGGCAAGCTGCGCGACTCGACACGCCACAGCACGCGGCCTTGCCCTTGAGCTAAGTCGAGCGCGATGAGTGATCCAGCAAGTGGCATCAACCCTGGGCGCGGCCTCCAGCGCGGCGAGTCGCCCAGCACTCCAAAGTAGCGGTCACTCGAACAGATTCCCCCGACAATCCGGCAGGGAAAGTCTCGATTCAAATCGTCATCCACAAGCGAGTCATCGAACACAACTCCGACATCCTCCGGCGAGCCACTGGCCCAGAACGGTTCACCGGTTTGCTCGTTCAAGGCCCGGACCTGTTGACCGTTGTTGAGCAACAGGAGCCCCCCACGACACGACTGGATCGACAGCGGAGTCTGGTGTTCCGGCAGCGGGCAATTGGCCGTGGCCCGCGCGGTCCAGCGGAGTGGCCCCAGTGTGGTTGTCGACTGGTGCGGGGTCTCTGTGGCAATCAGCAGATCACGTATGGATTGCCCGCCCAGCGTCCAGTCAGCGGCCTCTCCGTGGCCGACCGTCGTCATCTCGACATGACTCAGCGGGGCACCGACGGCGTGCCGGGCAACGACCGTCTTGATGAGTGCCGTCCGCGAAATTCGATTGTCGACCGCTGGAAGTGGAATCATCGGCGACGGGAACACGCTCCGGGTGAGGTCGTTTGACTCGATGAGCCGTCCCCACAGCCGTAGAGCCAGTTCGAACTCGCCGCGCATCGCCGCGTGCCCGGCCAGTTCCTGAACGGCATCGGGCGCGGCTGAGGTAGCGCTCGACTCTTCGAGGATCTGCCAGAGAGCGGCCTCGTCACGACTTTGGCGGGCGCGATGCAGCACCGCCAGCGCGATGGCGTCTCCTCGCTTCTGGAAAACATCGCGTCCCGCTGCTGGCAGACGGCAGAGCTTCTGCTGAATGGCGACGGGCAGTCCGATGTATCGCCCCGGTACGACCTTCACCAGAACATCCCCACTGTCCACCTTCAGACGGTCCAGCACATCGAGCGCCGCTGCCCACTCTTCAGCTGCGACGAGTTGGTCATGCACGACCAACTGCTTCTCGGCAGCGAGGGAGACATTTAGTCCCACCAGTTCGCCCGAGATCTCCTCTGCGTCACTCAAACGGCACGGCACGATCGCGGTCAGCAGCAGCACAAGAATCGTGAGGGAACGCCTCATGCGAACACTCCCTAACTACACGCGATCTCGCAGCTTGTGGCCCACCACAAACACCGCCACACCAACCAGCGTCAGCCCCGGCATCCACAACAAGTTAAATCCGAAATTTAACTGCCAGAGGATCAACACCGGCAAGAACGTCAGTGCGACCAGCTGAAGAAACGTGCCCAGCAGATTGCGGAAATCGGACATCCGGGGAGATCCTGGGGGATGGAGGACCAGTCGAAGCTCAGTTGGTTCGTGCCAGAGGGTCACTGTATGCCAGCGGGGAGTTGGGAACAACGAACACAGGGGGCGCTGGCAGGGACACTGAGTTGATTCAGAAAGTCGGCAGAGATTTCCCGCAGTAGGCATGCATCAAAGAGGGGAGCCGCAGATGAACACGGATGATCGCAGATGAAGAGGCTCAACAACGAAAGGACTTCGCCCGCGACTCCACTCTCATCCGTGTTCATCTGCGGCTCACCAACTCCTTGAATTTTCCGTGCTTCGTCTCAGTCGGACATTTCACAGAATGCCGGAATCGAATCACGCTGCCGCCTCAGCAGCAGGATTTTACCAATGCCGAATTGTTTCATGCACACACGAGGGGACAAGAACCACTTAGCTTCCTCCATGAAGCCTGGGCCGACCGAGAATCGAAGCGAGCGACCTACCGGTTCTCCGAAAGGAACTCGATCTTGCCACTGACGACATCGTACATTGCCCCGACGACGGCGATGCGACCCTCGTCCGCCAGACGCCGGAGCGTCTGACTTTGATTCAACAACTGCTCGACCGAGTACAACACATTGCGGCGAGCCACATCGTCAACGAACTCGTCCCGCCGAGACTCGGGCATCTCGGGAAGTGAGCGACACTGGGTCGGATCGATCGAAGCCTGGATATCTTGAACGATGTAGTCGAGATGCTGGCACCCAGTCGCTTGGCTGGCCGTATGTTCGGTGCAGGAGAACTTGACAGCTGCGCCCACCGCTCCGCAGCGAGTATGTCCCAGGACCAGAATCAGTTTCGACCCCACAACCGCACAGGCATACTCCGCACTGCCCAGCACCTTGGGACTGGTCACGTTGCCCGCGATCCGGATGCTGAAGATGTCTCCCACCCCCAGATCGAAGATCAACTCCGTCGGGGCTCGGGAATCAATACAGCTGAGGATGACGGCCAGCGGATGTTGCCCACTGGCCGTGGCGTCGACCTGTCGACTGAGATCGCGCGACAGTCGCTGGCCCGAGCGAAAGCGCTGGTGCCCTTCCTTGAGGATCTCCAACACTTGGCCCGGCGTCAGTGAGTTCTGAATCTCTCGAGTGGAGTAGTCAACGTACTGGGTTTGATCTCGCAGTTGAGGATACCGCGTTTGAAATCCCGACAGACTCACCTTCACTCCGCGCGCGGGTGCGGAGAGTTCGACGTACTCCATCAACAGGTCGAGGACATCGGGGTCGATGTAGTCCGTGGCCCGCGCATCGATCATGACATGTCCTCCGCGCGGAACATCATTCAAAGTCTGGTCGAGTGCAGCACGATTCAGAAAACTGACCTGATTCGCCAGTTCGATCCGCACCACATCGCCGCCCAGATGCTTTTCCATAATCCGGCGAATCGGCTGCCGAGTGTTGCTCCACAGAATGAAACTGATACTGACCGCCAGACCAATCAAGATTCCGATCAACAGGTCAGTGAACACGATCGCGACGACGGTCACGGCAAAGGGAATGAACTGGTTTCGTCCGGCACTCCACATTCGCTTGACCAGTTCGGGACTGACCAGCTTGATTCCGGTCATTAAGAGAATTGCCGCGAGGCAGGAGAGCGGGATCATATTCATCCAGCGAGACAACCAGGTCACGCTGACGAGCAGCAAAACGCCATGAATGATCGCCGACAGTTTCGACTGCCCCCCAGCGTTGATGTTGACCGAGCTGCGCACGATCACCGATGTGACGGGCAACCCTCCGATTAAACCGGAGACCACGTTTCCGATCCCTTGAGCAATGAGTTCGCGGTTCGGTCGAGAATTCCGTTGACGCGGATCGAGCTTGTCTGTCGCCTCCAGATTGAGCAGCGTTTCCAGTGACGCCACAGCGGCCATTGTCAGTGCCGCCAAGTAAACCGCAGGACGAGAAAGCAGTGACGTATCGGGCGTTCGCAGAGACCCCAACAGGTCGCCCAGATTGTGCAAAGGAGGGAGCTGCACCAGATGACTGGAGCCGATCCGCCAATTGCCACCGAGAGTTTGCAACCACTGGGCCAGGATGACCCCCAGCACGACCACCAGCAAGGGAGCGGGAATCGCGGAGGTCTTCAACACCTTGACCTGCGACCACACGATCAGAAGACCAATCGACAAGAGCCCAATGATCGCCGCCGACGGATTGATATCGGACAGCGTTTGAAACAACTCGGAAAACGTGTTCTCATGGTCGGGTTGAGAGAACGACATGTCCCCTTCGGGATCGGTGTCGTGCCCGAAGACGTGCGGTAGCTGCTTCAGGATCAGAATGACCCCGATCGCCGCTAGTAACCCCTTGATGACAGCTGACGGAAAAAACGCGGCGATGAATCCCGCCCGCGACACTCCGAGTACGATCTGGATCAGCCCCGCCAGCACCACAGCGGTCAGAAACGCCTCGAACGAACCGAGCGTGAGAATCTGCGCTGCCACCACCGCCGTCAATCCAGCTGCGGGACCACTGACGCTGGTGTGCGATCCACTGACCATCCCGACCAGAATTCCCCCGACGATCCCGGCCAGAATTCCCGAGAGCAGCGGAGCCCCCGAGGCCAAGGCGACACCCAGGCACAGCGGCAACGCCACCAGAAACACAACCAGCCCAGCCGCCAGATCCTTCGGGATCGTAGATCGGGAAAAGACTTGGGTATGAGGCACGTTAGCTGTCCTTGGCTCGGGCGACCGTGGCTCCGTACTGAATCGTCAGCTGATCCGGGAGTTCGGGTTCCCAAATCCTAACGACTCTCGAATCTCACCGCGCCCCCGTTTCCGCACAAGGCCACCACAAATTGCCGAGCCACCGTGAAGATCATTTCACCACCATTCCGGCACGACCGGCTGACCGCACCCGACAGAGAAATACCCATTCGGAAGGCTACTCCTCGACCTGCAGCACGATGCGTCCGGCTCGGGAGATGACATCGAAGCCGGGAGAACGCTCCTCGTTATCCAGAGCGGCTTGCGGACGCTCGAAGTCTTGCATCATCCCACCGGGCTCATCACGATTGCGGGGGGTGATCATCCCATTCCAGCTGTGGTTCCCCGTCGAGAAGTGAACGTCTTCGAGAACCTCCCGCTTCACGTTCACACGGACCTCGCCCACCTGAGTATAGAGTGTCCAGGGGGTCAGGCTCAGGATCGGCTGCGGCAGTTGCAGGCGTATCGTTCCCGACTCTGTCACGATGCGGTGCGATCCTGCCAGGTCGATGCCGTCCGTCAACTCGACGAGCGTGGGACCATAGCGGTTTTCGAGGTCCAGGGTTCCCGTGATGTCGGCCACCTTCAGTCGGGTCTGCAGATAGCGGGCGGTCAGGCTGCCCATGATCCCTCGAATCGAAGTCTCGCCCGATAGATCGAGTGTCATTCGTCGAAGCCCATCGGCATGGCGAGTCCCGCCGTTCCGCATGACGTTGGTGCCATCAAGGGTCACGGCCCCCTCTATCTGCGAGATCGTTTGCAGCGGCACGCCATACGACGCGAAGTCGCCCTTCACACCCGCCACCGTGAAGACGCCGTTGTAGTCGCGGTCAGTCGACTCTGCGGTCGTCAGCAGCAGCGCCCCCTCGTAGTTCTTCACATGCACTCCAACTTGGCATCCCAGAACCGCTGCGATGGCCTGCCGAGGGAGATGCACCGTCAGTTCCGCCCGGCGGTCCCATTCTCCCCCCGAGGAGCCGGAGCCACCATCGGATTCCAAATTGATTGAGATCCAGGTCCGCTCGCCGTTACCGAGTCCCCGCACTCGCAAGAGGTGAGCTGGCTTCCCCTGAAAGTCGTGGTACTTCGCCTGAGAGTCGGCAGTCTCCTGGTCAAAGTTCAATCGCCAGGCCCGCTGCTTCTCGGTCGCTTTCTGACCGTCTTCGGAAGCGAAGAACTCGTCTCTCCTCGCCTTCCGCTCGACTTCGGTCTCGCCCACCAACTCCTGTGGCACCTTCAGTTCATGCTCCATAAACAGCTTGGCAAACTCCGCATCAGCCGGCTTCTCCTTCGCGATGATCGACTTCTTCAAGACACAACGAATCCCCGGCCCGTCCCAGCTTGAGAGGCGAATCTGGTCGGCCACGATGACCACTCGTGGCTCCTGCGCAAGGTCGAACTCATAGGTATCGGTCTGCTCATAAATCTTCACGGGCGAGACGAACTTTTCTTCCTTCTCGATCTTGTCCCGGAGTGCTTCAAGAGATTTGGTGAGCTGTTCGACCTCACGCAAAGCGCTGCCCGTATCGGCATCATCCGTGTCGAGAGTCTCGCGAAGTATGTCGACTCGCGAGGTCAGCTCCTCGTATTGCTCAGACAGTGCGTTCGGAATGAAATAGGCCCCCCCGAAGCTGCGCCGAAACAGGGTGTGATTCGGCGGTGCTTGCGCGGACTCCTCTTCCGGTTCGTCGGAGTAGGCCCCGTGGGGAGTGAGAGCCAGGAGCGTGATGATGAGTAGCGTTCGCATGTGAGATTCCGATGAGAAGTGAGAGTGAACAGGAGACTGCGGTCTGCTGCGTTGTCGTGAGTGATTCAAAACGTCGTGTAGCCTGAGAATCGGCATCAGCCCGTGAGCGGCACGGCGCTAGCCGCCGGTTCCCCGAACCGTTGTCCCCCGGAAACGTGATTCTTCGACGAGCCACGGTGATCAGAACCGGCGGCTAGCGCCGTGCCGCTCACGACTCGATGAATCCGCCCCCCCGAGCATGACGGTGTCTCACTAGAACCGTTCCAGAAAGCGTGTTCACCGCAAGAGTCTGGAACGCTAATCTCCACTGATTGACGCTAATCCAGATTTGGATCAGTGTTGATTAGTGAAGATTAGTGTTCCAAACTCGTCATTCCCTCGGCATGCTGGGTCAACACCAATTCTGTAACTGCTCTAAGGTTTACGGAGTGGCCGTAACCATGCGTTGGAGTTGCCCAGCCAGTTCTTCAGTACGATCGCGGAGTTCGCCGGTCCGTAGCCGCTCTCCCAAATCGCGAAGCTCGGACTGCAAGCGAGCCAGTTCGAGAGGCGGTGACGGAAGCGATGAGGACTCGAACTCGCCCTGCCGAATTTCGGAACGGTGAATGAGCCCCGGTGGTGGAGCGGACTGTTCCACCAAAGCAATGTCAGGCGGCGGAGTGGGCCTGACGGTCTCAGCGATCTCGCCCTTCTCGTGTGGGTTGTCGATCTGCTCGACGATTGGTTCTTGTTTCTCTGGTCCCCAACGACGTAGTACCAGGCCGGTCACCAGGATGGCGAACACGGCCAGCACAGCTGTCAACACGCGGACTCTGCGAGTGCGAGGCACAGGTGGGGCCACTCGCGCGGGCAGTTCAATCGCGGGGCACTCGGGCACCGGGAGCGCCATCCATGTCGCCATCGCCTGATCCAGACGTTCGTCGTCGTTGAAGCTGGGTCGGTTCATCGCGTGGGTTCCTCTCCCTCGACCAAGGGACGCAGGCTCAGTTTGAGTTGCTGTCGAGCCCGATGAATGAGCATCCCCACAGCGTTCGGGGTGATCTGCATCTGCTCGGCGATCTGCTCGTAGGTCATCTGTTCGGTACTCGACATCCAAAAGGCCGCTGCCTGAGATTCGGGGAGGCGGGCCATCTCCCGGCGGATGATTTCGATGGTCTCGTGGAGTTCCACCTGGTCGGCTTGCGTCGGCCCAGACGGTTCGGCACTCATCGCTTGCGTTGCCTGCCTGCGCCGCTTTCGCAACCCATCAATGGCCCGCCGAGTCGCCAGCCAGCGCAAAAATCCGCCCCAATTCCGCACCTCGGCCGATTGCGGGGAACGGATCGCTTCCAGGAAGACTTCCTGCAAGCAATCGTGGGCATCTTCATGGTGCGCAAGGATCCGATAAGCGACAGCCCACACAGCTGGCCCATGCTCTTTTCGGATCTGCTCCCAGTTGGTCATTCCCGGTATGTACTCCCTGACATACTGAACTGACGAGCGCCGCCGACCAAGTATTTCTCTGCAAGTTTTCCGGAATCTGAAGTTCTGAACGCCGGAGATGTTTCCGAGATCATAGCGGTCCGTGTTCTGGATTTACTGGCGTTAGCTGGACAGCGCCAGGTTCCTCAGGCTCAATGTCGTAACCTGTTTCTGATCAGTGTGTTCTGGTCTCTCTGTCCCTGTCACTTGCGAAATCCACTGG
>JAYTCW010000341.1:0-4233 GCA_043736295.1 Planctomycetota bacterium | reverse complement strand
CTCGCGAGGGACTGCACACCGGAGTCACGCAGAACGCATTCTTCAGGATTGCTCCCTGTGCCGCCAAGGCATCCAGATGCGGCGTCGGCAGTTCCTTGTTGCCGAGGTACGAGGCCGCATGGGGCCCCTGGTCATCGGTCAGGATGAATAGAATGTTGGGACGAGCCGCATCCACCGCGCGGGTCGCCAGCAGCAGAGCGGCACACGTCAGTAGGAAGCAGAACCGCGGTATACGAGAGGTCATAGCCATTCTCCGGGAGAACGATGGAACAGCCTTACATCATCAACAAACCCGCGTCGGTTGCAAGCAATGTGCCACGATGCGGTCGAAGCAGAATTCGTAAGAATTCTGCCGAGAGCGAACACTCGCGAGGACGGACGGCGAAAGTCTGACGACTTCCGCTACGTTTCACTCACTGGCCAAACGCCAATTCGCTCAGCGGAGTAATGCGTTGTCAGTAATCCCTCGATCTCGGCAATAGAACTCACCACGGCGAAGGCGTTGCGGACCTCGGCGTGATCCGGGTGCAGCTTGGCGTATTTGACGAGGTGCTTGCGGAGACGTGGGACGCACGCCTGGTCCCCGTAGACTTCGCGAGCGAGTCGCAGGTGTTCGCGTAAGAGTTCTCCCTGCTCGATGAGGCTCGGCGGGGCAGGGTGGGGCTGACCACTCAGCAGGGCGGCCACACTGGCGAAGATCCACGGATTGCCGATCGCCCCGCGCGCGATTGAGACCCCATCGACACCGGTTTCGGCCAGCATGCGGACGCAGTCCTCCGCCGTGAACAGATCCCCGCTGCCGAGCAGAGTGTGGTTTGGGAAGCTGGCCTTGGCCTCCTTGAGAAAACTCCAGCGGCTGGGGCCGACGTACTTTTGCTCGACGGTGCGGCCATGCAGCGTGACGGCGGCCGCCCCGAGATTGAAAACTCCGGCGAGGATGGCCAGGCAGCGGTCGCGGCTTTCGGCGGTGTCGTCGATCCCGCGCCGCATCTTGACCGTGACCGGGATTTCAGGAGGCACGACCTCACGCACGCGCGAGACGATTTCCAGGGCTGCTTCTGGCTGACCGAGGTGATACCCGCCTCGACAGCCGCCGATCGCCGTCTTCACTGGGCAGCCGAAGTTGATGTCGATGACATCGAACCCGGCCTGGACCAGACGTTTCGCGGCGAACTGAAACTGCTCCGGATCGGAGCCCATCAGCTGGCCGCCGATCGGGTGGTCCGCGTCGTCGATCCGCAGATGCCGACGGACGAATTGCTGGGACTGGGACTCCACAGCGAAGCGATCAATCAGCACTTCCGCGAGCGTGTAACTGGCTCCAAACCGCCGAGCCAACAACCGCATCGGCCCATCGCTATAACCGCTGAGCGCAGCTTGAGCCAGCGGGGAGTCGATCTGAAGTGAGCCGATTTGCATAGAGTGGATGTTGGATAGTTGATCGGCAGAAAGCACTCGCCAGTTTAGCCGCGACGCGAAGTCTTCGTAGCGGAGCGTTTCCGCGTGCGACACTACGGCCCCGGTGCAAATCGCAACCGGCGGTAGCGCAGGCGGTGGCCTTCGGCTTGCAGGCCGATCAGGCCACTCTTCAGTTCATCGGGTTCGCCGACGGCCACGACCTGCCCATTGATCGAGGCGGTGATTGCTCCCTGCTTGGTCACGATCTCGATCGAGTTCCACTCGCCGACTGGCTTTCGGGCCGACTCCCGCACCTCGGGATGGTCCTCAGACACCACTTTGAGCTGCTCGATCTCGGCCTTCGAACCATTGGGTCGCAGTTGGCCCATCTCGCTGTGCTTGCCTTGGACCTCGATCGACTTCGGCCAGATCGCGTGCGGTTCCTGAATGAACAGCAGCACGCCCGTGTTGTGAGCCGCGAGCTTCACCGGGTCAGTGACCTTCGGATCGGGTTCGAAGCGATAGTCGAACCGCAGCGTGCCATCGCCGACCGGAGTCTTCGTGTGCAGGTAACACTTCGGCTTGCCAGTGCAGAGGAGTTCGTCCCCGACACTCGACCAAGTTTCCTGAGTCGTGTTGTCCGCCGGGAATACGGCCATGTCTTGGAAGGGGATGAGTTGGAACCCATCCTCCATGGCGAAGGGTGGCGTCTGGGCAGTGGGGCTTGGTGGGGGAGCAGTCGTGGGTTCCGTGGTCGGAGAGGCAGTCGGTTGCGGGGTGGGTGTGACCGGACCGGGAGGGGCCGTAGCCGGTTGACAGCCGAACGCGATCAATGTTCCCAGCCAACCGATGGCTCGTGAGATGCGATTCATGGGAGAGTTCTCATAAGGGGCTACGCAGCAGTAACCACCTTCGCCAGAAGGTGGGCGACTTGTCTGGGCGTTCGAGCGAGCCGAAAGACTTCCGAAGTCTTCCGAGACTTCGGAAGTCTTTACCCGTCGTCGGACGCAGGATCCGGCAGCCTACCGGTGTTGAGCGTCAACTCCGTCAGCCGCAGCTGCCCACACGCCGCGTCGATGTCGGCTCCCTTGCGTTTGCGGACGGTGACGTTGACCCCTCCGTGTTCCAACATCTCGGCGAACATCTTCGTGCGTGGCTCGGCGGGGGCAGACATCTCGATCGGAGCCACCGGGTTCATTGGGATCAGATTGACGTGAGCCACATGATTCCGCAACAGCTTGGCGAGCTGCTTGGCTTGTTCGGGACCATCGTTCTTTCCCGCCAGCAGCACATACTCGTAGGTCACGCGACGACCCGACTCGACAAAATATTCCTCAGCGGCTTCGAGGATGGCAGTGATCCCGGTGCGTTTGTTCGTCGGCACGATCTCGGTGCGGAGCGTGTCATCCGGGGCATGTAGCGAGACAGCTAAGTTATACGGAATCCCATGTCGGGCGAGTTCCCGCATCTTCTCCGGCAGGCCCACCGTCGAGATCGTGATCCGCCGGGCACCCAGCCCCATGCCTCCCTTCTCATTGAGGGTATCGAGCGCGGGCAACAGCGACCGCAAATTCGCCAGCGGTTCGCCCATCCCCATGACGACCACGTTGGTGATCCGCTCCTCTTTACTGAGCAGCCGGTCCACACGCAGCACCTGCTCCAGAATCTCCCCGGTCGACAAGTTCCGCTTCACCCCATCCAGACCGCTCGCGCAGAATACGCACCCCATGCCGCAGCCGACCTGCGTACTGATACAGACGGTGGCGCGGTCGGTTTCCCGCATCAGCACGCATTCGACGAGATCGCCTTCCCGCATTTCGAGCAGGAGTTTTTCGGTGCGGTCACTCGACACCTGATGTCGGACAATCCGGCCCGACCAGAAGTCAAACTCCTCGGAAAGCTGCTTGCGGACAGCTGCGGGGATGTCGTGCATGTCGGCGAAGTCGTTGACTCGCTTGCCGAAGATCCACTGGCGAATCTGATCAGCACGGTACGGCGGGACGCCATGCGAGTCGCACCACGCCAAGAGCCCGTTGCGGGTCAGGTCGGTGATTAACTTACGAGCGGGGAGGGCAGTGGTGTCTGACATGGATTTCCGGTCTGGCAGACCCTCTGAACCTCTTAAGCAGAGACCGTTGCTTCGCGGTGTCGTTCGTTGTACTTCAGCCATTCGGGCAGGCTGACGAGAATGTGCTCTCCCGTCTCGATATCGAGGAGGCCGATGGCGTTGACCAAATGATCGTCTGACCGCACCAGTCGGGAACGGGATGTCAACTGGTTTTCAAAAACCGAAGGCGCCACGAACTGACGGGAGGGTAACGGGGTCGACTGAGATTTTCGGTGCGGCATTTGACCACGCAGGCTCGAAGAATCGATCGGGCTTACTCCGCAAGCCTCATCGATGACAGTCTCACGGCAAAGTCCCTTGCCGCAGAAACACCACCTGACCACACACTCCATAGTGCCGATCCTCGACGGCGGCTTGTGACCACCGTCAGGCACGTACCTGCATTCTATCACCGCTTACCAGACGGGCCATTCCAGCGAGGGTCGGAATTGATGATTTCCGGATTCTGGGGAGAAAGTCCATTGACAGTTCAGAACAGGCATCAATTCGGAAGAATCGTTCGAAGCCCTCCAATCTGATCTGATGGGATGGCCTGGTGTACAAGTCTGGGCGTGGTTTAAGTGGTCAGGGTTCCGGGACTTTGCCAGCGTAGCCGTAATGACAGAGACTAGCTGGACAGCGCCAGGTTCCTCAGGCTCAATGTCGTAACCTGTTTCTGATCAGTGTGTTCTGGTCTCTCTGTCCCTGTCACTTGCGAAATCCACTGG
>JAYTCW010000340.1:0-33848 GCA_043736295.1 Planctomycetota bacterium | reverse complement strand
TCATAGAGTCGCCAGTCGGAGTAGCGATTTCGGAGAAATCGCCGACATTCAGGCCACCTCGGCGACTCAATCGTGATTACAACACAGGAGCCTCGCCCTGCCGTTGGGCGTTGTCGCATCACTTCGCGGTCCAGCCGCCGTCCACGGTCAACAGGCTCCCGACAACGTAGCTGGCCGCGTCGCTCGCCAGAAAGATGGCCGCCCCCTGGATCTCTTCCAGGCGGCCCCAGCGGTTGAGTGCCACCGCTCCGACGATGTTTTTGAGGGCCTCTTCCGAATTCGCGATCGGTTCATTCATCGGCGTCAGGAACGGCCCCGGGCAGATCGCGTTGCAGGTGATCCCGAACGGGGCCAGTTCCAGCCCCAGCGCCCGCGTCATCTGCACCACGGCCCCTTTGCTGCTGGCGTACGGTGTACGGTTCGCCAGACCGACCACGCCGAGAGTGCTCGCCATATTGATGATCCGACCATAGCCTGCCTGCTTCATGTGCGGCACAACGGCCTTCGAGCAGAGCCACATACCGTCAACGTTGATGTCGTGGACCTGCTTGAACTGCTCATAAGTCAGCTCGTCGATTGGACCACGGATGTTAATCCCGGCATTGTTGATGATGATGTCAACCTTGCCGAACTGCCGGAGCGTCGTCGCGACCATCGCTGCGACCTCGGCAGTTTTGGTCACATCACACGCAACACCGATCGCCCGGTGACCGTAGTCGCGGGTGATCTCGGCGGCGACCTGCTCGACCTCGTCCAGATGCCGACTCGCAAGCACCACATCCGCACCCGCCGAAGCCAGTCCAGCTGCCATCGCAGCTCCGAGTCCCTTCGAGCCGCCGGTGACAATCGCGACACGTCCGGTAAGGTTAAACAGCTTGATTCCGGGGAGCATGGGGAGCCTTGTGAGTAGGGAGTAGGGAGTAGGGAGGATTCCTCTGGCCATCAGCCATCAGCCATCGGCCATCGGCCATCAGCCATCGGCCATCAGCCATCGGCTATCAGCCATCGGCCATCAGCCACGTGCCATCAGCCCCCCTCACAGAATCCAGAATCGCACATACCAGTTCACGAACCAACCCAGCGGTGGAAATAATCCGCACAGCTGCCACAGCGGTTCATAAAGGGCGGCGATGACAGTCGGCCCATTGACGTACTTGCCCATGTACCATTGCCAGTAGAGTGGGCCAATCGACAGCACATACACGACCCAGCAGATCGTCAGTTGGAGCGTGATACTCCAGAATCGAGACCGTGGGCGGGGCGGCACCGGAGTGGTCGGGCTGACTGGAGTGGTCTGATGGTCCGACGGAATCACGCGTACGTTCCGACACGGGAAGGGCCGATGCGGAAGGCGACGACCGACCACCATGATTCCGCTTCGAGAGGTGAACTGCAAGAGTGAAGCTCGGGTTCTTTCGCACCGTGAGTCAAGAATTCGGCCTGCCATTCCATTGAACCTCCTCCATCCGCTGCTCGTGTTCTTCGCTTCGCTCACTTAGCAGGAACCGGCCCGACAAGTCGTGTTCTTGAGGGAGGAGAACTGTCATCTTGCGATCACGACTCTCCTCACGAGCCATCGCCCACCCCAACGCCCGATGCAACCCCTCTGCGGACATGCTGCAATCTCCAGCGAGCGGCCAATCATGATTGACCAGTCAGACAGGCTCCCAGGGCCGTTCTGCCCGGACTCTGGGGCCACGGCGACGTGAGGTTTCCACGACCCGCACGCCTGAACGGCGTAGGGCGGCACCCCACCAGCAGCCATTGAACCACCCATCAGGCAATTGCCTCACGGATCATGTGCAAAGTTTTCGCACCTCGCTCCCACGTTCATGTCGCGTACATTCCATCGCATTCTCAGGACAGGCTTCGCCTCCCGGCGCTGGCAGTACCCGAATCAAGTGGAGACACGGCACCGCCGACTTTTTGATGAACGCACATCGACGACGCATGTTCCAGACTTGACGTACTTTTCCCCGCTGCCATAATCTCCGATCCAAGCCAATTGCGGGTGTAGCTCAGTTGGCAGAGCACCACGTTGCCATCGTGGATGTCGAGGGTTCAAGTCCCTTCACCCGCTTTTTTTTACTTTGCATCTCGGATGCAAGGTAAAACTCAATGGAAATGACACTTCCGGCCGTGATCGTCACTTTTCGGTCACTGGTCGGTTCTCTTTTTTGAGGCAGTTGTCGTTTTCCCAGCTGGACAGATGGACTGGAGCGGTACACGTGGCGGAACAACAGGTGCTCGACGAGCCTCAGGCGGATTCGGCTGAATTGCCAGCTGCGAAGCCTCGTTTGGAACTCAAGACCGAAATCAAAGATGTCGGTCCGTGCAAGAAGCATATCCGCGTCATCGTCGCCAAGGATGCGATTGCGACCGTGATGAACGAGGCCGTTCAGGAATACACCGGCAAAGCGGAGATCCCCGGCTTTCGCGTGGGCAAGGTTCCGGCATCGCTGATCAAGAAGCGTTTCAAAAAAGAGATTTCCGACCAAGTCAAGCAGCGTGTGCTGATGGTCAGTCTGGATCAGATTGCGGAAGATTCCAAGATTGACCCGATCAATCAGCCGAATCTGGACATGGAGACGATCGATCTGCCGGAAGATGCCGACTTCGAATACGAATTCGAAGTGGAAGTCCGTCCGTCGTTCGACCTGCCCGTCTACAAGGGCATGAAGATTAGCCGTCCGGTCCGCGAAGTCTCCGAGCAGGACATCAACGACTACCAGACGAATTTCGTGGAACAGTACGGTTTCCAGGCACCCGTCGACGAAGCGGTGGCCGCTGGTGACTTCATCAACGTCGACATTGTGATTTCGCGTGGCGGTTCTGAATACAACCGGATCTCCGACCAGACGGTCCGTGTGCTGCCGCTGCTGAAATTGCAGGACGGCGAACTGGCGGGATTCGACAAGTTGATGATCGGGGCCAAGGTCGATGACACCCGCGCTGCCAAGATCACGGTGTCGATGGAAGCCCCCGTGGTCGAGATGCGGGGCGAACAGCTGGATGTCGCGTTCACTGTTCTCGATGTGAAGCGGATGTGTGCCCAGACGGTCGACGCTGATTTCTGTGACCGAGTGGGGTTTGCCTCGGTCGATGCGTTGCGGACAGCGATCCGCCGGACGCTGGAGCGTCAGGTCAAGTACGAACAGCGTCAGACTTGCCGTAAGCAGATCACTGACAAAATCATCGAGTCGGCCAACTGGGAACTTCCCGAAGACATGGTCGGCAAGCAGGTCGAGAACGCGCTCCGCCGTGAAGTCCTCGAAATGCAGCAGGCCGGTTTCACTGTTCAGCAGATCATGTCCCGTGAGAACGATCTGCGGCAGCAGTCGCTCAGCATGACCCGCCGTAACCTCAAGGAACACTTCGTTCTTGATCGCATCGCGACCGAGGAGAAGGTCGAAGTCACCGAACTGGAAATCGAGCAGGAAATCTCGGCCATGTCCTTCCAGCGAGGCGAAAGCCCACGCCGGGTGCGGGCTCGCCTGATGAAGTCGGGAGTGATCGAGAACCTCTACGCTCAGATTCGTGAGCGGAAGGCCGTTGACCTGATCCTCGATTCCGCAGAGTTCAGTGACACGCCGTTCAACCTGCCCGTGGATCGCACCACCGCCTCGCTGGAACGGTCGGTTTGTGTGGCACCGGTGGTCGCTGCCCCATCGTCCGCTGACGACGATGATGAGGAATAGCACAAAGTGGCCCGCGGATACGGGCTGCTCCTGATGCGTCAAACCCTCGCAGCTGTCCGCACGGTTGCGGGGGTTTTTGTTTTGAGATGCTGCTCGTAGAACGGAATTTATTCCGTTCTCCCTCGCCATTCTGAGCGGAATCAATTCCGCTCTACGACCCAGACTCCAGAGTTCTGCCATGTCCGAATCCCCAGCTCCTGACCGCCTGGAAGCCGCCCGCCTGGAGAAGCTGAGGAGAATCGTTGAACTCGGCCACGACCCGTACGGCCAGCGGTTCGACGACCACCTCTCGATCCGAGAGGCCCGCGCGAAGGCCCCCGAAGAGAACGGAGTCGATGGCGAGAAGGTCCGTGTGGCGGGCCGGATCATGCTGGCCAACGACAAGGGCAAACTGAAGTTCTTCCACATCCAGGACATGACCGGCCGCATCCAATTGATGGTCAGCAAGGCCGACTGCCCGGAGCCGGTGTGGCTGCTGATTGAGCAGCTCGACCTGGGCGACATCGTCGGCGTCGATGGCCCCGTGAAGCGGACGCGGACCGGTGAGATCACCGTCTTCTTGAAGGATCTGAAGATCCTCTGCAAGTCCCTCACCCAGCCGCCGGAAAAGTTCCACGGCGTGAGCGACATCGAGACCCTGCTGCGGCACCGGCACCTCGACCTGATCTACTCCGAAGGCGTGCTGGAGCGGATGCTGCTCCGCACCCGGCTGATCGATTCGGTGCGGACGACGCTCAAGGCTCGCAAGTTCTACGAGACCGAAACGCCCGTCCTGCATGCCATCGCCGGGGGAGCCGCAGCTCGTCCCTTCACGACGCACCACAACGCGCTCGATATCCCGCTCTACCTGCGGATCGCGCTGGAGTTGCACCTCAAGCGGCTGATGGTCGGGGGGATCGAGCGGGTCTACGACATGGGCCGCGTGTTCCGCAACGAGGGGATCGATGCCACGCACAACCCCGAATTCACGATGATCGAGATCTACCAGGCTTACGGCGACTATCGCTCGATGATGGACCTGTCCGAGGCGATCATCACCGACTGCGTGCGCGTCGTTCTGGCTGACAAGGCGGCCCGCGCATTGGCCAAGGGTGAGACCCCGCCGGATCAGGAACGGCTTGTCCTCCCCTGGGGCGATACCGAGATCGACTTCACACCACCCTGGAAGCGGGCCACCTATTCCGACCTGTTCCAGGAGCACGTCGGCGTGGCCATCACCGACATGCCCGCGATCATCGAGATCGCGAAGAAGAAGGGGATCGAGACCCAGGGCGTCCACCCGGACGTGATCGTCAGCGAGGTCTTCGAACTCTTCGTCGAAGACTCCCTCGTCGGCCCGGTCTTCGTCATCGACTACCCCGCTGCCATCTGCCCGCTCACCAAGCGGAAGCAGGACAACCCCGCCATCGCCGAGCGGTTCGAACTCTACATCCAGCGGATGGAAGTGGCCAACGCCTACACCGAGCTGAACGACTCGAAGCTGCAAGAGGAACTCTTCCGCACCCAGCTCTCGGGGCTCTCCGAAGAGGACTCGATGGCCAAGATGGACCACGAGTTCGTGGAAGCCCTCCGCTGCGGCATGCCTCCCGCGGGTGGCCTGGGCATCGGGATCGACCGCCTGATCATGCTGCTGACCAACAGCCGCAGCATTCGCGACGTGATCTTCTTCCCACTGCTGAAGCCGGAAGTGCCGGGCAAGTAGCAATCTTTTCAAAATGACCTGAACAGGTCATGCGTGGAAGTTTTCCACATCTCATATTCATGTTGAACCCGTGATCGCAATCTCTGCGATGATGTCCAACCATGAATGTGGGAGTCTTCCGATGTTAAATTTGAGTGCTTTCGCAACGACAAACGTTCCGTTCACATTCGCCAACAATCCCTCCATTTCGGAGGATTTCCCGGCCTATCATCCGGGAATGGTCGAGGTCACATTCCGAACCGATTCGGGCCCCGTAGCGGCGGGGGGCTGCCTGCCCCTGACAATGGAGAGAAGTGCAAGCCTCGCGAGCCTCAACCCGGTAGCAAAGACCCTTGCCTGAAGAGGGGATTTACGCGTTTGGAGACCCAGCCATCTCAGACTTCCTGGCAGAAATACATCGAGCTTGATTGCAAGCCTTCTCGGAGTGTATATGAAAAGGGGACCCCGCACGGACACCATATTGTTCCCAAGACAGGACCTGCGGGGTCCACAGATGACATTCGACAAGCGCAACACATCCTTTGTGAATGCGATATCGATCCATTCTGTGGCTGTGACAACTTGGTCGTCGCGCAGAACCACTGCCACTCCAAGCTATACGTGACGTTCGCACTCCAGCGCCTGTTGAGAGCGCGTCTTATAGGCTGCGATGCAGTCAAAGAGGCGTTGTGGGACATCGCACTTGCGTTCAAAGAATGCAAGTTCCCCGGAATCACCGACGGTGAGCGAAACAAAGAATGGCCTAAGTAAGCCCACGCCGCTTGTGATCGCCTGTTGACGATAGGATCGGAGTCCACCATGCCTGACTGGTCAAGAGTTACTGATGCAGACCGCGACCTGATCCGGGAGTTGAGTCGGGCGTGCTCATCGCAAGATTCAGTGACGCTGGCTCGGTTGCTTCAGGCGCATCCGGAAGCCTTGGACTTATTCAACGATACAGCGATTTCGTATTCTGCTTTCATTGAGATGGAACACGCGATGCAGGACAATAGTCTGTCAGTCATCAAGACGTTTCTTGACGCCGGTTTTGATATCAATCAGTCAGACGTTCCCGAGTCTGATGTTGGTCTCATTAAACACGCTGCTGGAGCCGGACACATCGATTTAGTGCGATGGCTGATGGACCGTGGAGCCAGAATCAATGGCACACGCTACGGGAAGAACGTGTGTTTCGCATTGACATCGGCGGCGCGGGGGGGGCATTTAGAGATTGTCCGGCTGCTTGTGGACCGAGGTGCCGATTTGACCGCGTCGTGGATGGGAAAGAACGCGTTGATGGATGCAACTCCAGAAGTAGCGGAGTTTTTGCGATCGGTAGGGATGAAGGATGTGCGAGAAACGACTCCACACGACTACAGCGTAGCGCACAAAACTCTACTGTACGATATGAAAGAGCGATCCGGTAAGCCGTCTGAGTGGCAACTCGATCTTCCTGGATATCCACTGATCAGGATTCGACACATCCTCGCTGATCCGAACCATGAGGAGTTTTCCGGACAGACACTCTTCACGCTTGGCCTGAGCGATCACCGCATTCATGACGGAGATGACGAGTTTCACTGCACGGAATTGCGAATCCTGTTGCCTCCCGATTGGCCGTTCACGCCCGAGTCTTTATCGGATCCCGAGTGGAACTGGCCGGTCGAATGGATGAAACGCATCGCGTCGGAGCTGCGTTCAGCGGACCATATGGATTATCCGCCATTCTTTATGAACGGTGATCCGCCACAGCCTCTGGCTTCGAACACGAATCTCTGCGGCTGGGTCGGATTGCGTTCCGGTGAAAATCATCGCCAGATGCCGGACTGGCGCTGGGTCAGCCTGCTCGATCTGTTCCCGATCTACCCGGAAGAACGGCAAATGATTCAATCGCAGGGGCAATCAGCGTTTGCTCAATGCCTCCAACAGCGAGGAATTCCAACTTGGATCGACCCGAATCGCCCGAGCGTCGCGAATGATGAGGTTTCGGAAGGGCCGAGTTGCTCAATCGAGTAGTGTATGATTGAAACAACTGGGCAGTAAGAGTTTGGGAATCTGGAAGGTCGGGATGTCATCGATTGCAACACTGCGTGTTTCAAGGCTGACTCGGATTGCGAGCAGAGCTGTGTTAATTGCTTTCATGGCACTTGCTGCATCTCTTGATTGGCCAGCAGGAGTAGTTCTGGCTGTGGAATCGAATAGGGGCGATTGGGTACGTGCTGGGTATGCGCAGGTGGTGGCGGTTGAATCTTGTCCGGTGATTGCCAGTGGTCCGGGGCGGGTGGTGTTGGGAACCTTCCACCATTCGGCGTGGGATGTGTGTGATGTGCGGTTCAGTAATGGGACGCAGCTGGGGGTGACGGCTCGGCACCCGGCGTGGACTAGGGCTCGGTCGGCGACCCATGCCTCGCATTTACCCCAGACCACCTCGCTGAGAGCCTAGAATATCTGATACAATCGACAATCTTTGCCTATTCGGGCTTTTAGGTCCAAGTGGAAGGTTTCGCCTGACCGATACAGGGATGACGGCGCTTCCCGGCGCATCGGCGCTGGGGTCTCGTGGTCTGGTCACTCCAGACATGAGAGAACAGCGCAGCCCCCCACGGAAGGAACGGCAACGATGCCTCGGCGGCTCGCACTTCGCCTTTTGATCGCCTGGCTGGCCTGGATCCCTCTGGTTTCGGCTCAAGGGCCGAACCCATCAGGACCACAGGGACCGGGTTTCTACGGGATGGCTCCAGGTGGGCCGTATGCCGGGGGCACTGCTCCCGTGTATGACCGACAGGTGCCACGGCTCTCGGAGCAATTCGCACCCGGGTCGCGTGACTCATTCTACGACTACGACTCGGCGGTCGATCTCGCGATCATCGACACGTTCTCGCAGACGTGGTTTCGCACCGAATACCTCTGGATGAACTACCGGGCTCCGAATTCACGGTTCATCGGGGCGACTCCCCTGACCGTTCCGCCAGCGGTTTTCAATCCCACTGCGTTCTTTCCAGCTGTGGACCGCGTGACGGGTGTTCGAGCCGCCCAAGAGGGGCAGTTGGTGTCTTTAAAAGATGCCGACTATCAGGACAACAACGGACTCAGGCTGACCATGGGCATCCCCACACAGATGTTCACTTTCGAGGCCAGCGGGTTTGCGATGGGGCAGTCGGAGAGTCTGATTCGGGTTTTGCCATTCGTGAGTGTCAACTCGCTTCCCGTCTCGACCGTAATTCCAGCGATCCCGCTGACTCGAAATGGACTTCCGTCGCGTCTCGACTTCATCCTGTTTGATCAGGGGATGGAATTGGCAGTGCAGTCAAATTTGCAGGGGGCAGATACCAAGTTCGTGTTTGGAGCGGTGACACCGAACCAGGCTGTGGAGATCGCTCCACTGATTGGATTCAACTACATGCACTACTCGAATGAGTTGGTGATTCGCGGCGACGACGCAGCCTCGGCCACCTCCCACCGGATTGAATCACGGGCGAACAACCACATCTTTGGCCCCGAGGTCGGGTTCCGACTGGAGACACGCAGCAAGTGGTTGACCTTGGGCTTCGAACCGAAATTTACCTTCGGTGTCAATCGCGTGAGCAATCGCGTCTCGACTCAGCAAATCTTTTCTCCCACCGAGCTAGACCGGGTTCAAAAGGATGGCCTGACCCGCTTCTCGCCCGTGATCGAACTCGGCACATACGCCCGAGTCCGCTTGGCAGAACATCTCAACTTCACTCTCGGCTATCAGTTCATGGCCACGACCAATGTGTCGCAGTCGGAACAGAACATCAGCTGGGACTCATCCTCAATCCTGACTAATCCTCCACAGATCAATCTCATTCAGCGAGAGGATGACTTCTGGATGCAAGGTGTCAACGTCGGATTGCAGTGGCAGTTCTAACCCAGATTCTACTTGACGCGGGCCGGGATGATTCGTAGCTGCCCCTCGCCAGAAGGCGGGGCGCGAGCGAATTTGGCGGGGTGGCCCAGGCGCTGCTTTGATCGTCTGGGCCACCCCGCCAGCTACGAACGTCGAGAAGCAAATGCTGACATGCCTTCTCTTCCAACTCCCCCGGTCACGCGGGGGTGCGAGAAGTTCTATGGTGCGATATCCTCTGTCTACGAGATCGATCGAGTGATCGATCGATCGAAATGAGAGCATGGCCAGCGTCTGGCGAGGAAAGCGTTCGTCCCATGGAACCGCTGGTGTTCGAGCCGTTTCTGCGCCCCCAGCTATGGGGTGGACAGCGGCTGGCCCATTTTGGAAAAGACCTGCCCTCTCGCGGTGCCCTCATTGGGGAATCGTGGGAGTTGAGCGGTCATCCGCTGCATGTCAGTCATGTGGCCGGCGGACCGTCTGCGGGACGAACACTGTCCGAACTGTGGGCCCGAAATCGCGAGGCACTGGTCGGTCCACGCTATCACGGTCCGGAACGATTTCCGCTGTTGATTAAGTTGCTCAATTGCGAGGAGCCGCTCTCGGTCCAGGTCCACCCGGGCGACGCTGATTCGAAGCGTCTCGGGCTGGCTGATCCCGGGAAGTGCGAGGCATGGGTCGTGCTGGAAACGTCGGCGGAGTCGCGATTGGATGCGGGTCTCAAAGAGGGGGTCGAGCGAGCGGAGTTCGAACAGCGGCTGCGCGATGGCTCGGTGGATCAGTGCTTGAATCATCTGACCCCGGAAGTGGGCGATTGCCTGCACCTGCCCTCGGGGACGGTGCATAGTGCGCGGGGCGGAGTGGTACTCGTCGAGGTCCAGCCGTCGAGTGATTCGACCTTCCGGCTCTTCGACTGGAATCGTCTGGATGCCCACGGGCATGCACGCCCGCTCCATCGGGAGAAGGGGCTGAGTGTGGTCGATTGGTCGCTCGGTCCGCTGGGGTTTGTGGCCTCGGCCACGACGCTCCCACTGGCGGGCGGAGCCACGATCACCCAGCTGCTGTCGACCCCTAAGTTCCACCTCAATCGGTACGACCTCAAGCGGGCCTACTCACCGAAGGATCTGGCTGGC
Source organism: Planctomycetota bacterium (assembly GCA_043736295.1). Taxonomy (GTDB): domain Bacteria; phylum Planctomycetota; class Planctomycetia; order Planctomycetales; family Planctomycetaceae; genus TH-plancto1. The sequence goes on along the minus strand of JAYTCW010000340.1, from coordinate 23,471 downwards.
CGGATGGTGGCGTGGGTGGTGATCGACGGCGAAGTCTCGCTGCAATCATCCACGCGAACATTCCCGCTGAGCCGGGGGCAAACGGTCTTGGTGCCAGCCAGCGCGGGGCCTGTCGAGTGGACACCGACCGGCAAGAACGCGAGCTTGCTCGCAGTGACACTGGGACCGGAGTTCGAGGCTGACGTATAGGGTTCTTCGGCAACAAGTGTGCATCGAGACATGCGGAATGAAGAGGGAAAGGGAACACTGATCTTCACTGATCGACGCTAATCCAGAAAGCCTGCTTCAGGGAATCTGCAGTGCGGTCGCTTCCTCATGGCACCGAAATCTGGATCTGGATTAGTGTTGATTAGTGAAGATTAGTGTTCCCAACTTCCACGACGGAAGAGGGAAACAGACCTGACATGAACCACCCTGACCCGAAGTTTGACGTTCTCTGCGCCGGATTAGTCGTCGCGGATTTTGTCGGCGCGCCGATCGCCGCCATGCCTGCGTCGGGGAGCCTCGTGACCACTCCGCGTATCGAGTTAGCCATCGGGGGCAGTGCCGCGAACGTCGCTGTCGATCTGGCCAAACTCGAACTACCAGTGGGGATCGCAGCACTCATCGGGGACGACTGGCTAGGCCATTTTGTGCGGGATGCACTCCAGCGGGACGGAGTCCACTGCGATCATCTGGAGACCACAGCCAGCGCACAGACCTCGTCGACGCTGATCGTCAACGTGCAAGGCGAAGACCGCCGCTTCATCCATGCGGTGGGAGCCAACGCCGAGTTCACCGGAGAGTCACTAAAGCGTGAGGCCCTCCGCGAATGCCGCATCCTCTGCATCGGCGGGTTCGCGCTCAACCCCAAGCTCTCCGGGGCGAACATCCGCAGGGCGTTTCGCATCGCTCGGGAACTGGGAGTCACGACCGTTCTGGATGTCGTGATCAGTGATCCGGTCCCCGCGTGGGAGATGCTGCAACTGGTGCTGCCGGAGACCGATCTGTTCCTCCCCAATCAAGACGAGGGGCGCATGCTGCTGGGGATCGAGGACCCGCGCGAACAAGCCCGCCGCTTCTCCGCAGCGGGGGCCAAGACGGTGATCGTCACCCAAGGTTCGAAGGGATCGATCCTGTTCGACGGCCAACAGATGTGGGAGGCCGCTGCCTTTCCGGTCGAGCAGGTCGACGGCACGGGCGGCGGCGACGCTTTTGTGTCCGGATATGTGTACGGCTTACTGAAGAACGCCTCGCCCACAGAGTGCCTCGCCTATGGAGCGGCGATGGGGGCCAGCTGCGTCCGCGCGGCCGGAGCAACGACGAGCGTGTTCCGCCGCGAGGAGTTGGAGGAGTATGTCCGTAACCACCGGCTAGAATGTCGGCAGGTGTGAAAGTTGATCGGTCACGTCATCATGCCGCTCGCTTAAGCCGCTCGGCGAACGGGTGTCTCGGGGACAAGTCGCGAGGCGGCGAGATCGCGGATCTGCTCGACGATCGTCTCCATCCGCATGGCCCGAGAACCCTTGACCAGAACCACTGCTCCCGGCTCCAGCCAGCAATCGAGGAGCATGTCGGCAATCTCGCCAGCGGCGATCTGGGCCAGGCAACCGCCCGGCATCCCCGCTTGCCGCGCCGCTCGCAGGACATCGGGGGCGTGCTGGCCAATCGAGATCAACCCGTCAACACCCGCAGCTGCGGCTTGACGCCCGAGGTTCTCGTGAAAGGCAACGGCATCCGCACCGAGTTCCAGCATGTCGCCCGTGACCAGAATACGGCGGGTCGCTCCCTGCCAGTGTTTCAGCACGTCGCACGCGGCGGCCATCGAAGCGGGGCTGGCGTTGTAGGTGTCGTCGATCACGGTCCACTCGCCGACCGGAACGGAGCGGCAACGACCGGGCACAGGCAGAAACTCCCACAAACCGGTGGCGATCTCGTCGCTCGTCATGCCGAACTCGCGACCCACCGCGATGGTGGCGAGGGCCGAGGTGATCAGATGCGTGCCGGGAGTCTGTACCGCATACTCGTGACCTTCGACCTCGAATCGCATCAGGCCGTTCTCGGACCGCACATGCTCGGCTCGCAGGTCGCAGCTGTCGCTGGTGCCGACGAGGATGACGTTGCAGCGAGCGAAGCAGGCCATATCGCGGACGTACTCGTTGTCGCCGTTGAGGACCGCCAGTCCGTTCTCGGGCAAGTAGTCGAGCAGTTCGCCCTTCGTGCGGGCAATCTCTGCGAGGCTGCCAAACGTGGCCAGGTGAGCGGGAGCAACGCTCGTGATGACGCCGATCTCGGGGCGAGCGAGCCGGGTCAAGTCGGCGATCTCGCCGGAGCGCGAGGCGGCCAATTCGATGGCCGCGAACTGGTCCTGTGGCCCGATCCCGAGCAGGCTGAGCGGAACGCCGATCTCGTTGTTGAAGTTGCCGGGGCTTTCGGTGCCCGGCAATTTCGTCGACAGCGCCGAGTAGAGCATGTGCCGGGTCGAGGTCTTCCCGACGCTGCCCGTGATGCCAATGATGCGGGTGTTCAGCTGGGTGCGATACCAAGCGGCGAAGTCGATCAATGCCAGGCGGGTGTCGCTGACCGCGATGGTCGGGAGCGGCAGCGAGTCGATGCGGCCTTGCTCGGCGACACAAGCGAGGGCTCCGCGTTCGGCCGCTTCGGCGAGGTGGTCGTGCCCGTCGTGATGGGGGCCGCGTAAGGCCCAGAACAGGTCGCCGCGCCGCACTCGACGGGAGTCAGACTCGACACGCAGGAAGGTGTCATCCTGCAGCATGACCCCAATGGGCCGTCCCTGCACAGCGTGTGACAGATCGCGAAACGTGACCGCTTGCATGGCGATCTCCAGGCGGGACAAACTCCAGTCTCGAAGTTGTGCCGTCCCATGACACACTCTCGGCACTGGTTAAGTCGTCTCGCTGGCTGAATAAAGATGAACGTTTAGAGCGGAAAGCCGAACATGACGGCGACTGGACTTAACGGATTTCGTCGACCTTAACGGCGTTGCGGTCTTTCAGGAGATGCGGCTGTCGCACTCGCATATTAGTGGTATCGCGCCCGTCTGGCCCCCTCTCCCCCGCATCACGTCACTCGGGTGGTCCACATCGCTCGCGGGGGAGAGGGGGCAAACAGGAGAAGACCACCGAGTGACGAACGCTCCCGTGCGGCGGCTTTGGCCAGTCGTGGGGCCGCTGGGGATGCGAGGCAATCGCTGACTGACTCACTTCAAGATCGCGAAAAGGACGCTTTTCTGAGCCGATGATCTGAAATTCCTCATGCCCCTTGCCCGCGATCAACACTCCATCGCCAGGACCAGCAGCATGGATGGCCTGCTGGATGGCTGACTCGCGATCCAGGATGATGCATCCGGAAAACGTCCCCGTAGCGTGGGCTTTAGCCCACGCGAGTGAGGTGTCTACCGATTGACGTGGGCTAAAGCCCACGCGACTTGCCTCGGGCCAACCCGACACGATCTGCTGAGCAATGGCGGCGGGACACTCCGAGCGGGGATTGTCACTCGTCACGATCGCGTGATCGGCCCCAGTTGCAGCTCGTCCCATCGGGGCTCGCTTGCCGGGGTCGCGATCACCTCCGGCTCCGAAGACCACGGTCAATCGGCCCGAGATAAGTGGTCGCACGGCGGCAATCGCCCCGCGCAGTCCGTCCTCAGTATGGGCATAGTCGATCCAGACCTCGAACGCCTGACCACGATCCACTCGCTGCATGCGACCCGGAACCAGTGACAGACGTTCCAAACCGGGGACCATCTCCGAGAGGCTCAACCCCAACTGGCGACAACTGGTGATGGCAGCCAGTGCGTTCGAGACGTTGTACTGTCCAATGAGTGGAGTGAAGCAAAGCGCGGACTCGGCCCCGGCGGTGACTCGAAAGTGAGTTCCTTCGACACTTTGGTCGACGATCTCGCCCCGGACTTGAGCCTCGGCATGCAGCCCGTAAGTGATGACTTGCGACGAACCTGTCAGTGGCCGCAGACACATCGCTGCCGGATCGTCAGCGTTCAGGACAGCTGCACCACCTCGCTTCAGATGACCGAAGATCCGCGACTTGGCCAGCCGGTAGTTCTCGAACGTCCCGTGGTAATCGAAGTGGTCTTGAGTCAGATTCGTCACGACCGCGACATCCAGCTGAGTCCCGGCGGTGCGGCACTGGTCGAGGGCATGGCTGGAGAGTTCCAGGGCGGCGTACCTCACCAGATGGTGCCGGGTCGAAGCGAGCAGCATTGCCAGCTCGCGACTGCCGGGAGTGGTCAGGCGGGCCGGGGCACGTCCGATCCCATCGCTAGTCTCGATCGTCCCGATCAGTCCGCTCGGCCCACGAGCGGCTTCGAGGATCGACCGCACCATCCAAGTCGTGGTGGTCTTCCCATTGGTTCCGGTGACGCCGACCACCCCCAGATGCTGAGTCGGCTGAGCAAAGAGCGCGTGACACAAACGGGCATACGCCTCACGCACATTCGGTACGACACACTGCGGCAGAGGACACTCGGGCAGCGGGCGGTCGAGCAACAGCGAGGTGGCCCCGCGTGCGATCGCGTCGACGACGAACTCGCGTCCGTGCCGCGTGGTGCCGGGCAAGACGGCGAATAGCGACCCCGCTGTCACTTCGGTCGAAGAGCAAACCGCATCTCGCACCTTCAGATCCGCACAGCCGATGAAGCTGGCGTGGGGCAGGAGAAGTCTCAAGCTCACGGTGATCAGCGGGCGCATGCAGGCTCGAACAGGAGGACGACACAGTGGAGAGGGAGGGATTCTGTCCATTGCCGGGATTGGGTCAAGGGGAGTCGGGAGGTTGCTGTCCGATTCGAATTCGCTGATGACTGCTTGAGGTGCAATCTTGCTCTCGGCTCGGAACTCCTGAACCGTCCACATTGATCTGGGCAGAAATGGCCGGACGGGGTAATTTCCGGGGCGGGTGGGTGGCCTGTGAGCGGCTTGGAGCTCGCCGCCGGTTCCCCTGTGCCGCTTTACGGATGAAGAACCGGCGGCTAGCGCCGTGCCGCTCACTCGTGAAACAAGGAGGCCCCGATGTCGGACGATCTACCCTCCTCGCTCCCATTTCGGGTGGTCGTCGCGCCGTCCTCGGTCACCGAAGCGGGGGGCGAGGAACTCGACGCACCGGCTCCCACTGACGAGGGAGACGCCTGGAGTCTCGACGATATCGAGGCCGCATACCAGCAGGCTCTGGAGTCACTCGACACGCTCGATGCCACGGTCGCCGAGGCGGTCGGCGAACCGGAACTCGAAGGCGATCCGGATGCCCTGCCACTCGCTCCGCTCCCTGAAGGAATCGCCCCGCCACCCAAGCAGTCATTCTTCTCCAGCACTCCACTGGATGCCCCCGCGCCGACTGTCACCTCGCGGCAGGTGCTTGAAGCCCTGCTCTTCGTCGGCGGGATGACACTCCCTTCTCGCAAGTTAGCCGATGTTCTCTCCGGCAGTACCAGCAGCGAGGATGTGCTGCGGATGATCGACGAACTCAACGAGCTTTACGACGCGGAATGTCGCCCCTATCGCATTGAACTGACCGAGGGCGGGTATCGTATGCAACTGCGCAGCGAGTTCGAAAAGGTCCGGCACCGCGTGTACGGCTTCGGCCCCCGCGAGGTGAAGCTGAGCCAGGAAGTCCTCGAACTGCTGGCGTTCATCGCCTACTCGCAACCCGTCTCGGAGGCCGACCTCGAAGGACTGGGCCGAGAGGGCACGCCGTCCGTTGTTCGCCAATTGCTCCGCCGTGAACTGATCCAGTTGAAGCGGGGGGATCACACCGACATCCAGTACGAAACTGCCCCCCGGTTCCTGGAACTGTTCGGTCTGCGATCGATGCACGACCTGCCCCTGCCGGGGGATTTTGCGTTTAAGTAGGGCCATGTTGAGTCTTTGCCAATTTCTGAGGCGACAGTGTACGGGAGCAGTTAAGGCTGTCCTCAATCTGCGGTCCTATCATTGAAGTCTACTACGCCACGGCGTGCGGCCAGACTTCGCATCCCACAACAGACTTCCGAAGTCTTCGGAGACTTCGGAAGTCTGGCCAGTGCTTTTCCATTGGCCACTCGCCAGACTTACTAAGCCGAATCATGACCCCCAATCACGCCAAGGACGAGTTCGCCGTCGAGGTCTTCTTCGACGGGGGATGCCCGCTGTGTCTGCGCGAAATCAATATGCTCCGCCGATGGGATCGCCAACAGCGAATTCGATTTACTGACATCGACGCAGCTGAGTTTTCGGCGGAAGCGCTCGGGAAGACTTACGAAGACTTGATGGCCCGAATTCAGGGAAGACTGCCCGATGGCACCTGGATTGAAGGTGTCGAGGTGTTCCGGCGGCTTTACTCCGCAGTCGGGTTCGGGCCGGTCGTGTGGGTCACCCGCCTCCCGGTGATTTCCCAGCTGATGAACCTGGGCTACCGGGTATTCGCCCGGAACCGGCTCCGACTGACAGGCCGCTGTTTGGGAAAGACCTGTACCATTCCGAGCGAATCTGCCGCTGAGGGAGTCTCCCCTCGTGGATAGCCGGTTCGTGCTACTTGCCCATCTCGGGGCCACTTGGTTCATGACCGGGCTGATCTGGTTCGTCCAGATCGTGCATTACCCCTTGATGCAGTTGGTTGGACGGGAGGGCTTTGTCGAATACTCCCGGCGACATCAGGCGAGTACTTCGCTGGTGGTCGGGCCGCTGATGCTTGTCGAAGCGATCACAGCTGTCTTACTGCTGGCTCAGGATGGGGAACTTCGTGGCTCATGGCCATTTCTCGTGTCATGCGGGCTGCTGGTCGTGGTCTGGGGATCGACGGCGTTATGGCAGATGCCGCTCCATCAACAGCTCTTGTCGGGCTATGATGAGGGTCGTGTCCGGGCCTTGGTGAGGTCAAACTGGCTCCGCACTTTGGCTTGGACGGGTCGTGCCTTGATCGTGGCCTACCTTGTCTCTCTTCGAATTCTGGTTGCTGAAGTGTAGAGGGAATTCACAACATGGGATCGATCGCCATTCTGGGAGTCTCGGGGACCATCGGGGCGGCTGTGGCTCGCCGACTGGTCAGTGCCGGTCAAACGGTCTTGCTGCTCGGTCGCAATCCGGAAAAGCTCGAACCGCTCGGCCAGGAGCTGAACCAGCCCTGGCAGACGTTCGACCCGCGCGAGTCGGCCTCGCTCGAAGCGGCCCTCGTTTCGATGACAGCGGAGCATGGCCCGCTGTCTGGGCTCGTGAATTGCATCGGGTCTGTACTGTTGAAGCCTGCACACATCACTTCTGACCAGGAGTTTCGTGACGTGGTGGAGACCAATCTCTTCACCGCCTTCGCCACAATCCGCGCGGCGGGCAAGCTCATGCGAGAGGCCGGTGGGCCGGTGGTTCTGTTTGCCTCGGCAGCCGCTGAAATCGGCATCTCGAATCATGAGGCCATCGCCGCAGCCAAGGCAGGCGTTATCGGCCTCGCCCGTTCCGCGGCTGCGACGTATGCGCCGTCCAATATCCGGGTGAATGTCGTCAGCCCCGGCCTGGTGCGGACAGAGTTGACTAAGCGGATTTGGGACAGCCCGCTGGCAGCTGCGGCCTCCAAGGAGATGCACGCGCTGGGTCGATTCGGTGAGCCCGAGCAAATCGCCTCGCTGGTCGTGTGGCTGCTCGATCCGGCGAATGATTGGATCACCGGGCAAGTGATTGGCATGGACGGCGGTCTGGGCCACTTGCTGCCAACTCGCCGACCGACTCCACCGGTCAATTGATGGACGCCGATTGAAGCCCAATTGCCACTGAATTTACGGTCATTCATGACCGTCACTACTTCTTCGTCGCTGTCACCTTCCAGCCATCGACGGTGAACTCTTCATTGACGCCGCATTGAAAACGGAGGGGGTGTTCCAGCCCGACGGGGCGGTCGACCTTCGCGTTCTTCAGCTTTTGGACATCGGACACATTGTTCAGTATGTTATTTTCCACGAGCGCCGAATAACTCTCCGGAGAACGGAGCAGTGGGCGGGCCTGGCCCTGGCACTCGATGAGATTGTCCTTAATGGAAATCGTCGCGAAGTCACTGCCGCCGTTGAACCCGAACAGCCCCTCGTCTCGTGGGGTCACTGTGGTCCGCGTGATGATGTGGTTGTTACGGACCTGTAGATTGTTGAACACTTCATTGATCCAGATCACTCCACGACCGGGGTTGCTGACGAGGTTGTTGTGAAAGCTGGCGGGGCCCTTCGCGGAGACATCTCCGAATGCGGCGATCAGATTGCCGTGGTCCTGCTTCGCGTCGAAATCGAACAGGTTGTGGTCGATCTCGACTCCGTTACGGACGAACTCGATGGAGTAGCTGTCCTTCATCCAGTTGTGGTGGATGTGGAATGTGCGACCGCTCTGGGGGACCACCCCGCCCACGTATTTGGGGATCGAAATGGTGCCGTGGCAGACGTTGTGGTCGATCTCGTTGTCTTCATCGTTTTCGAAGGGGAACTCCATCGAGAAGTTGGTTTCGATGGTGTTATGGTGAACGTGACAGCGAGTCCCCTGCCGCACCTTAATACCGTAAAATTCGTCAGCGGGGCCGGTCTGGGTGCGAACGAAGCGATTGTCGAAGATCTCGCTGTCGCTCATCCAGCATGCGAAAATCCCACCACCGGTTATGCCGCCATTCACACCGGGCTCCCCGTTGTCCCATCGCCCGCCCGCGTCAATGAACTCGCAGTCGTGGATCTTCGCCTTCTGCATGCCGAACGTTCGAATTCCGCTCCATAACGTGTCCTTGATCCGCACATGGTCCAGATGCAAATTCGTGTGGAACCACGCGAAGATCCCCCCGTGCAGCTGTGGACCGAGCAGGGTCATGTGGGAGATGGCCACCCCGGCGGTGTCGCGCTTGATTCGAATGAGGTAGGCGTCGGTGTCCAACCCGTCGAGTTTCATCTCGGGGTCCGGCAACGTTTTTGTGGATGGCTTCCAGCCAGCGGTATGAGTGATGATAGTCTTGTCGATGCCTGCTCCGTTGAGCGTCATTCGGGCTTTGAGTTCCAACGTGGCTGGCAACTCATAAGTTCCTGCCGCAATCTGGATGGTTGCTCCTTCGGCTCCGTCATTCACGGCAGCGACCAGATCAGCGGTGCTGTGAACGGTCGTACCGGCGTATGTAAACAGCGGCATGCCAGCGAACACAGACAGAACAGCGAAAAATCGAATGTTGGGCATTGGTGGTTCTCGCGGGGCTGGATATCACAATGTTTATGATTTTAGGAAGAACTCCATTCTTCGACCACATCTTTGGCACGAGAAGTGAAACAACCCACGGGCTGTGAAACACGTAATCAAGGAAGCGGGGTGACGGGGCAGGTCCAGACATCCACAATAAAGTTTATGCTACCCCGCCTCGCGAGTTTCCCGACTCGACCTCCATTTTCTTCTTAGGTTCACCCCGCAGTGCCGTGGGCCACTCGAATTCGTGAGGGAGGTCGCAGTTTCCCTCTTGATTCGAGGCACGACGAAGCAATAATTCTGACGAAGTCATGATTTGGACAAGCGATTGACCTGCGCTCTCACGGCTGTCGTGTCTTCGATGGCCCACCGTCGTTCGATGCGGGAACAACGATCTCCTCACGAATTTGGGATGCCTCAGCGAAAGAGTTTCGGTCGTTCGCGGAGAACAAAATACTGACAATCGCCTGCCGATGGTCGGCTGGTGAACTGTGGGGCTGCATGAGGGATTTGCCTGGACCTCAAGCGGCCAATGGTCCTTACCGGGCGGGAGAAATTGCCATGGATGATATCACTCGTCGAAATGTCCTGAAGTTGGCCTCCGTTGTCGGAGCCGCCGCTCTTGCCGGAGCAGGCGGCAGCGCTACGGTCGCTGATGACAAAGACAAATCCGCTCCGAAAACCGAGAAGAGTCTGTATGATCGGCTGGGCGGAGTCTTCGCCGTCGCTGCGGTCGTTGACCATTTTAGCGACGCGGTAGTCGAGAACCCGATGGTGGGAAAGACTTCACAGAACCCAGCCCTCCGGGAATGGCACACGAAGAACCTGGGCAGGTTGCCGGGCCTCAAGTTCATGCGAACCCTGTGGGTTTGCGAGATCACGGGCGGACCGTTCAAATTCTCGCCCACCAAGCCGGGTAAAACTCATTTGGGCCTCGAAGAGGCACATCGAGACCTCAAAATCTCGCCAGAAGAATTCGACGAGGTGGCAGCTGAGTTGGGACGCAGCCTGGACTTCGCCAAAGTGCCTGCACACGAGAAGGGAGAAGTCCTCGCCGCCTTCGCAGCGCATAAGAAGGAGGTCACAGCTGGCTCCGTGAAGAAGTGATGGAGGTTGGCTGACACCAAACCAATGGGGAAGTGACCAAGTGAATAGATGCGGAGACCCTGGTTAGGCCCCCGTCGCAGAGGCCGGAATAGACTCACACCCCGATCAATCGACAAAGGATACGAACATGCCAACAGTCGCGCGCGCTACGATGCTCATTCGCAGCCCTGCTTCTTTGGTTTTCAACGCGTTTGTGCAGCCAGCTTTACTCAAAAAGTTCTGGCTCAAGCAAGCAAGCGGGCCCCTCGGCGAAGGAGTTAAAGTCGACTGGGAATTCCGTGTTCCCGGTGCGACTGAAACGGTTGAAGTCACCCGTTTTGTGGAAGGCGAGCAAATCTCCTTCGTTTTTTCTGATGGCAAGACCGTTGCAATACGGTTTCATGCCAAGGGAAGATCCTCGACAGCTGTAGAAGTGCAGGTCAAGGGCTTCAAAGGGCGCAAGGCCGTATCAGAGGCGGTCGCCACGACCGAAGGCTTCGCAATCGTGCTGTGCGATCTGAAGAGCCTCTTAGAGACAGGCAAATCTGGCGGAATGGTGCGAGACAAGGCGAAGCTCATCGCCGCAGGCACCGAAGAGTAGTGACCGACGTTGTGGCCTAGACCCATCGATCTAGCAGACGTTCCAAAGGCGGCTCACTGTAATTACCCATTTTTTTTGCGGCTGGCTGAGACCAAACCATAGGAGAAGTCACCATGCGATTCATGATGCTGATGATTCCCAAAGGGTACGAGCAGGCGGGGCCCGGTTTTCAACCGGAACCGCAGGCTCTTGCCGCGATGACGAAATACAACGAATCCTTGAAGAAGGCCGGTGTTATGCTTTCGTGCGATGGGCTGCAACCGCCTTCGATGGGCGCGCGCGTCTCATTTAATGGCGGCCAGCCCAAGGTGACCGACGGCCCCTTCGCCGAGACAAAAGAAACGCTCGGTGGCTACTGGATCATTCAGGTGAAATCGAAAGAAGAAGCGATCGAATGGGCATCGCAATGTCCGGCTTCGGAAAACGAAGTGATCGAGATTCGGCAAGTCGAGGAGGGGTGATCCACGTCATTGATGCCGTGATCATGCCATCAACCGAGAATATCCCGGCCACTGCCGACAAAGCAGGCGTCTTCAAGACTCTCCTCGCAGCTGCCAAGGCTGCTGGCTTGGTAGAAGCACTGTCCAGGGAAGGTCCGCTGACGGTCCTCGCGCCCACTGATGATGCATTCGCCAAGTTGCCGAAGGGTACGGTTGAAACGCTGCTGAAGCCAGAGAACAAGGGCAAGCTCGCCGATATTTTGAAGCTGCATGTGGTGTCAGGACGAGTCTTCTCCACCGACCTGGTCAAGGCGAAGGAAGCGAAGAGCCTGCAAGGTGGGATCCTCAAGCTGGCCATCGTAGACGGCAAAGCACGGGTTAACGGAGCCGGGCTGGTGACGACCGATGTGGATGCGTCCAATGGAGTCATCCACATCATCGACACTGTGATTCTGCCTGCAGTTGCCCCTGTAAAAGTCGGAGCTGTGATGCACGAAGAACTTCAGCAGGTCAACCACGTCTGCCCGACCAGTGGACGAATGACCTATCAAATGGTTCGAGTTCGTCGACATCGCTAGCCAATTCGCACTGGCCAAGTGACCAGATTGCAAACTGCCCGCTGATGCGTCTGACGCATCAGCGGGTTTATTCTTGCGTCACATGTGGTCAGGATCTCAGACGGCCGGTTTCGAATCCGCTGGCTCCACATGAATCAAGACTCCAGTCAGGTGGGGAATTTCCCCCTTAAGGATCGATTTCACTTTGCCCGCCAAGGCATGGGCCACGCGAATCGTCAGTTCCGGATCGACGTGCAAGTGCATGTCGACGTGATACCCAGAACCACTCTTTCGCACGAAGACCTTCTCCACTTCGCGAACGCCGTCCACTCCACCAGCGACAGTCGTGACCTTCTCGACCATCTCATGTGCCACCGCATCCAGCAGTTCATTCAGCGCCGGTCGGATCAGTCGTGAAGCCGAGACCAGGATGACTCCGCTCGCCAACATCGCGGCGACTTCATCGGCGTACACCAAGCCGGGGATCGGGAACATTCGTGGTCCCCACACCGCGATCGAGACTCCCAGAAAAGCCGCGACCGAAGTAATCGCGTCGGAACGGTGATGCCACGCATCGGCTCGCGCGGCATCCGAATCGAACTGGTCAGCACCTTGCATCACGAAGCGGAACAGCACCTCTTTAACAATCACCACGCCGATCAGCACCAGCAGCGTCCACGGTGCAGGAGCCTGGTGAGGGATCATGATCTCATGCAGTGCCTTCGTCACAATAAACAGAGCGGCGATCACTAACAGCGTTCCGACTCCGAGCGACGCCAGTGCCTCCGCCTTGCCATATCCGTAGGGGTGGTTTTTATCAGGCGGCTTGGAAGCGACTCGCAGAGCCTGCCAGACCAGGACTGATCCCACGGTATCCGCCAAAGACTCCACAGCGTCTGCGACCAGCGCGCTGGAAAGTCCCCACACCCCAGCAGCCAACTTGACCACGGCCAAGAAAATGCTGGCAAAAAATCCGATGATCGTGTTTCGCTGGAGTGCGGATTGCGACATGACTTCAGTCTATTGCGCAAGGCACAGCTGAGCCAGACATCGATCACGCCGGTTGGATTTCATCACGCTCTCGACGGGGGAATCCTCTATCCGCATCTCCCCGAGTGCGCGTACAATTCACCTGACCGGTTGACCGCATAGGTGGGCCGGTCAGTAATGGCTTTGGATGTGGTGTCTCTGTCGAGGCGGCGTGCCATGACGGTTTCTGATGAACATGATCTACCACCCGAGCTGCTGGCTCTCCAGAGCGAGATGGCCACGATTGCCCGCAACTACGGGCTCGACTTCCCCAAGACCATCTTCGAGTTCGTCGACTACGACGAGATGAGCATGATGGCGGCTTACGGCGGATTCCCGGTCCGCTACCCGCACTGGCGGTTCGGGTCGCAGTATGACGAGTTGATGAAGGGGTACTCGTACGGTTTGCAAAAGATCTATGAGATGGTCATCAACACTGACCCGTGTTACGCCTATCTGCTCAACTGCAACGGGCTGACCGACCAGAAGCTGGTGATCGCCCATGTGTATGGGCACGGCGATTTCTTCAAGCACAACGCCTGGTTCCAGCACACCAATGTCCGCATGCTCGACCAGATGGCGAACCATGCCTCGCGGATCAACCGCTACATCGATCGTCATGGGTATGACGTGGTCGAGCAGTTCGTCGATGCGTGTCTGTCCATCGAAGACTTGATCGACCCGCACTCGGTCCACATTCGCCGCCGACCCGATTCGAAACAAGTTGAGGCAGACCGCCAGAAGCAGGACCAGGAGCGTGAGGAGGACGAGCACGGACTGAGCGAAGGACGTGGCAAGTTCGAGGCCAAGGGGTATATGGACTCCTTCATCAACCCGCCAAAAGTCCTGCACGCCGAGCAGGAAGAACGCAAACGCATCGAGACCGCTCGCACCGCCCAACGCAAATTCCCCGAGGAGCCGCAGCGCGACATCATGCTCTTCCTGTTGGAGCATGCGCCGCTCCGCGATTGGCAACACGACATCCTGGCCATCATCCGTGACGAAGCGTACTACTTCGCTCCGCAAGGCATGACCAAGATCATGAACGAAGGCTGGGCCAGCTTCTGGCACTCGACGATCATGACGCGGCACGGCCTGACCGATGCGGAGATCATCGACTACGCCGACCACCACTCGGGCACGATGGCCATGTCGGGTATGCGGCTGAACCCGTACAAGATCGGGATCGAACTCTACCGCGACATCGAGGACCGCTGGAACCGAGGACAGTTCGGCTCCGAGTGGGAGAACTGTGACGACGAGGAGGAAAAGAAGCACTGGGACCGCAAGCTCGGCTTGGGCCGCGAAAAGATCTTCGAAGTCCGTAAGATCCACAACGACGTGACGTTCATCGACAGCTTCCTGACCGAGGATTTCTGCCGCAAAAACAAGTTCTTCAGCTTCGCCTTCAACGAGGAGAAGAAGGACTACGAGATCGCCAGCCGGGAGTTCAAAGAGATCAAGTCTCAGTTACTCAACAACCTCACCAATCACGGTCGCCCGTTCATCTCGGTAATCGACGGCAACTATAAGAACCGAGGCGAGCTGTACCTCAAGCATGATTACCAGGGGATCGAGCTGAAGGCCGACTACGCGAAGGCCACGCTCACCAACCTGCAACGCCTGTGGGGACGACCGGTGCATATCGAGACCATGGTCGACGATAAGAGCCAGGTGATGGGGTTCGACGGAACCCGGCACGAGATTGTGTGAGACGATGCCGACAGACTGCTGAATGTGTGTCGTAGCGATTCTCCACAGGGATAACCTTGGCCATCACACACTGCGCCCCCACGGGGCCAAACTTGGTCGCCCAGTGCAAAGCGAAACGACGAACTCGTGCAGTGCCGCCCCTCCACGCCTAGATCGGCGGATCGGCCTCGTGCCCCAGGTCGGAGTTCCACGGCGTTCGCCGTGCCACTGGCCCTGGGCGATCAGGCGACTGCCCTATGGGGGCGTCGGAGATATAGCGCTACCCAGGGTGTCAAGATTCAACGGGTCGAAAATAACTGTGCCATGATCCCAAAAATCAAACAGCTGATGCCTCCGAAAACGGAATACTCACCGACATCGCTCATCTCATTCAACGCCCAAGCGCTCGCCGCATATGCCACGGTGCTGACGAGCATGACAGTCAATAGTCCGTACGCGACCACCGCACTCCACGGAAGAAGACCTTTCGAGACTTCTTGAGGGGAATCTTCGGGTTCGATTTCATGGTGTCGTGGCCACATCCGCAACTCTGATTCAGTCAGATCAGCAATCTGCTGGCGAATGGCTCGTTGCTGAAACCAGTACGTCGGGAAGAGTACGAAAGGCATGAGGAGCCCGGCGGAAGCCATCAGTCCCCGCCTGAGACTGAAAGACAAGCATCGCGAGAGAAACTCATTTGTATCTTCTGGAGGACCATAGAGCTTGAAAGTCGTTTGGGTGAACCACAAGAGAAATCCCTGATAGACAGTGAACTCCACTCTCACCAGACCCGGCTCTGGCTGTTCAGTCATCCGGAGCCCGCGGAACAACGGAAAATAAGCGTCCGCAGACTGTTCCCACCGAGATCGCCGGATGAACAGCATGGGGAGTCCAATCAGGAGCGAAAACAGGAACCCCAATCGGATGACTTTGGCAGAAATGAGCAATACATGTTCGTTGAACTCTGCCACAAGCAGGCTCCCTTTACGAAATGAGATCAGGCACGAAACATTTCTCACATCCGTGTGTGTCGCCACTGCTCACTCCCGCTCCTGCTCGAACACGAATGTCCCCTTCTTGTTCGAAATCGCAAAATCGAGCAAACCGTCGGCGTTGATGTCGGCGACCTCGAAGGCCGTACCCACGCCGCTGTCTTCGTCGATTGTGTGCCGCTGCCACGTCGCCGTCCCGTTCTCGCGCTTCAGCTCAAACCAATACAGCACAGCGGGCTCTCCCCCACCAGGACCGTGCCCACCGTGGGACCACCAGCGTTTTCCGGTGACGAAGTCGGGCAGTCCATCGCCGTTGATGTCCGCGAGGACGACCGCGTGGGTTTCGCTGAAGGTCTTCTCGATCTCATGTTGTTTGAAGGTGGGGAGCCGTTGAGGGTTGAGCGTTGAGCGTTGAGCGTCAGACGCTCCGGGCGCTGACGCTTCCGGCTCTTTCCCCTCTGGCTCTCGTCTCTCCTCTCTCTTCTCTCCTCCTCCCCCCACATTCTCATGCCACCAGATCCCGTAATCATGCGGACTGGCCGACAGCACATCATTGTCACCGTCCCCGTCGAAGTCGTACACATACATCTGCGAACAGCCGCCGCCGAGCTTGGCCTCGTTGAAGGTCCAGGGTGTCGTGGTCATCGCTTCGGGTGCCTTCCACCAGCCTGCGGGCACAACGATATCGTTCCGCCCGTCCTGGTCGATGTCGCCGATCCCGAGGCCGTGATAGAACCGCTGGATGTCGACCGTGCCAGGGGCTCCGATGGCCAGCATCTTCCACGGAGCGGTGGCCAGACTCTGCCGCGTCGAGATCCCCATCAGCCCGTTCTCGTACCCGCTGACGAGTTCGCGGACGCCATCGCCGTTCACGTCGAGGTACTGCGGGCTTTCGTTGTTGGTGACCGGAATCATCTCGTGACGAGGCCAAGAGGAGGGTTGATGGTTTATGGTTGATGGTTGATCGACAGCAATTCCGGGCGCTGACGTTTCCGGCTCTGGCTCTCGTCTCTCGTCTCTCCCCTCTCGTCCTCCCCCCGGATTCTCAAACCACAACGTCTGTTGACCAGGGAAGCCGACCACGACCAGATCGAGCCGACCATTCCCGTTGATGTCATCTGCGTAGTTCATGAACGAGTCGCTGTATCCCGCCGGATCGAACTCCTTTGGTGCATCGAGCAGCGAATGAGCGACCCAGGAGGGTTGATGGTTGATGGTGGATGGTTGATCGACAGAGGCTCCGTCCTTGACACTTGGCACTCGGCCCTTGGCACTTCCAGTACCTGCTGGCCCTAGGCCCTGGGCTCTAGTCCCTAGGCCCCTCTGCTCATACCACTGACTCCCGCCCGCGATGTCCATATCCCCATCGTTGTCGAGATCACCAATCCCGACTCCTTCACTCCGGAACATATTGTCGAGCTGGGTCTTCTTGAAGCTGATCTTTGTCCCATCAAACGCCCCGCCGCGAGAGACCGGCCACTGGTTCGGATGCGAACCGGCAGCTGCGTACGGAGGGAGTTGATCGAGCAACGTGAGTTCGAGGTTCTTGAACCGCACTTCGGTCGCGCCGCCGGAGTGCAGTTGCACAGCGATCACGCCGCTCCGCGCTCCCGCTGGGTCGTCGCGGTCGACGCACAGTTGCCCATTGATATAGGTCCGCACGCGGCTGCCCACGGCGATGATCTCGTAGCTGTTCCACTCGCCGGGCTTGACGTGCTTCTCAGCGTCGTTGTCTTCTAGCAGCCCGCGTCCCAGCTCCTCATAGAGCTTGCCCCACCAGCCGGGTCCAGCGTCCGCTTGGTAGCCTTTGACCTCGCCGTTGGCTTGAGGCTGGCTGCGGATTTGGATGCCGCTGTTGCCTTGGTTGTCCTTGAGGAGTACCTGACACTGGAACCGGAAATCGGTCAGCGAGAACTGGCTGACGAGGAACTCGTTGTGGTCTAGGCCGGTCGTCTGGCCGACGATCTGGCTCTCTTGCGGAGTGGCCCCCTGCTCGACGGTCCAGAGTTCCCCAGCCCCGGTCTTGCCGATCCAGCCGGTGAGGTCTTGCCCGTTGAAGAAGTTGACCACGTTGTCGCGGTTCGCTCGGATCGGCGACTGCCCGGCCCCTTGCAGGTAGGCCACCAGCGACCGCACCTCGCTGTCGCTTAATGTTCGAAGCAAATCGTCCGGCATCATCGACCTGTCGGTGAGCTTGCGCTCTTCGATATCGCTCTCCGGCAACTCGATCAGTTGTTCGGGCATCTGTACCGCGACCAGTCCCGGCCCGCTGGCCTGCTTGATGATCCCGGTGAGGGCGCGACCATCCTTCGTGACGATGACCGCTGGCTGGTACTCCTTGGCCATCACCGCCGACGGGTCGACGATGTTCGACAGCAGGTAATCCAGGTTCGCCCGATTGGCCCCCGTGATGTCCGGGCCGATCTTGCCGCCCGTGCCGAACAGCGTGTGACACTGCTGGCAAGTCTTGGCGAAGATCGCCCGTCCGACTTCGCGATCGGGAGTCGAGCCATGCGGGTTCGCAATCACCGTCTTCAACCGAGCCATCAAGGCCACGCGATCCGCAGCACTCTCGCGCACGATGCCCCAGACCTGTTCGATCTGCTTGTTCAGGTCCGCATCATTCAGGTTCCGCAACTGCCGCACGAGGTCCGCCGACAACTCGGTCTTCGGGATGCGGTTGGCCTGCACAGCTGCCAGCAACTCGCGGGCATAGCTGGGGCGAGAAGTGAGCGTACTCATCGCATCGCGGCGTTCGGCGGGGGTGAAGGTGCCGAACTTTTCGATGACCGGTTTCAGCGCCGCTGGGTGATCGATCGCTGCCAACGAACGCAGCGCATCCCCGCGCATGGCCGGGTCGTCGACAAGTTGCGGGAGCAGTTCGGCGAGCCCTTCGGACTTGGCCTCAATGACATACTTAAGGGCATCACGGCGGGCCTCGACCGGCCAACTGGAGATGCGGGCATAGTCGCGCAGGTTGGCCAGCGCGAAGTCGGCCCCCGCTCGGTGAGCGATCGCCGTGGCCAGGAACACCACCTCGGGCTTCGAAGTGGCGACCGTGTATTTCTTGGGCAACTCTTGAAGCTGGGCGTATCGCGGGTGTTCCTTCACCTCGCGCGTGGCTTGGAGAATGCCTCGCAGATACAACGGAGCATCCTCCGGCTGGGCCTTGTCGAGCGCCTCGACGAGCAGGTCCAGCATCTTCACCGGATCGCCGCTCCCCAGCCGCCGAATCATGTACTCCCGCAGGATCGGAATCGTCTCCCCCGCTGACACTGACAGCGCTAATGCCCGCGCCGGGTCCGCATCCGCCAGCGGCTCCATCGCGTACCAGTACATGAGTGGGAGGTTGTGATCCTTGGCGTCTTCGGCGTGGGAGATTAAGCCCTCCAGGATTGCCCAGCGATTCTTCAGCGGTGTCTGTTGAAGAGACGAGGCCAATGCCAGCCGAACAACCTGAGAGGGTTGAACCTTTGCGAGTTCAATTCGTCGCTTGAGTATCGAAGGATCGTGTTGATGATCGTCTGACAGTAGCCGAATCGCAGCGGCAACCACATGCGGATCCATCTTGAGAATATTTTTTACGGTCGCATCAGAACAGACATTCTCAAAAGAGTCTGATCCTTCAGTAACGTAGATGGCCCTCAATGCACGAATTAGCTTCTTAACACTCAAGTTCGGGTCGATAAACCTCATCTCCGGGGCACTGTCCATGTCGAATTGCAACTTGTAGTTGTTGGCAGCTGCTCTCTCATGAAGCAGTCGAAGTGCATGGCGCGCATGCCATTCATTGGGAGCGTCGATCGCCAAGTCGGCGAGCTCGTTATTGCTCAACTTCTTCAAATCCACCTTCGGATTCTTCACCTCCCCATACGTCACGCGGAAGATCCGTCCGTTGGTCGTATCATGCAGCCCCTCTTCAGGACGGTGGCACTGATTGGCGTCGTACCAGTCGATCATCCAGACCTGTCCATCGGGACCGGTCATCAGGTTGATCATCTGTGACCACTTGTCGCCAGTCAGTAGGAAGTCCGGGTAGCGATCCCCCGCGTAGCCGGAACCTTCCGGGATCAGCTGATCGATGTTGATGCGGTTGCCGTGGATGTTGTGCATGAAGAGTTTTCCGTTGTACTCCTCGGGCCAGGCACCACCCTGGTAGATCATCGCCCCGGCATGGGCATGCCCGCCGCCGAGGTCGTCGCTGGCCTGGCGGTCTTCATTGTTCCACTGGCCGCCGGTGAAGTGCCGGTGCCGGGCGATCGTCTTGATGTCGTTATAAGTATGCGGGTTGAAGTGCGCCCCCGCCTGCCGCTCGAACCGCCCACCCGGAATGATGTGGTACAGATGCGGGATCACACAGGCGGTGCAGAACGCCTCGCCGTACTCATTGAAGTCAACACCCCAGGGGTTACTGGAGCCATGAGCGAAGACCTCGAACTCATGCCGCACCGGGTGATACCGCCAGATCCCGGCGTTGATCGGAGTCCGCTCGGCCTTCGGCGTTCCCGGCTTCCCGACCAGCGAGTGCGTGAACACCCCGTGACACCCATACAACCACCCATCCGGCCCCCAGATGAATGAGTTGAGCGTCTCGTGTGTGTCCTCCCAGTGCCAGCCGTCGAGGAGGACTTTCGCTCCCGAAGGGACATCCTTGGGAAACTGGAGAGGGGGTTGATGGTTGATGGTTGATGGTTGATCGTCAGAAGTCTGGCTCTTCTCTCTCGTCTCTCCTCTCTCGTCCTTCTGATCCGGTACATCGTCGCCATTCGCATCCGGAATGAACATCAAATACGGAGCCGCCCCGACCCACACCCCATCGAACCCCACCGCCAAACCACTGACGAGGTTCAGTCCCTCGATAAACGTCTTCTTCTTATCCAGCGTCCCGTTGTGATCCGTATCTTCAAAGATCACGATCCGGTCGGCCCCTTGCCCCTCCGGATTCCGTTGCGGATAGCTCAGCGCCTCCGCCACCCACAGCCGCCCCCGATCATCCCAGCACATCGCAATCGGCTGAGTGACCTCCGGTTCCGAGGCGGCCACCTGCACTTTGAACCCAGGTGGCACCTGCATCGCAGCTGCGGCTTCGGCGGCAGTGAGGCCCGCATAGGGGTAGACCTCGACCGCTTGAGCTTCGCTGGCGGACTTCAGTTCCGGCAGCTTGAACGTGGGCCGCTTCTCATGAAACCGAAAGTCGTCAAAGTTCACATGCCCCCACCCGCCGGTGTGGGTGTCGGTGATGCGGATCGAGATCAGCTTGTCCTTCTGCTTCCGCAGATCGACGACGACCGGCGAGAGTTCTTCGGTGTTCGGTCCGCTGATGACGAAGAAGACCTTGCTGGCCTCGTCGAGTAGCTCGACCCGCGTCTCCTGATGCGAGCCCCCGCCAACGAGCATGCTGGCCCACGGATGGGTGACTTTGAAGGCGACCGAAGTCAGCGTCCCCTGCGGCTCGTCGAAGAGTTTCTCGAACCCGCCCATCCAGTATTCACCGGTATGCAGCGACTTCTTGCCGGCACCGAGTGGCCGATCGGGAGCTATGCCACCCTTGATCGGTTGTTGCTCAAACGCCTTGCCAGTGGCGGTCCAGTCCTTCAGATCACCCGTCTCGAAGTTCAGATTGAGCGGCTTCCCATCTTCGCCCGCTGGGACAATACCCGGTCCGCTCGTTGGTTCGTTGGTGATATCTGCCGCCCAGAGCGGAGCCACAGACCCGACCCCCACTAGGCACGCCAACATTCCACCGACCCAACTTCGCCACGTCGATGCCGCCATCATGCTGTTCCTTCCACACTCGCGAGCCGGGGACCCCGCACGGGCCAGTGTGACTGACCGCATCCCCGCCAAGAGTATGTCGAATCTAGGCGAATGTATCAAAGATGGCGAGTTTGTTAGTGGACCACGATCTGGATCTGGCAAGCGGAGTCGAGCATGCTCCCTGGCAATGATCGGAGTAAACGCGTGATCGATCAGTGACCCTCTGGGGGAGCTGGTTCGAAACAACTTCCCGATTTGATTTGGAACACAATGACTTAACCCGGAAACATCGATAGGAGGCTGTGAAGATCATCGAGTAGGCTCCCCGTGTACCGCAGGTTCGGGCAGGTCAGGGATGACGATCATGGATGATGTCGCACGTCACACGGTGTTGAGCCGTCGAAGGTTTCAAGGGTTGATCGCGGGCTGGTTGGCAGCTGCGTCGGCGGGATGTGGGACGTTGATGTATCCCGAACGTCGGGGGCAGTCACGGACGGGCGGCATTGATTGGACCGTGGCCGGGATGGATGCCATTGGGCTGGTTCTGTTCCTTGTGCCCGGCGTGATTGCGTTCGCGGTCGACTACCACAACGGATCGCTATTCCTTCCCGAGGGGAGTGCCTCAACCAGCGGGAAGCGGACTCTGCGGACTGTGAAGCTCTCCGGCCCTCACCCGACACGGGAAGTGATTGCAGCTGCCGTATCGAGCCAGACAGGGGAGCAGCTGGCCCTCAATGTGGGATCGTTCATCACAAGACGGATGGAATCGGTCGATGCGTTCTGGTCGACTGAACAATCACTTCTCGCCGAATACCGCCGTAGTGAAGTGATGCTTCGCGGCCAGTCGCCGGAGTGATCTTTGGACCGACAATCAGACCGGTCAAAGAGTCAGAAAGGATGAGTGCCATCATGTGCGGACGTTTCACCCTTCACACTCCAGAAAGCGAACTGGTCCAGTTCTTCGTACCGCAGATCACTCACGGAATCATCCCGTTCTTTCCGACCTATACGCCTCGCTTCAATATCGGCCCAACGCCAGTAACCATTCACACCCCGGCAGCATGACCTCGTGAAACTGGTCTTTCCGAGAAACTCGAAATCGGCGACATCTGTGGCATGTCGCTGGATCAGATCACTGACGAAGTCATCGCACGGCAGGCTCTGGAGGCGCGGTCGATTATTCGGCTGTTGTTGGCGGAGATGGCAGCTCGCGAAGAGCGGATGGCGGAGTTGGAGGCCGAGTTGGTAGGCGATGATGCGCCCGCACTTCACTCGGCCCTCATGTCGCAGGGTGCCGCTTGTTGTGAAACAGGATGAAGTGTTTGACCCACGAGACATACGACTGCTCGGTGCAGTACGCCAGATGCCGCACCCGACACGCATTCGCCACTTGGACCAGAAATCGGGGCTCCCCGGGCTGATCGGTCGCAGGCGACGATGGCGGAGGTTCCAGGGACCGAGGTGGATACTGCGGCATAGCATGGCCCCAGTGCGGCATAGAATGGAATCTGAACTGAAAGTCAGTCGTAATTCGTTGTCAATCGTGACACATCGGAGTTGACCAGTCCATGCTCGATCATACAATCATGGTATTCTTCTACCGCAGATCTGCGGTCGAATACCTGTTAGGCCAAGAAGGTAGGAATACTCTCATGAGTACTCGCACCGCCCTACAAAGCCTGCTGGCTCTCTCTGCGCACATTTGTTGCCGAGCGACGCTGTTCAGCTCGCGAGTGAGACAAGGCTTTTTGGCTTTGCTCTTCGCGTTGGTGCCGGTCGTGGCTTCGGCCCAAGTCGGGCGGGAGTTTGTTGCCGTCGAGGCCTTCGTAGGACAAGCCCGCATCCTCCATGTCGGCAAGATCGTTGAAATCAAGCCGATCGAATACGGGAAGCCACTGACGGACATTCAGAAATTGGGCAAGCCCCACAGGCTCGTTTTCGCTGTGAGCGAGACGATTCGGGGCGAGGAGGTCAAGAGTCTTGAACTCGTGCTTTCGCTGCGGAGCACGCACTTCCTTGAGTATATGCGCGATCAATCCATCGAAGTCATGCTATTGGGCGGGCCCACGGTGCGCGACAGTTTTAGTGGAACGGAAATCGGGATCGAAGAACAGGGGAAGCGGGTGGACGATGAACGGTAT
>JAYTCW010000339.1:0-3984 GCA_043736295.1 Planctomycetota bacterium | reverse complement strand
AACGCGGCATCAAAGCCAAACGCTTCGCCTGCGCCCTCGATCCGAACGACCTGCTACAGGTCTTCCAACAGGGTCAGATCGATGCGTAGGCCCTGCATTATCCGCCTCGTCTGATTTCTTCTCAATTTTGTCCTTTGGCTCTGCAACCACCACTTTGTCAGTACGATTCGTGACGTTCGTCGCTGTTGCGTCGCCGTCCGATGATTCCGCAGGACTTCGCAACATCCAGGCCGCCCCGACTACCAAGACAATGACAAGGGAGATAGCTCCGACTGTCTCAGCCAGACCCAAGACGACGATCGAGATTTAGCCGAGTTATTTTTCGCGACAGTCTTTTGAGAATGGCTCTTACCGGACGCACGCGCTGCCCGGTGGGTGGACGATTTCCGAGGAGCTGTCAAGGATGGAGCAATGGGCGCTTCTGAAGTGGAGTCATCTAAGCCTGCAAGGAAAGCATCGTCGCCAGTCTCGGGTTCGATTGTCGGATATTGAACCACTAATGGGACTGAGATCAGGCTACCGCATTTACGGCACTTAATCGTCTTGCCAGCCAACTCATCCGGCAGGGGAGGCTGCTTCCCGCAGTTTTCGCGATGAACGCTGATGGGCATCGAAATACAAGCCTTTCAGGTGGGCCATTGAATTGCCCTACTTTCGACTTCTCGAAACACGCACGTGAAGAACGGATGTTTCGAAAGGACGTTCTACACTCTTTTCTGGCCGACAGCGATCCTCCGACTCGTCTGCTCTCTCTCCGCACTGCGACGGGCAAGATTGCCCATCGTACTTCGGCGCTCTTCCTACCCTGGGAACCACTCCCCATGTCCCAACAACAATCACAGCCAGAACCCTCTGACATCCAGAGCAGCATGAACCTGCTGATGGTGGTGCTTCATATCTATTCGATCTCCATTGAAGTCTTCCTGCATCGCGGGATGGGGGCACGGTATCTCGGCCTGCAAGCAGTCTTCGTGCTGTTCCTGGTGCCGCTGCACACGGGCTTTATGCGAACGAAAGATCCGTCGTTGACGGGTCTCTTTCTGCTGGCCTACCTCGGAGCTTGTCTCGGACAACGTGCCTTCATCCTCGCCCGACACCGGACAGGACAGGTCGTGCATTCCCGCTACAACGGCTACCCATGGTTGCTCGGGACCAAGTCGCGGTTCGATGAACTGAACTGGAAGGGACGGGCTGAACCGCTCCTCGTCGCCGCAGTAGGACTGCTGTTCGCCGTCCTCGACGAAGGCTTTGGTTCGTACATCATGACAGCTGGTGGAGCAATGTTTCTCAAGAACCTCATGCACCAGCAACTCCGCAGTGAGGAACTGATGGACATGCAAGACAGCCTCGTCGAGCAGCAACAACGGGCCGCACAGTTCCGCCAAATGAACGACGGCTACGACCGATCGCCGAGGCGGTGAGTCTTCGATCCCGACTTCTTCTCCCCAGGACCATGCCATGCAGAACAAACCCATCGTCCCCAATAATCCCGCACCGGGCAATCCTGCCTCAGCCAAGATCGGTGACGGCCACGCTCACGCCATGTTTCGGCAGGGCCTCAGCGAGCTGCGAGCCAGCCTCTACACCGGTTCCAACATCGCGCAATCCGCCGAATATGGCCTCTACGGCCACCAAACTCCCGGCGAAATCGCCGCCGACCGCAAACCCGATCCGACGCCCACGCTCGAAGAAGAGCCAGTCCAGTCACCGCTCCAACAATCCATGAAGGAAGCGGAGTCGCGTTCTCAAGATCGGTCTCCAACTCGTGAACGAGATCAGAACAAGGATCGCGATCGGTGATGAGAGTCGCCTTTTGCTCCGCAAAAGAGCGTTCTTTCGCGGAGCGAAAGACGACGATGGGCGACGCGCTCACCATTGATTCATATCCCGCCCCTCCCTCCCCCCATCACGAACCTCCTCGCTCATGGACCAAGCCCCCTCCCCGCGTCTGCTGACGATCACCGAAACTGCCGAGTGCCTCGGCTGTTCAGAGGCCAACGTGTACGCGCTGATCGATGCGGGCAAGCTGCCGTATGTCCCGGTCGGTAAGCGGAAGGGCTACCGCGTGTCGCTCGAAGATGTGAGGACATTCATCGAAGCCCGCAAGGTCCAGAAACAACCGACGGAGACGAAGCCGAACTATCGACCGCGCCTCCGTCATATTCGGTTGTGACTGAAATCCCGGCGCATCGTAGGGCAGACAATCCGGTCTGCCCCAGAGCGAGGCGATGACCTTCAATCCAGAAGACCGCTTCAGCCAGACCCACGACAGTAATGTCCCCACCAATCGCGAGTTCTTCTTCGCACGGCGACAGGCGGGATTGCCTATCGTACTTGTCTCCGAACACGGACGGGCAAATGTGCCCGTCCCACTTCCTATCTCACACCACCGGTGCTGTCCTCTTCAGCTGAGCCAGCATGTGTTCCGGATTGTGGCTCAGATGTTGATAGACCTTGGCCAGCGTACTCGGGTCGGAATGCCCCATCAGGATCGCGACCGTGAGGGCATCAACCCCCGACTCCAGTGCCCGTGTCGCCCACGCATGCCGCAAGGCATACAGCGAATAGTGCGGAGCGAACTTCTTCGCGTGATGCTTCACGGCCATCTGTCGAACCTCGGAGCGAATCGCCTTCGGCGAGATCGCCGCACCGCTCTTGCGATGCGGCTTCTTCTTGGCGGCGAGAGCATCGATCATCTCTTGCGGCACGGGGATTCCCAGCTGCTCGTACTGCTGTCGTCCCATGCGAGTTTGCGTCATTTCAAACTGCTTGATGGCCGCCGCCGGAACCCACGGCTTGCCGTTCCTCTGCCGAAACAGGATGCCCTCCGGATGAGCCGCGAGACTTCGCTGCACGATTTCCAAAGCCGCCGCCGTGAGGTAGATGATTCGCGGCTGACGCTTCCCCTTGGCCTCCGCCTTGGGTAAGACGATCCGCTGTCGAGCCAGATCAAGATGCCGCACTTCGATGCGGAGCGACTCCTGCGGACGACAGCCGGTCTCCCACGTGAACATCACCAAGTCCTTGAACGCCGGGTCCGTGATCGCCTCCAACAATCGCAGATAGTCCGCCTGCGGAATCGTGACCTCGCGAACGTCCCCCGCCGGAATCTTCAACCCCAACAGCGGGTTCTTCTCGATGTACCCCTGAGCCAGCGACCAGCGGATGCACGCCTTCACCACCCGGAAGTAATTCCGCCGCGACGAACGCGACAGATGGGGATACGAGTCGACCCACTGCTGCACATGGAACGGTCGCAACTCGTTCGCAGTGAGCTTCGGATGCTTCTCACAAAATCGCTGCAAGCGGTAGCAGTACCACTCGAACGTATCGGGTGCCCGCTCCTTCTTGACCCAATCCGGAAACGCATCCGCCAACACCGCGAAGAGCGGATTCGAACCCGCCACAGCCTGGCTGAGTTCGCCCTTGCGGCGAGCCTGCATCAGTGCGTGGTACTGTTGAAACGCCGCGTCCTTGTCCGGACCCAGACAGACCTGCTTGCGATCAATCTCGACATACCACAGCTGTCGAGCCTGCTTGAAAAACGGTTTCGGAAAGTGAGCCATTGCGAACCTCAAGTCCAAGGAATCACCCAGAGGCGACCTTCGGTTCGCTTCGCGACTGAGCCGGGGCGGCAACCCTGGCTCAGTCGTCTTTCACCGCACTTCTCGGACAAGTGTTCGGACAGAGACGACTTTCGTCAACTGCCCGAAGCTGCAAGTCTTGATCACTTCCCGACATCTGGAATAGGCTCTCGGAAGAACCTTTGGCCTTTCAGGCCGGAAGGGTCGAGAACTCGATAGCTTCACACCTCGGAAGCCCCGCCCCTTGGGGGTGAAGAGAGGCAACGGGCAGCCTCTTCCGACTCAATACTGATCGTTTGACTGCGAAGGAGGCCTCTCTCGGATCGCTGGCCCCAATAAAAAAGCCTCCCATTCCGATGACCATGGGAGGCCTTTAATTCTTCAGTGGAGTGGGCAGCAA
>JAYTCW010000338.1:0-5143 GCA_043736295.1 Planctomycetota bacterium | reverse complement strand
ACCACCCTGGAATGGGCCTTCAGCCAAGTCACAGAACATGGCCAAACCGTCGATCGCGTGATGGTGAGACTGGGGATCGGGTGAAATGCAAAACTTCAGTTGTAAGAATCCGCCGCCGCATGGAGTGGAGTACCGATCGACGCGCTACCGCTGTTTACGTCAGCCCCCAGTTCAAGCAATACCTCAATGCGTCCTAGTCGACTGCGGGACCGAGTATGCAGAGGCGTATTGCCCCATGTGTCTGTAGCTGACAAGTCGGCCCCCTGCGCGACCAGCCAACGCGTGAGCGAATCTGTGCATTCGTCAAAAGCCAACGCGGTCTGCTTGGCATAGCCGCCACGAGCATTCAAATCGCAAGTCTCGAAGATTGACTTCAGTTTTGATAAATCGCCTTCTTTCAGCAGCTCTTCAAAGATCTTCGGCAGTCGTGTCTTCATAGATTCATCCATTCTTAATCAAGGATTGAATTCCCACTCTCCTGATGAAGTGCTGACATTTCCAGTCTGTCAGATCATAAAACCGCAATCCCTCCTGGGAATTCGAGAGACCAATACATCCCAGAGTTGCAGTCCTTGTTGAGCCAATTGCGGGACCAGATCGACTTCGGAGACGCCGTAAGCCAGCGCTCTCCCAGCTGCATCTCGGGCGACGAACTCTCCGCCATGCTCTTTCATTTCGATCAAGAGGGCTTCGATTTCGTCCGTGTGCTGTTCAAGTATCTCCGACACCGTTCACCAGCTTTCCACAGAGACTTCCTCCACCCGTTGATTGGATAGAGTTCGGTAAAGTCATTATATCGGACCATTAGATTGCCAAGCAATACCTCGCCCTGCATAGTGGGCCAGCTGGGCCAGCCCCCAAAAGGCTGCTCACTCCCTACTGCGCACTCACCATATCAGGCCTGAGCCGCTTGGCCTCGCGCAGGTAGACGTGCTTCATGGCCGACTGTGGCTGATCGGTGTTGATATGTAGCAGGATGCGGATGCAGCGGGGCATGCTGTTGGGCACGGCGATTTCGCTCGCGCACAGCAGCGGGACTTGACTCATGCCGAGGCTGCGGGCCGCTTCGGCGGGGAAGACGGCGTTCACATCGGGAGTGGTGGTGAAGACCGCTGAGACGATCTCCTCATAGGTACTGATCCCGTTCGCCGACAGCAGCTCTTGCAGCAGTTCGCGCGTGGCCGCCAAAATATCGGCGGCCACGTTCTGCTCGACGGTGGTTGCTCCGCGTAGTCCACGCACTGACATGAGTCTGTATCCTTGACCGGGAATCGTCTCAGCGGAAGTGTATCGCACGATCCGATCGGAATGAAGTTGAAGCGTTGAACCGTTTAGCCGCGACTCGCAGTCTTCGCAGCGGAGCGCGGTGCGGCGACCGCCACCGGCGAGAGCGCTTCGCTTCGAAGACTGCGCGGCGCGGCTAAACTTCAATACGACTACACTGCTCTCGATTGCCAATCCTCCGAAAGTTCACTGTGTTCAACCCCGTTCAAGACGACCAGTCACCGGCCCTGCCCGCCACCGTTTCCACACGGGCGGAGACGAGTGCCCCCGCGCCCCCCGCCGACCCCGGATGGCAGCTCCCCGCCGAAACGATCACGGTTCGTATTCACTGGTTCGGGCTGTGCGTCGGGTATCTGCTAGTCAACGTCCTGGGCCAGCCGCACTACCGGGCGGAACTCAATGGCATCCTGACCCTCGGTGCGGTTTACGCCCTCATCGATACGTGGTGGAGTACACGAGGGCGGGTCTTCCTCGAACGCTGGCCGCTGTTCATCTCCGTCATGGAGGCCCTGTTCATCGGCCTGCTGTGCCACTTCGACCAAGGACTCGACAGCCTGTTTCGCCTCTACTATTTCCTCTCGCTGATCATCTGTGCCTTCCGTAATTCCCAGCTCGTCACCTTCTCCACACTGGGACTCCACTTTGTCAGTTACCTGGTCCTCGCCTCCTCCCAGCAAGTGCGCAGCAGTGACCATTTCCAAGCCGTCGCCCTGCAACTGGTGTTCATGGCGTGGGTCGCCTGGGCCAGCACCGCCCTCGCCTCTCTGCTCAAGGGAGCCAGTCGACAGCTGTTCGAGATGAACTCCCAACTCACCCAAAACCAGACTCTTCTTGAACAGCGGATCGCCCGGCGGACCCAGGAGCTGCAACAGTCGCAAGCCCTGCTGGTTCAACATGAGAAGCAGGCGGCGTTCGGCCTCCTTGCCGCCGGAATCGCCCACGAGGTCGGCAACCCACTGACTGCCATCAGCAACCTCGTCCAGCTGCTCAATCGCCGCCCGCTTGATGCTGACATGCACGAGCGATTGAACCTCGTCGACGAACAGCTGCGCCGCATCCAGAGGATTTTGCGTGAGTTGGTCGACTTCTCTCGCCCGGCGTCGAACACGCGGACGACGTGTGATGTGCATGGGGTGCTCGACTCGGCGCTCAACATTGCGAAGTATTACAAGCGGATGAAGGGCAAGAAGATCGTCACCTCGTACGGGCCTGACTTGCCAGCGGTGAGCATGGTTCGCGACCAGGTGTTGCAGGTCTTCCTGAACTTGATCCTGAATGCCCTCGACGCGACGCAAGAGGGAGCGGTCATCGAACTCACGACTGAGAAAGAGAATACAGAGGAGTTCGATGAAGGCATCCGCATCCTTATTCGCGACGAGGGAACCGGTATCCCCGCCGCTCAACACGATCAGCTCTTCCAGCCTTACTTTACGACCAAGGAAACCGGGACCGGGCTGGGTCTGTTCGTCTGCCGCAACATCTTGACAGAGGCCGGTGGTCGGATCGATCTGGTCTGCTCGACCACCGCCGGGACGACGTTCGCGGTGACACTTCCGGGAGCCGGGTTACGCCCGTAGGACGGGCAAATTTTGCCCGTCCGTCCAACAGTGCGACAGTGATCGTTAGACATCAGTCCGCCGTGCTGTTCGACACTGCCATCCCCACTCGACGCCTCTCGGTGAGTCGCGTCTCCCGGGCACGGGGGACTCACGTCCGCCCGCTCGCTGGCGTCACTGATTCTGACGCCTCCTCCGTGAGCGGCATGGCACTCACGAGCCTCACGACACTCTTGTCGAGATTCTTGGTAAGCTAAACTCGGAATGCACCCGTTGCCCCCTGCCTTCGAGTCCCCATGTTCAGCCCTCAACTCTCCACGAAGCATGTCGCCCTCGCCTGCCGCTCGCTGGCGACTTCGCTGCGAGCTGGAATCCCCGTGGCCAAGGCGTTCGACATCGCCATCAACAAGTCCGGCGACTCCCAGCTCAAGCGGGTCATGTCGGACGTGGCCCAGCAGATCCGCAGCGGCACCGACATCACCTCGGCCTGTCGCAGTCACGAGGGGTTATGGCCCGATCTATTCCTGAACATGGTCGATGTGGCCGAACGCACCGGGTCGCTGCCCGAGGTGCTGCACTCGCTCTCCGAACACTACGAGAACAATCTGAGGCTGCAAAAGGACTTTCGCAGTCAGATGATCTTGCCGCTGGTACAACTGACGGCGGCGATCGGGATCGTCGCGTTTCTGATCTGGATGCTGGGCGGGTTCAACATTGGCGACCTGTCGGGAAAGCCGGGCGACGCGGAGAAGCAGGCATTCGACATCATTGGCCTAGGGCTGAAGGGCTTCTCCGGTGCGATGATCTGGCTCGCGGGCTGGGCCATGACGGCAGTGTCGTTGTTCGTGGGATATCAGTTGGCCAAGCGTTCCACGGCGCTGCGAGCTGTGCTGCATCGGTCACTACTCGGTTTTCCGGTGATTGGCACTTGCCTGCGGTCGTTCGCCATCGCCCGGTTCTCGTGGTCGTTCGCTCTCACTCAAGAGGCCGGACTCCCGATTCAGGAGAGCCTCGAATCAAGCCTTGCAGCCACCGATAACGGGGCCTTTCAAGCCGCCTCACCACGGATCATCAACGACGTGATGAACGGCGAAGAGCTGAGCGAGGCCCTGAGTAACACCCAACTGTTCCCCGAGGACTTCATCCAGATCGTCCACGTCGGCGAGACCACCGGCACCATCCCCGAGACCCTCGCCCGCCTCAGCCCCGAGTTCGAGGACCAAGCCCGCCGCAGCTTGAACACCCTGACGGCGGCCTGTGCCTGGACGATCTGGCTGGGCGTCGCCGCCTTCATCGGGTACATCGTCATCCGGTTTGCACTGATGTACGTGCGACTGCTGGAGTCGCTGATGTAGAACGGAATTCATTCCGTTCTTGTGGGGCACGTTTCCGACGTGCCCGTGCCTTGCGATCAGAGATGCTGAGGGAAGTCGAACCATTAACCCCAACGGGGTTTCGCCGCGTAGCCCAGGGTTGCCTGCGGAGCAGGCTACCCTGGGTCAAGTCGCATATCGATGCACCAACCCCAACGGGGTTCCGTCCTTTCGCAAGCCAAACACCCCGGTTCCCGCCACGGCGGGCGACGCAACCCCGTTGGGGTTGGTGAGTCTCAAACGATCACGAAACCCAGGGTAGCTCGCGGCGAGCAACCCTGGGCTACGCGGCGAAACCCCGTTGGGGTACAGAGGCAGTGCCCAGTGCGTCTCGCACTCGTTCTCCTCCTTGGCGCCCTTGCGCCCTTTGCGACTTGGCGACTTTGCGTTCAATTCCCTCTTTCGGAATCCCCCCCATGTGGCCAGAACCTCACAACACGCAAGACCTCCTCCAGCAAGCCACCGCCGGTGACGCGAAGGCCGTCAACGACCTGCTGGAGCGGCACCGCGTTGGCCTGCGCCGCATGGTCGAAATGCGGATGGATCGCCGCCTGGCTCGGCGGGTCGATGCCAGCGATGTGGTGCAGGATGTGTTCCTGGAGGCGAGCGAACGCATGGTCGGATACCTCGCCCAGCCCGACCTGCCATTCCATGTCTGGCTCCGGCAACTGGCCCAGGACCGCATCATCGACCTGCACCGCCGCCACCACGCCCAGCGCCGCGATATCGACCGCGAACAAGGGTTCCAAGCTCCCCGCTTCGGCGACCAGTCCTCCCTCGACCTCGCCGCCCAGATCCAGGACGACCAGCTGACCCCCGCCGCCGCGACCCTGCGCCGCGAGATGGAACAGCGGTTCCACGAGGCCCTCGACCTGCTCGACGACGACGACCGCGAGATTATTTTACTCCGGCACACCGAACAGCTCGGCA
>JAYTCW010000337.1:0-3117 GCA_043736295.1 Planctomycetota bacterium | reverse complement strand
ATGATCTCGCTGTACTTGGCTTCCAAGTCTTTGAGGTCCGCGTTCGGGGCGTCCTTGGTCTTCATCGAGAGCAGGATCTTGCCCTTCTTGATGGCGGTCTTGGTCTTCTCAGTCTGAAACTTGGTCTTCGCGGCATCGTCCTCGGGAGCCTTGCCGCCTTTGCCAATCCCCTGGCCTCCTAGACCATTTCCGTCACCTTCGCCCTCTCCATTGCCTTCACCTTCCCCCTCTCCCTCGCCTTCCATCCCTTCACCGCCCATCTGGCCCATGATCTCGTCATATAACTGTTGATAGTCTTCCATCGAGGTCGCATCGGCGGCCATCTCGCCATCGAGCTGTTCTTCGCTGTTGAGCTTCTTGGCGTCTCTGATGAGATTCAGGGCCTGCTCCAGCTGTTCCAAGTCGCGGGCCGATTGGGCGAGCTCCTTCAGTTCCATCTTGGCGAGTTCCATCGACTCCTTGGCGGCGTCGAGAGCCTCAGTCGACATGTTCTGCTTGTCGCCCGCCTTTTCGAGTTGATCGAGCGCCCGCTCCAGCGCCGCCTGCATCCCCTTCGAACCGGCCTTCTTCCCGGCCAGCTTGGACATGTCGTCCATGTCCTTTTTCAGCTGTTGAGCCAGCTCCGATTTCTTGAGTGGGTCGGTCTCTTTCACGAGACGTTCCAGCTTCTCCTTGATGGAGTCCAGCTTCTTGAGCATCTCTTCGGGCTTCCCCTGTTGCAGCCCCTCGAGCATCTTCCGCATTTCTTCGGTGTTCTCGCTGCCGAACTGCTGGGCGGAGTCGAGGTTCTTCTTGAGGTCCTTCAGCGCCGAGTTCGTATTGCGCAACTGTTCACCGATGACCTTCTGGTTCTCGTTGAGCTTCTTCTCATTCGAGGCGGCTTGAGCCTTCTTCATCTCCTTGAGGTCTTTTGCCAGCTTCTCCAGCGCCTGGCCGACCTCTTCCGACACGGCGGTGTCCGAGTCCTTCTCGGTCAACGCCTGCTTGCGAATCTCGGTCGCCTTCTTGCTCTCCTGAATGGCCTCGATCACCTTCTGTTGCTCTTTGGCGATCAGCTGTGTTCCGAACGGGTCGAGGCTGGGCAGGAAGTACGCCGCCACGGCCAGTCCGGCCACGAGCATCGCGCTCCCCACACGCCGACCACAGCGAGGATCCTCGGTCGGATCGAGGGTCAGGACTTTCTCGGGAGCGATCTTGACGGCCTTGTCCTCGGCGTCTTGTGTGACGAGAGGTTGGTACTGCCCCGCCGTTTCCGCGATGCGCGTCACCGTCAGAAACAGATCATTCGTGTCACACACCGAGTCGACCTTGCGCGCCGACTCGACCAACCCCGGCATCCGGGCGAACAGCAACCCGCACAACAGCGATACCGCCGGGACGGCCAGCAGGGCGACCCGAATCCACGAGTTCGCTTCCCCTGCCGAGAGGGCGCCGGTCAGCCGAACTGTCGCGGCAAAGGCGAGGGCCACTCCCGACATCACCAGGAAGCTGACATATGTCGACCAACCCAGCCGGACCAGATACATCCGCTGGCCGACACGCTTGAGCAACGACGCCGATTGAGGACACGCAGCTTGCTGAAGTTCAGTCATGGCACACCCGCAGGGACAAACCCGTGGGAGAGGCTTCCAGCCTGTCGTCGAGCCGGAGCGACAGGCTGGAAACCGATCCCACGATCAAGCAAATTCGAACACCCTCTGTGAGTCTGATCGACTCGCAGAAGTTCCATTCAGGATCGAGATACGTCGGAACTTTACCGAATGTGGGCGCAAATCGCAACCGGAAGTGAACAGACGATCACACGCCACGAAGACGAAAGCCCACCGGTTGCAACCGGTGGGCTTGTTCACCCGCCACTCCGTCACACCTTCCGCACCACGACCCACTTCCCGACGCATTCGACGACCTGGATCGGCGTGCCTTCCGGGATGAAGCTCCCCTCGGACATGACATCGACCGGATTGCCGTTGATCTCTGCCTTGCCACTGGGCCGTAGCATGGTCAGAGCGACACCCGTCTGGCCGATCAGGCCGGCAGTCTTGCCCACCAGTTGCGGCTTGAGTCGGGGAGCAGCGACAGAATCGGCACTCGGCGGAGTGAGGATCATGTCATTGAACAGTGGAATCTGCGGCAGGAACTTGGCGAGGCCCACCGCGCAGACAATCAGTCCAAGGACCGCACCGCCGAAGACCTTCATGGTCTGAAGCGATTGCCCCGCGTCCGTCATGTTTGGCCCGAGATGCCCGAAGGTCTGCGAAGCCATGATGATGGAAGCGAAGGTCAGC
The DNA here is from genome assembly GCA_043736295.1 of Planctomycetota bacterium. Classification (GTDB taxonomy): domain Bacteria; phylum Planctomycetota; class Planctomycetia; order Planctomycetales; family Planctomycetaceae; genus TH-plancto1. Next base: position 832 of record JAYTCW010000337.1, on the reverse strand, counting down.
ATGATCCCGGTGACACCAAAGAACCCAAATCCCGGCAGCACCAGAAACTCCAGCAGCAGACACCCGACACCCAGCAGAAACAGCACGATCTCCAGCGACCCCGCCGTCCCGCCCAGCACCTTGCTCCAGAAGAACAGGCCGAAGCACAACGCCGAGAGCAGACCGAACATCCCCGTCATGGTGTGCAGTTCCAGGTAGATTGACACCAGACCAATGAAGAACAAAAACCCCATGATAAATGGGATGTTCAGCCAAAAAACTAGATCATCCACCCAGGTCCGCTGCATCGGGACGAGCCGCTGTTCGGCAGGGATTCCCAAGCGCGCCTTGAGGTCGGCCAAGCTGTCGACGGGGGCCTGGGCCAGTTGCAGTTGATGGGCTCGCCGTCCCGTGACGGTCAGCAGCCACCCCTTCTTCGACTCCTGAACCAGCGGTCCCTGGACCCACTCGTCGCCGGCTTCGTGGATCTCGGCCTCGGTCATGTAGGTCACGGTCCCCTTGGTCTTGTGGGTGGCCTGGTACACGGGTAAATCGATATCGCACATGGCTTGCGCGAGAGCGACGGGGCGATTCTTGCGACGAGCAAGTTCGCCGAGCAGTTGCTTGAGCGGACTGAGAACCTTCTCAGGGGCTCGTTCAAAGGCACCCCCTTCCGCAGTCTCGCGGATCGCCCCGGCATCGCCCATCTTGGCTTCGGGCTTCATATAGATGTCATCACACCCGAGCGAAATGATCGCCGCCCCGCTGTAGGCTCCCACGGGAATATAGGCCACCGCATGGACCCCGCGATCCTTCAGGGCTGCGATCGCCTGGGCCAGTTCCTGGCTCTCGA
>JAYTCW010000336.1:0-16473 GCA_043736295.1 Planctomycetota bacterium | reverse complement strand
GTGCGGATGGCAGCAAAGAACTGCGAAGCGAACCCATTGTGACCTTCTGTTGAAATTCCACGGGGGCAAGCCGGGAAGTTGCTTGGACCATATTCTGAGTGTTCCAGACTTGTCAGGTGAACACATTTTTTGAAACTGCTCTAATGCTCACCGAACTCATTTCCCGTTTGATCGCTTCGCAGCATCTGCGAGAGCGGAGTGTCTGCGGCCAGGGAAATACCGCCGCAACCATCACCAGGGAGTTTTCGATGCCTTGCGTACTCGGTTCCAGCTGGATGTCCCTTCTCGGTCTGAGCGTGATTGGTCTGATGTTGGCCCCCTCATTGAGCGGTGCCGGAGACTTGTCGGCAGAAGAACAAGCGGCAGGTTTTCATTCGCTCTTCGATGGAAAAACTCTCTCCGGGTGGACGGGGGCGACCGAGGGATACACCGTGGTTGATGGGGCGATTCAGTGCCTTCCAGACAAAGGGGGCAATCTGCTGACCGAGCAGGACTACGGCGACTTCACTTTGCGTCTGGAGTTTCGGCTGCCGCCCGGTGGGAATAACGGAGTGGGGATTCGGGCCCCTGCGATGGGACACGTCGCCACCGAAGGCATCGAGATCCAGATCCTCGATAACACCGCCGAGAAGTACAAGACTCTCGCCCCGTACCAGTACCACGGATCGGTTTACGGCCTGATCCCCGCCCGACGTGGTTACCTGCGCGAGGTCGGGGTCTGGAATGATCAGGAAATCACCTGCGTGGGTCGTCAGATCACCATCCGCTTGAACGGTACAGTCATCATCGAGGGCAATCTGGACGACGCTCTCCGCGACGGAGCAATGGACGGCAAGGAACACCCTGGAGCGCGCCGCACCACAGGCCGAGTCGGCTTCTTGGGGCACAACGACCCCGTCGCATTTCGACACATCCGGATTCGCGAGATCCCGGCGGGCGGTTGAGGGCAAAGTGACCAGTTTCTGAACTGGCCGACAGTCTCCCGCGGACAGGCGAAAAGCGTGACAAACACAGTGTTCGCTGAATGAATTATCGGCGTCAACCGCCCCCACTCGGCTCCCCAAGACAATCCTCAATCTTGCCCCGTCTCGCGGTTTGAGAGGGAGAGATGCCCGAAAGTGCAGCTCGCATGAGCCCCACTGTATGAAAAGCAAAAAAGCGGGGCGGGATCGGTGGGTTCGAGTGGAATCCCACCAGTGAGCCCGAGCGAAAAGGTGACGCGGCGATCATGATTCGGCGCGAGAACCTCTTCCCGGAATCGCTGACCGACATACCAGGCCGATGAGCAAGTCCGCGCCGCCCTGGCACGTTGGACTCACGTCCAACGCTCGGTGTCACACAGGCGATCAGAGCCGTCAGCAGGCCCAGCGATTCGCGATGCTCGACCCCCGAAAGCTCTGCTGGCCACTCAGACCGCCGATTCACGGGAAGCAACCACCACGCTGGGCAGTGCGCGAATCTGACCGGCAAACAGACCCGGCACCTTAGGAGCCGCACTGGGGCGGGCACCGGGGAGCGAAGCGTCCTTCTTGAGCTTCCAGGTCAGACCGGTGAACTCCCACAGGGAATAGCCCATCGGGACGCCGCGGCTATTGCAGCAACTCAAATTCATTTGAACATCTGGCGCGCAGTCAATCATGAGAGACTCCTTATGTCAAAGGTTATGAAGACACTTAACTCCTCAATATAGCAGTTGTCTTGATGGGTTTCAACGGTCTTTCTGGATGATAATCTGACTGCATCAAAGACGTGTCCGACAGAAGTCCAAAAACGGCGATCTGACCCCTCTGAAACACTGGGGTTTTCGAGGCGTTTTCGTGCAAATGGGACTTCTGTCGGAAACGTCATCAAATAGCAATTAGACTAGATTCCCGACTCCCTTCAATTGCGAAACCTCATTCAATGCCGACTTCCCTGCGCGCCCTCTTGATCGGGATTGATACCTACATCTCTCCAGCACTTCCGACTCTGAAGGGTTGCCGGAACGATGTCACACTTATCGCATCGGTTCTCCGCAGTCGCTTCGGAGTCGAAGAGAAACAACTGCGAATCATGTTGGATGAAGAGGCAACACGAGCAGGCATCAAACAGGCGTTTCGAGAGCATTTGATTGCCCCGGCGAGACGTTGCTACGAAACTGGCGAGGCCAACATGGCGTTTCTGTTTCACTTCAGTGGTCACGGATCACTAGCTCGAGATGCGACCGAGACGGCGATAGACGAGGCAATCCTCTCGCACGACAGCCGTGAACCGAACATCCTTGACATCCGGGACTGGGAGCTTCGGCAACTGTTTGACGAACTCGCCCGATACACCTCCCACATCACCGTCGTTCTGGATACCTGTATCACCGGATCTGTGGCACTGGGGATGTCAAACGGCCCCCCGTGGCAGTCGCCTCACTCCTATGTGCTGCTTTCCGCGTGCAGTTCCTCGAAACGAGCAGCCAAAGACTACATCGATACCACAACTCCAGACCCAACTTGCTATGGAGCACTGAGTTATGCGCTGGCTGATGAGATGTCGAGAATCAATGCGGGAAAAACAACCTATCGAGAGGTCTTTGGAAGGGTTTGTCATCGCGTTCAACAGTGGCATCCACTTCAGATACCGCACAGTGAAGGAAATTTGGACCGCGTTTTCTTCGATGGCCTCTATGATGTGGTAGAAAAAGGCATGAATGAATAACCAAGAAGCATCCGCATCTCCTCCCTAACGCGAGTCTGACTGACCAGTTTTGTACGCCAGACTTCAGAGTCTATAGCTGCGTGGACCGACGGACTCGGCGGCCCGTCGTACCACGAGAGGTAATCTCTCCATGGGGCGATTGGAATACGACCATTCAGATCATGTTGGAGGTCTCAGACCGCCGATTCTCGCGTGGCGACGACCACGCTGGGCAACGCGCGAATCTGTCCCGCGAAGAGGCCGGGCACCTTCGGTGCCGCACTCGGCCGAGCCCCCGGCAACGATGCGTCCTTCTTGAGCCTCCACGTCAGGCCGGTGAACTCCCACAGGGAATAACCCATTGGGATGCTGCGACCCACGCAACAAAGATTCATCTCTACTTGAGCTGTGTTCATCATGCATTCCTTTGAGGTCGGTACGAGCAATTCCTACGCAATTGTAGGAACCTCCAATGTAAACCTATCGCCTACTTAGACGAATCGCAACGCCAGAGCATTTCATTTTTTCGTGTGCGACTGCCGACTGCCCTAGGCCAGGCGAAACGCACGTAGAAGTCCGTTCTGCGTCCCTGCGCTCAGGCAATCTTGAAATACGCAGACAATCAGGGGGATACTTTTGTTTCCTGAATGGTACGAGCTATCCGAAATCCCAACGAATCAAACTCCGTATTGGTTGACGTGGTTCGACTACTCGATGTTTCCACGACATCTGCTACGGAACCGGAAGACCCTCCCTGGACATATCGAACTTGAGCTGCCCCCGGCAAATCGGCTGACCATTCCATTACGTTCCCGTACATATCGAAGATTCCGAAGTCATTCGGCTTATGACTGCCCACAGGTGCGGTGAGTCCTAGGAATGATGTTTGGTTGTTGATTGGAGAGTGTTGGTTGTACCTCGCGTACTTCCCCATCAACTCCAAATCGATTCCGAAGTACCAGCGAGTTTGAACTCCCGCCCGACATGCAAACGCCCATTCATCACGAGTCGGTAGACGGTATCCTTGCCTCTCATAGTAGGATTTGTCGTCATCCGGTCCCCAACCGAAGAGCCGCAGATCTCTCTCATCCGGTGATTCGCTGCTGGGGCCGGGTGGGCAACAGTCTTGGTCACTCGGTAATCCGTGACGGGCCGACAACCAGTTGCAGTACAACAGGGCCTCGGGCCATTTCACGATGTTGACCGGGCAATTGTCGGTCGGGGCATGAGGCTTCGAGTACCATTTGTACTCGTGGAATGCCAGATGCTGCTTAACAGTTACCTCGGTCGCACAGATCTCAAACACCCGCCCAATTCCCGGCTCTTTGGTCCCATTCAGGCGAACCATGACGTGCCCTTCTGGGGTCACTCGCCACTGAAAACCCGGCTTGCCAGCCACCCCCGGCGTCGTGATCAGGGCAGTGTTCTGCGGCATCTGGCAGTGCCGCATCAGCCAGTCGGCAGTCGAATGCACGCCCGAGTCGGTGTGGGTTTCGAACAAGATCCGCACCTGTTGCCGCGTTGCTTCTCCCAGTTTGTCCTTCACCTCCGGATACTGTCCCAGGGCCATCATCAGTCCGCTCAGGATGCCTGGATCGGCCTCGTCCGCCAGTGCGGCTTCTTCCGCTAACCGGTCCTCAATGGCGGACTGTTTGACTCCCAATACGGCCATGCGGTCAATCAGGTGAGCCCGCAAGCCCGGTCGAGGACTGCGCCGGAGCAGCTTCCACGACTCATCGCGGGGCGAGATCGAAAGGAGAATCGAGCCCGCTGTGGAGAGACGGCGTTCCCAGCGAATCTCCGCATCCACGGAACTTGTATCGCGCGGGGTCTTCAGCGCTTCACGCAGCCACTCGGGAGAGATCGTCTTGATCGCCGGTCGCAGGTCAGCCCATTGTGAGGGAGAACTCTGGATCAGCATGGCGGTCAATGCCTTGTCATCGTGTTCATGGAACGACTTCAGGAATGAAATCATCCATTTGGTCTGGGCGTCAACCTCCGTCACCCCCAGGGCCTGCGAGAGCGAAGGCGTCAACTGGGCTGCGACGGGGCGCATTCCCTCGACCAGTAAGTCATAGTCGCTGGGGTTCAGCGATGCCCAGCGAACCGTCTCCTCACTGAGGAATTCCGAGATGTCTTCGGACCAGCGGCTCGCATCCGTTTTCGCGTTCGGCGGGTCGAGCTTGGCCAGGAGCAGTGCCGCACGATAGGCACGCTGCTGCTCGTCCACGGGAGCCGCGTCGACGGCCCCCGTGGTCACCGCCTTCCAGCACTCGTCGACACACTGCTTTCGATAAGGAAATAACGCCTCACGAGTGACCAGCAGTGACGGAGCATCACCCGCACTTAATGCCAATTGCAGCAACGGTTCGACGGTAGTCGCATCCCACTTCACTAGAGCCAATCGCAAGTTCAACTCTTCCGGCACCCCCGGCTTGAGGGCTGGAATCGCACTCTTCAATCGGCTTTCTGCATATCGCCGGTAAGGCTGCAGTTGCTCAATAATCGCCGGAGCCGACGCCACGCTGGTCGTATGTAGCTGATCCAACAGAGCGTGTCCACGATTCCAGCTGCGGAATCCCTGGGCTCCCACGATTCCGAACACGATGAGAAACAGCCCGAGGAGCGTTTGCAGCCCGAGTTGCTGATTGGCCGCCCGGAGCATGCGACGTTCGGGATCACTCAGCGAGGCAGGTCGCAGCACACACCGATATTGAACCCAGTCTCGCCACAATGGCAGATTGCGGTGAATCGGTTGCTTCATCCACGCGGCGGTCTGCTCAGCCAGCATTAAACGACAGCGGCCCGCGTATGTCTTGCGTTGCTCTGAGTAGAGCCACTCACGAATCGAAGGGACCAGAAAGTCGTGGGACAATTGATAATGCAATTCCGTGTTGCGGTTCTCGCCACTGGTCCGCGAGTGGTCGAGGATATCGACCGGGCTGATCAGTTTGAGCTGTCCTTCGAGGATGGCCATCAGGCTCTCGAACCGCTTCGTGTCGTCGCCATATCCGGAAAGATCCTGCAACTCTTTCAGCGTGCGGTGGCGAGTCTTGATCTGGGTTCCGACTTCAGGGAGCAGCCCCTCCAGAACATGGCGGACGGCGTCCTCATGAATGCGGTGCCCCATCGGAGCATGGGCCACCGAGAATGATTCGCGGAGAAACTGCACGCCGACGCCGACGGCACCGCCCAACTGTGACAGAGTGTCGGGCACCCAGTCGCGGGCCTTGACCATTTCGGCAAACAGTGACAGATGGACCGGAAATACCTTGCCGTCTTTGGCGAGGTACTCCACTGCCAGATCGATGAAGCGTTGTGCCATCAGAGAGGGTGGCCCCTCGGGAATGCGCTCAAACGCCCGTCCCAACCGGGTCAGAACACTCTTCGCATGCGGCAGGTCAAATAGATCGACCAGTCGGACGTTCTGACCCACGAGCAGCGGTGTCTCGACAGCCTCCATAAACCGATTGAGGGCCAGCCAGAAGTCGTCCCGCACCAGGACGATGCACTGCACTCGCGTCCCATCGCACTGCCGCAAGGCGCGGATCAACTCAGGTTGCTCCCGCTCGTGAACTGTGTGCAGCCACTGCTCAAATTGGTCGATCACAATCAACAGCTTCTTCCCGGCGGGAAGTCCCTGCCCACGACGAATGGCTGTGAGTTTGTCGGTCAGTGAGAGTTCGGTAGTCAACATCGGGAAGCGGCTGTCGAGGGCAGCTGCGAGTTGCGTCTCGGTGCGATCAATCGTGGCCTCGATCATCAGCGTGGAGACCACCGCTTTATCGAGCAGTGGAACCAGCCCCGCCTTGATCAGCGACGATTTCCCGCAACCCGATGGTCCGGCGATGACTCCGATCCGGTGCAGTTCGGGCTGTTCTTCGGGCTGCTCGACCCAGCGTTGCCAGTGGCTAAGGCTTTCTGGAAGGCCATCGCGGTCAAACGGTCCCGGCAGCAGTTGCAGGAAGAAGTAGGCATCGTGCCGGTCGTAAGATCGCAGTCCGCGCGGAATGAATTTGCCCGTCAAGACAGGTGATCCCCTCTCAGAAGTCTGAGATCGAGTGGGCCGCGCGCCCTCCTGGGAATCGTCCTTGACCTGCGGAGACTGAAAGTGTTTCAAATCATCGGCTAATTCCTGACCACTTTGATACCGGTCTTTCGCGCGCTTGGACAACAGCTTCAAGCAGATACGGTTGAGTTCTGCCGGGATCGTGGGATCGTGGACAACGAGGGGAACCGGTTCCTGGGTAATCAGCTTCTGTTTCGTGTCCTCGTAGCTCTCCCCCTGGATGGGGCGCGTGCCGGTCAGCATTTCGTACATGGCGACGCCGAGGCTGTATAAATCGGTCCGGGAGTCGATGCGATGTCCCTCACCGCCCGCCTGCTCCGGACTCATGTAGTTGGGCGTCCCGGCCCCCGGTCGGTGCTTGACAGCTTCGGCCTCATGCATGGCCAGACCAAAGTCCGCGACATAGATTCGGTTGTCTCGATCTAATAACAAGTTGCTGGGCTTGATGTCGCGGTGGATCAGCTTGTGACGGTGGATATAGTGCAGTGTCTCTGCGACGGAGATCACTAACGACACACAACTCTCAAGGGACAGTCGATCGCTGGCAATCACCTGAGCCAGATTCCGGCCATCAATGAGCTTGGAGACGACAAAGCAGCGATTGTCATCCAGGACTCCGAAGTCGAAGACCGGGACAACTCCCGGATGATCGAGTTGTGCCACCGTCTGGGCTTCGGCCAGGTAGAGTCGTCTCTCGGCTTCTGTCTGGACCCGATGCGGGTGTGGCACCTTAATAGCGACGGCCCGTTGCAGTTGATCGTCACGTCCTCGGTAGACCACACCGAAGCCACCGTTCCCCAGATAGCCCTCAATGGCATATCGCCCCAAATGAGAGGGGGCTGAGGGTTCCTCGTACCGTTGAGTTTGACTAGGGTCCGCCGACAGGACGGTGCCCTCCACGAGTGGTGAACTCCCATTTTCGGGTAGTTCCACAGATTTCGTGTGCGGGGAATTGTCCGGCTCTTCCTTTTGATGTTCACTCAACGCTCGTGTCCTCCGCAGATTGTGTCCTGCATTCTGCCAGTTGAACCCAGCGTCGTCGATCCTGAGTTTCGTTCAGAAACTCATCCCGAAGCGCGGCTTCGAATGGCGATTCGAAGAGATTCCGAGCCTCACTCCTCTTTCGGCCACTCAGCTCCGTCTTCAATCCACTGCTTCAGCAGCTCGATCTGCTCGTCAGTCAACCGGTCTCCCTGGGGTGGCATCACCTGTTCGGCGTCCTCACTCTGGACAAACTTCAGCAGCAGCCCGCTCGTGCTGTCTCCCGGAACGATGGCCGGGCCAGTATCGCCTCCCGCCAGAGCCTCCTGCCGCTTGTCGAGTCGCAGTCCTGACTCCTGCTTGTCGGGACCGTGGCACTTGTCGCACCGCTTCTGAAAGATCGGGCGAATCTGCTTGTTGAAATCGACCTTGTCTGCCGCCCACAGTTCCGAATCGGAGGGGGCCAGCAGTCCCATTCCGAGTGCGGCACACGAGGCCAACTTCGTCCAATTCGTCATCGCAGAATATCCTCGGGTGGCCCAGCGCAGTTCGATCTTTGCCGCACCCAGTTCTATCAGCCAGCGGACCAGTTCTCCACTCCCCCCAGCCGGTTCGCTGTGATTGACGTGGAATGCCATGCCCAGATTCCCGTCCGAAGTGTGTGTGAGCAGGGCTTCCCACCGATCTTCATGCTCACCGTGAATACTCCCATGCCCTCTCGTACACTGGTCGACCAGACACTCCGCCCCGTACGATGCCGAGATGCAGATCGAGCAGCTATTCCTGGAGACCTTTGGCATCTATAAGTCGCGCCGACTGGAGTTCGGCAGCGGGTTGCAGGTGATTTATGGACCGAATGAGTCGGGCAAGACGACCTTGCTGGCGGCCTTGCGTCAGACGCTGTTTGGGATGCCGCATCAGAGTCAGTATGCCTTCGATGGCACGACGACGACACAGGCTCGGGTGAGGCTGGCGGATGGTCGGCGGGTCTCACTGAACCGTAAGAAGACGCGCGGGCCGGGGCTAACCGGAGAGTTCGACGAGTCGCGCGAACCACTGACTCCCGAGGTGTGGGAGCGGTGTCTGACGGGGGCGACGGCGGGACTGTTTGAGAATGTCTTTGCGATCTCGCTCGGTGAACTTGCCTCCGGCGAGAAGAGCCTGCAAAGTGCCGGGCTGACCGAGGCCCTGTTCGGGATGGCGATCGGCGGGATGGCACGGTTTCGCGAACTCGATAACACTCTTCAGTGCCAGTGCGAGCTGTTGTTCAACCCCAGCGGCAATGCGAAGAAGCCGCGAGTCAACGCGCTGAGCCTGGAGATTCAAGCGGCTGCCAAACGGTATGACGAGGCCCGATTCACCGTCCGCGACTACACCGGGATTCAGGAGCAGATCGCCGAGCACGATGCGCTGGCGGACAGACTCCATGCGGATCGCGACCTCTGCCACAAACGAGACCGACAGCTAGAACGAGTGGGGGCCGCGCTGACGGCCTGGCGCGAGGCAGAGCGAGTGCGCGTCGAGTGGTCGGCACTGGGAGCCATCCGCGAGATCCCGCCGTCCACTCTCGGCGAACTCCGAACAGTCTGGACTTCACTTACGGAGAAGCAGTCGGAGTTGACTGAGCTCGCCGAACGGATGGCCTCGCCGCTGGCCGAGGCTCCTTTGCACGGTGCCGAACTGCTGCCGCACGAGGTTCAGATTCGCTCACTCGCCGATCAAGTCGCCCGTGTTCGCGAATCACTGGCGGAGCAAGACACACTCGCTAAATCGCTCGTCGATCTGGAGCAGCGGATCGCCCACGAGATGACCACGATCCAACCCGGTTGGACAGCTGCCGACCTGCACCGCGTGACCGCCAGTCTCGCACAGCGAGAAACCGCCCAGCTGCTCAGCGAGGAGTCCGCACGGCACCAGCAGTCGGTAGAGTCGCTCCGTTCCCGGCGATCGGAGCTGCAAGAGCGGCGAGACCAGATTGAAGTCGAGCTGCAGGTCTTGCCCGAGACCAACCGTATTGAGGAGTTGCGTGATCTGCTGGAGCGCGGGGAGGATTATCGGGCCGAAGCGAAACGATATCGTGAAGTGGCTCCCGAACTGGAGCGGCTCGTCGCACACATCCAGCAGCAGGCGGAGCGATTCGCCCGTGTGGTCGGCGTCTCGGTGGAGGCCCTGGGGGCATTGGTGGTGCCGCTGGATTCGACAGTTGAGCGGAACGTTGCGCAAGTGGACCTCATCACCCGCAATTTGGAACAGTCCCGCCTCCGCATGGATGATGCTGAACTCCTGTATGCAGAATCGAAGGAAGCGCTCGCTCGCTTTGATCGCGCTCACGAGGTCTGCGACCGCTCCGAACTCGTACAGCGGAGAGCGGATCGCGAGGCTGGCTTGGAGCTGATCGTTCGCCACTTTGTCGAGGCAGAGAGCGAACTCGCGGCGATCAATGCGTGGACGAAGGGGCAACCCGACCGGCTGGTTGATCTCTACCGGGAACGGGTCGTCGACGCCGATCTGCTCGCTGATAAGTTGCTGGCGAACGCTGTCGAGATGGGGCAGCGGCAACAACTGGTTTACCAAGCCGAGCAGAGAGAAGTGACGTGGGCCGAGCGGGTCGCGGAACACCGCCGCATCTCCGGCGAGTCGGCCACACTGGAGCAGGAGTGGCAATCCGAATGGCCGCCAGCCCCGTTTCGTACCCGCACCCCGCGTGAGATGGCCGAGTGGTTGAAACTGCGATCACAGTGGCTCGACGATCGAAAGACTCGCGATCTACAGCTGTCGGAGCAGTCCCAGCGAGCGGCGGTGATCGAGCAGTTCGAGGTCGAGCTGCTCCTCGCCTTTCCAAAGCCATCTGCTGCCAAGAAACAGGACGCCCTCGTCCGTGCCGCTCTGGTCGCTGCCACGGAACTCGAACGTGCGTTGACCGAGGCATTGCAGTCTCGCGAACGCTTGCAGGGGGAGCAGCGCAAGGTTGCCACCAAGTGCGAGGCGCTCGATCAAGAACAGTCCGAACTCTCGCTCGTGGGGGTCGGACTCGAAGCCCGCAAGGCCGCATTCCTCGACCAACTCGGCCTCCCCGGCGACTGGAATCTCTCGGTGGCCGCACGTGTGGTCGCAAGGTTGATGGAGGTGCAATCGCTGGAACAGAAGCGGATCACCTCTCAGCAGCGCTGGCAACAGGTGCAGCAGCTCATCGAATCGTTCACCGAGCAAGCCCAGCCGCTGCTCGTTGGACTCGATAAGACGTGGAGCGACTCGCGACAGGCGTGCGATCTGATTCTGAAGTGGAGATCCGCACTCGATGAACGCCGTCGTATTGAGCTAGAGCAAACGCGGTTACTCTCCGAGCGATCGACTTCGGAAAAGCTCATCGGGCGGCTGCGCGAGCAGATCACCGAACTCAACGGACGCATCGAATCACTCCGCCTCGGGCTCCCCGAATTGGCGAGCCTCGACCTTCCCGGACTGCTCGACGACGCCGATCGTGCGGAAGCATTCCGCACGCAGCTGCGCGAACTCGATCATCAGTGGCAGGCGTTCGCCGATGGGGATTCGGAATTCAGTGAACAACTGCGGACGGCGAAACTCGATGAGGTCCAGGACGAACGCCAATGCCTCTCCCGGCAGATGCAGGAACTGGACGAAGAGCGGACGCGGGAACTCACCAGTGCCGAGACGGTGCGTCGCTCTCTCAAAGCGCGCGAGCAAGAAACCCTCGCCCTCGAACGCGGACAACAGCTGGAAGGGCTGCGGGCTCAACTGGGGGATGCGGTCGATCAGTGGGTGCCGCTGGCTCTGGCCCGGCATCTGATGGAGGCCGCGCGTGTCCGCTTCGAGAAGACTCAGCAACCGCAACTGCTCGTCGAGGCAGGTCGCATTTTCGAGCAACTCACACTCGGGGAGTACGTGCAACTCACTCGGTCGGTCGGAAGCACCACCGAGCTGCAAGCGATCCCCAAGACCGGTCTCGCCAAGTCACCCGCAGAGATGAGTACCGGAACTCGCGAGCAGTTGTATCTGGCGATCCGTCTGGCCTACCTGAAACAGTATTCGCAGCGAGCCGAGCCGCTGCCGTTGGTGATGGATGACGTGCTGGTGAACTTCGACGAGGACCGGGCGAAGCAGACATTGCGGGTTCTGAGCGATTTCTCGCAGTCGCACCAGATTCTGTTCCTGACGTGTCACCGGCGGATGGTGGAGTTGGTGCAATCGATCCGCCCGGATCTCACGCCGATTGAATTGAAGCCGGGGAGCGTCGAAGTGCCCGAGTCTTTTCCCGTGGTGCAGTTAATAGAGGCCGTCCCCTCGAAGCCCAAGCGTGCGTCCCGCAAGCCCACTCGCAATCCTGCTGAAATGGAGCAGCTTTCTCCGCCAGGTCAACCGGACAAGCTGGCACAGTCAGTCCTCTTTCGGGAGGAAACTTGAATGGAAGCGATCCTCTTGTTCCCTCTCCCCCGCGAGCGATGTCAATCAACAGCAAAACGTGTTGCGGGGGAGAGGGCTAGGGCGAGGGGGCCACACCGCTCTCCTTGTCCCCCTCACCCCGGCTCTCTCCCCCACAATCGAGTCCTCACCCAGAGCCACGCTGATCGTAGGGGAGAGGGAGCAGACAGAGGGGGGAACGCACGATGACCGCACTCCTGCCATCGCTGCTCCCAGTCCTGGCCGATGGCGTGGCGTTCTGGACTTACAACACCCGTATCGTGTTACTGGGCACGACGCTGCTGGGGATCAGTGCGGGCGTGGTCGGCGCATTCATGGTGCTGCGGAAACGGTCACTTGTCGGGGATGTCATCGGACATTCGGCGTTGCCCGGAATCGGTCTGACGTTTCTGGCGATCGAGTGGTTCTCGCCGGGGACGGGACGCAGCGTGCCGTGGCTGATGGGAGGCGCACTGGTGACGGGGCTGCTGGGGGCACTCAGCGTGCTGTTCATGGAGCGGTCGAAACGCATCAAGCCCGATGCGGCCTTGGCCTTGGTGCTGAGCCTGTTCTACGGAGCGGGGATTGTGCTGCTGTCGGTCGCCCAACGCATCCCGGGCGCGGGGACAGCGGGGCTGACTTCGTTTCTGTCGGGTAAGGTGGGCTCGCTGCTGGCTGCTGATGTGCTGACGTTCGGCATTGCGAGCGTGGTGCTGCTGGTGCTCATCACGCTATTCTTTAAGGAGCTGCTACTCACCTGTTTCGATAGCGAATACGCCACAGCGGGGGGCTGGCCGGTGAAGACGCTCGATGCTTTTCTGATTCTGCTGGTCGCCATCGTGACGGTCCTCGGTATGCAGAGTGTCGGGCTGATTCTGGTGGTCGCGCTGCTGCTGACTCCCGCGAGTTCGGCCAGGTTCTGGACCGATGATGTGCGGCGTGTCGTCCAACTCTCGGCGGGGTTCGGCGGCGTCAGCGCCGCCATCGGGGTCTTGTTGAGCACCGGTTCTTCCAGCCTTCCCGCAGGGGCCATGATCGTGCTGGCCGGGGTGGCGCTGTTCGTATTCAGTCTCGTGTTCGGCACTCATCGCGGGTTGCTGAGCCGCTGGCGCGAGTCGCGACAGTTGCAAGGCCGTATCCTGCGTGACGACATCCTGCGAGCGATCTACGAGATCATCGAGTTCCGGTCGTCCACGCCCCTCGCAGCAGCGAGCGTGCCGCTCAAGTTCACACCCGCCGAAGTCCAGCAACGCCACAGCTGGACAATGAAACAGCAGCAACGGTTGCTGCATGCCCTCGCTCTGGACGGCGTCATCTTGTACGACGATGCCGACCGCTGGTGGCTGACATCCATTGGGCTGGAGCAGGCCAAGCAGACCGTACGGCTGCACCGGCTGTGGGAGATTTATCTGCTGGAGTCGGCCAATGCTGCCGAGGGACATGTCGACCTGCACGCCGATGTGAGCGAGCACTTCCTCGACCCCGAGATGCTGGCCGAACTCGAACGCCGCTTCTCCCACCGCATCCCGGCGGGCGAGGTGCCCGTCAGCCCGCATGCGCTGTCGCCGTGAGATCACCAGCGAGAAGAGTTCTCCCCGATCAGGCATGACGATCACGGTCGCTCGGCGGCCAGTCGGGCGACGGCGAAGGCACAGGCCCCGACCGAATGCTCTGGGCCCAGGACTGTGGCCAGGGAGAGCGTTTCAACACCGGCCAGCGCGGGGATCTCTGGGAGCAACTGCCGGGCGATGAACTCCCCCTCGCCGGAGAGCAGCACCAGCTGTGGCGGACAGCTCTGTCGAGCCAGGATCTGCTCGATGGCGGAACGAATCTGGGTCCGCTGGAGCAGTGCCCATTGCCGGGCGAGGTCGTCGGTTTCCGGCTCATCGATCTCTTCAGAGTCGGCACACAGCATCCGCACCAGCCGGTCGCGGGCGAACTCGCGAGTCGCCGGTCGACCATTGGCGGTGTCGCAGTCGTCGGGGGCTTCGGGGATCGATCCGAGCCAGAGATGCACATCTCGCATCGTGGCGAACAGCTCGGCGGCGACGCCGACTCTCTGACCGCGAAATTTGATTTGCGGTGCGAGCGCGCACAGCGGCGTCCGCCGCACTCCGGTGTAGACCAATTCCCCACTCATCAGCCGCGCCGGGTCGGTGCCCCCCTCGTTCACTGGCATCCCCTGACTCAGCGGAATGATGTCGGTCGTCGTCGAGCCGATGTCGATCAGCAGCGATGCCCCCGCCAGACAGGCTCGCCCCGCCCATGTCGCCAGTGCGTGCCAATTTGCAGCTGCGACGAGAATGGGGATGTCGCGCGCTTCGTCCTCGGTAAAGAACTCGGCCCCTGTTTGCCAGACGCGGAGTTCGGCACGGGGAAAGGCGACCTTGATGGAATCGAGGATGCGGTGGACGCCCTCGGCTTTGGTGCGAAAGCAATCGGCCAACTCGCCCGTCATGGTGACAGCAACGATGTCGGGGTCTTCGACCAGGGCCGACTCCGTCCCCCTGAGGGCTTTCGCCAATCCGTCGGGATTCTTCCACATCGGGAAGGGGATTTCGATGGTCCGGTCGATCCCATTGGAGGCTTTGATGTTCGCTCCGCCAATGTCGAGGCCGATCAGTGTCCGCATCGCAATTCTCCCGCAGCGCTAAACTCGACAGACCCGGATTTCCACGAGAGAATCGAGGGCAAGACCTCCTCGCCGATCCAGAGTGCTGCCAAGTTGTTGAGGCACAACTGCTGGTAACCCACATAGCTGGTGGTGAGACGCGGATTGATCTCGACGATCAGCGGAGTGGCCATGGGATAGGTTTCCTGCCTGTCGTAATCATTCGGGGGAATGACAGGCTGAAAGCCTATCCCACGGCGATACGGAAGCAGCAGATCGACCCCCACATACCCCCGCAGTCCGGGGATCGTCGAGAGCGTCTGCCGGATCAATGAGTCGAGCGAACCCGTCTCGACCGTGGACGGAATTCGTCCCCCGAGGTAAGCGAACCCCCGCTGCGGGTCGATGAACTGATCGGCCACCGGCAGCACATGGACCGCGCCGCTACGGTCGATGATGGCACCGACGGAGAATGATTGTGCATGGACCCACGGCTGGGCGATCGCCTCGGTGCAGCGGTTGGTGGAGTCGTATTGGAGAACCGCTCGCTCCCATTCTTCTCGCGAGGAGACCAGCTGCATCGATTGCGAACCGGCCCCCATGCGGAGCTTGAGCACGCGCGGCCAGAGGAGGGCGGACTCATCGCTCTCGCAGCTGACTCGCCGGGTCGGGATCGTCGGTATCCCGCACCGAGTGAAGTGTTCATACAGCGCCCACTTGTCACCGCAAAGATTGATCGCCTCGACTGAGCAGTTCCAGTTGCGGAGTGTCGTCTTTTGCTCCGCAAAAGAACGCTCTGTTGCGGAGCAAATGGCGACAGACACGCGTTGCGATAGCTCATCATCGAGTTCGGGAGCGATGACATAAGTGCCATCGACATCATGGCACAGACGGGTAAAGACCTCGCGCTCCTCGTCGGTGCCGGAGACGGGTATGACTTGAAGAGCTGGGGACTCAATTCCCAATTCCTCTGCCAGTCTTCGATCCCAGGTCGTGACGACCTGCAGCTGCGAGATGCACAGCAGGTCGCGGAGAAAGGCTCGCAGCATGGCCGCTCCCTCGCGCACCAGACTGGCGGGCCGGTCACCCCCCGACCAGCCGCCACCACAGAGGAACTCAGACACAAACAGACGCAACGTGAACTCCTGTGATGCGTTCAGGGCATTTGGCTGGGCCGTCAGCCACCGCACAGGTTGCCTCTGGGCAGGTCATCCCCGGAGAGGTCGCAGAATCCGATCATTATTTCACGGTGGTCACTTGGATCGCAATGGCACCACCAAGGCGATTGTCATTCGGTGCCCCGGTCAGCGATTCACTACCTCACCGCAGGCGGATTCAGAGCCGGAATCGGCCCCTCGGGACCGTGGACCGCGTTCGAGTAGTTGAACTGGACCGGCACCTTGCCCTTCCCATTGGCCAGCGGCACCTCGATCACAATATCCTTGAGCGTCACGCCCGCATGCAGCGGGTAGTCGCCGATCTCCTCGCCCGCATCCGAGGTCCAGCCGAGGAACCGCTCGGAGTTGGGGTTATACGGATCGCGAATCGCATCCTCGACATCGGGGTCGGTGCGGAACTCGCAGACTTCGTGGTAGAGAGTCGCACAGATGTTCTTCCACGGTTCGGCGAAGACCGGGATGCCGTTGGCGAATCCATCCGCCCGGCGTTCCGAGTAGACCTCGACCGAGTAATACAGCGTCCGCCCCTTGTAGTGGATCGAGCCGTG
>JAYTCW010000335.1:0-28038 GCA_043736295.1 Planctomycetota bacterium | reverse complement strand
GGCCCGGTGGTGACCTGTTCCGAGATCAGTAGATCGCGCAGCGGCACATTCCAGCGGTCCCACTGCTCCCCCCCGTATTGGTACATCGCCAGAGTGCTGTAGTACCAGGTGTAGAGGTTCATCGTTTGGCGTCTGGGGGGATTGGCCAGTAGGAAATTGACGGCCTCTTCGCAGGAGGGGTGTTCCCGCACCCCACCCAGCATCTGCTTGCAGAACAGAGACTCTGCGGTCATCGCGACCGAGGGAGGCGCAGTGACTCGATACGCAGCCAGACCACCCGCTTTCCCGAGCCCCCTCTGTTGCAGGAAGAGGATCATCTTCTGACGTGCCTTCAGTGGAATCTCCAGGCCCGCCGCCTGGGCACTCTTGAGGGCCATCACCTGCCAGCCGAAGATGCTCATGTCGCCGCCATCCTGCTGATTTCGCAAGTAGCGCCAACCACCGTCATCGAGCTGGCACAGCAGAGTGAACCCCACAGCTTTACGGAGCGGTTCCAGCAGGAATTCGGCTTGGGCGTGATCCTTGGTCATGGCGTACGCTTCGGCAATCGCAAAGGTGGCGATGGCATGAGAGTACATGCCCGCGATTTCACTGCCACGACCGCCGAGGTAGCCGTCAATATTCTGAGAATTCTTCCCTTGTTGATCGACCAGCCAGTGCAGTGCCCGTGTCACGTTCTCCGAGTAGTCCCCTTCCTCAAGTGTGTTTTGCTTGCCCATAAACGCCAGAACGGACAATGCAGTCAGCCCGCTGTCTGCGTCATGGCCGGAGAATTCACGATTGACTTCCCCGTCGACACTGCCTTTTCCGGCTCCGTAAGCGTCGCCGTCCCAGTACCCTTCGGCGTTCTGGATGCTGGCGAGCCATTTCAGGGCCAAGTCCACAGCGGCCTCGGACCCGATCGTTCCGCCGAACTGCTGCAGGGCCTGCTGTCGCTGTTCCTTGGATCGCAGTTGATACTGAGCGGGCAAGGAGTTCGCGATCAGTTCCTGTGGTCGAACCAGATTCGGGAGGGCCTCCATTCCGAGGTCAAGTGGCTTGGCCGCGAGGCCGGGGTCAGTGCTCCTGACTGAAGATGATCCTGGAACCGAGCGGGGTTTGGTGCGGTCCAACTTGGCCAGCCCCCCCGACGAACCGGCAATGGGGCGGGGAGCGGACCGTGGGGGCATCACATGGGGTGCGGCGGATTGGGGAGGGAGCGACTCAGTCGGCGTCGAGGCGCGTCCCGTCGAGTCGGTGATCTGGAAGGGGGCGGCACCGACGCGCTGAGGGAGTTGCTCGGGCTTCATCTCCGGAAGAACATCCGCATCCGAGCTGGGCAGTGCCGAGGGGAGTAATGTCTCGGCACCCGGATTGAAGTCGGTGGTGAGCGGCTGGTCGAGCGGGCTGGAAGCCGGACGAGGCAGCCGTGTCAGTGGGGCCCGCTCGGGGAGCGACGACAGGGCCGGTGCCGCCCGCGGAATGGCCGGAGCAGCACGCGAAGGAGTCTGCGACGGCTCGGGACGAGCGACCACATCCATCACGGGTTGGTACACAGCCGGGTTGTAGTCCCGGGGGATTTCGGCCCTGGCCAGTTCACTCGATTCGGTGGCCCCCGGGGGCAGGGGCACAAACACCGGGTCGGGCACATGGACCGACTCGGGGGCCGGACGAGCCTGCACTGAGGTCATCTCCAGGGGGGCAGCGTGGGGCACCTCCAGAGCTGCCCGCTCCGGAATCGAGGCCACTGAGGTGGAAATCCGATCCCATGGCTGCCGGACAGCCATCGAAGTACTGGGATGGAGGGGGTCCGTGGTCTCCGCTGATCCCAGCGTTTCCGAGAACATTGAGGAATCGATCGTGACATCGACCGGAAGATTCTCGTCAAAGGCCGAGCGGATCCACTGGGGCTGGTACTCCGGGATCATCGCGATCACGGCGCAGATTAAGGAGGCGTGAATCCCGAGAGAGAAGATCAGCGCCTTGCCAGTGACCCGCCGGTTCCCCCACTGGGTTCCGAGCATGGCAAACAGGTGCATCGAAGCCACGACCACTCCGCCGCACAACAACAACACGATCACTGGCTGAAAGATCGCCAGGATCAGTTCCAGCAGCGGCCAGAGTTGAGCGGGTAGGTCGAGAGCGAGAATCATTTCGGGGGGGCTTCCTCGCTGCGAGCGTCGAGCTTAATTTTGGTAATCCCGGATTTCTGGCACATCTGTAAGACACTCATCACATGCTGATACGGGCCCACGCCATCGCCCCGGATGCGAACCACCTGATCCGCATAACGCTTGGCAGCCTGTTTGAGGTCCACTTCAATCTCCGACAAGGACTTCGGCTGCCCCTTCACGATCACGACTCCCTCACTGGTCACATTCAGAATGATCTCATCGGGAAGTGCCGTCAGGGGTCGCGCCTCGGTCACGGTCGGCAGATTGATGTCGTACTGCATCTCGGGTTCGACCAGACGGCTGCTGGCGATGAAGAAAATGTTGAGCAATAACAGGTAGTCGATCATTGGCATCATATTGAGGACCAGGTTCTCCTCCTGGGGAACGCTGATGGGCATGTCACAGTTCTCCTGATGCGTACAATCGGGAAGATCGTTGAGGGCGGTCGAGAGTCGGGAGACGCCCCTTGCTCACTACTCAATGATACCCAGCCGCCGATTTGGGTGTTAGTCGGGATTCTGTGAGGGTGGGGCAATCGCTTCCCCGATTCGGCGTTCTCAGGCTTCCGGGTCCGGAGTATACTCGACGAGTCAGTGGCCCCCGATCAAGCCACGGGACTCATTCCCTGTGTCACTCACTGAAACAAGGTTGCACGATGGCTGCTCCGTCCAAAGCTGACCTGCTCTGGGAACAGGGGAAGGCACTGCTTAAGGAACGCAAGGTCGACGAAGCGTTCGCGATGTTCGAGCAGGCCATTGTGGAAAACCTTCGCCATGTGCCCGCACACGAGAGTCTGGCGGCGATCTATTTCGCCCGGAAGGACTACGCGAAGGCGGCTGCGCACTTTCAGAAGGCCTCCCAGTTTGACCCTCGCCGCATCGACCCGATGATCAATCTGGGAGCCGTCCAGAACCGGATGGGAGACTTCCAGGCAGCGGCCAAGACCCTGCGGCTGGCGGTGTCACGGGACCGTAAAAACACCGCGGCCTACTACAATCTCGCGATTGCTCAGAAGGGGCTGAACCAGCCGCACTTGGCCGTTTCCGCTTACAAGGAAGCGCTGAAGATCAATCCGAAGATGGTGGACGCCATCCAGAATCTGGCCAATCTCTATTTGGAGATGGGCAACATTCAGCAGGCTCAGTTCCACTTCCACAAAGCTCTGGAGCTCGACCCCAGTTTCGAAAAAGCCAAACGCGGACTGGAGCGGTCCTACGCCATCGCCGAAGAGAAAAAGAAAGCGGTAAACCCGTTCGGTCGCCTCGTGAATATGGAGGAATTGAACCAGCGGGCCGACACAAAGATTCGTAAGCTCACACCACAGGAACAGTTTGAAGATCGCACGGAGGTCCATCGTATCGCCAAGGACGGACAGCAGGCAGCGCTCGTGCTGTTGAATACGTTGCGGGATCGAATTGGCCCGGCTTTGAGTCGCATCAATCACTCGTTTTCGCAGACAGATGATCCCCGCATGCTGATGCGGGAGGGGGAGACGATCATCGCGGAGATTGCCGCCTTCGAACTCGCTCATGCCGAGTTGCGAGAGAGGATCGAAGACCTGCGCGCTCATGAGCAAGTGATTCGGCATTAACGACAGGCTCTCCAGCAACCTTCCAATTCGGCTCTCTCGCCAAAGTCGCCGCTCTCCCACTGAATACGAAGGAGGCCCAGTGAGAGGCTGTGGCCTGGGCGGTGAACACGCAGGAGGCCAAGAGGCATCTGCCTGGCTCCACGCGGGAGAGATAGTTATGGTGTCGCCTCGAACTCGACCCGGTCGTAGATCTCAGACAGCGGCAACTCGATCCCGATCTCGGGGAGCGGCAACATCGCGTCTCGCCCCGTGTAGACCTCGCGAACAAAGCCTTGCTCCGTACGGCGATAAGCGATCACCGCAGCTTCGTCCTGTTCGACGAGCAGGTAGACCCGTAACGACGGAATCGTCAGATAGCCATCCCGTTTCTCGCCATCATCCAGACGGCGCGTCGAGTCAGACAGCACCTCGAAGATCACCACGGGGTCATCTTGAAACGAATCCGAATCGGGATTCGAGCGACAGACCACAGACGCATCCGGATAGTAATAACGTGTATGGGGCGGCAATCGGATGTGAATCTTCGTGTCGGCATTGAAGGGCTGGCATGGTCGGCCCTTCAGGCGGGACCACAGCAAACCAGTGATGTTGACTGCAATTGTGTTGTGCCGGTTCCCTGCTCCGGCCATCGCATGGACAGTGCCGCCGACGTATTCATGCTTCACGGGCGAAATGAGTTCCCCCGCCAGGTAGTCCTGCTCCGAGATCAAGTTCCACTTGAGGGCACCGGTCATGAGAAATCCTTGGAACACTGAACGCCGAGTCCGCGACAACGGGATATCGTATTAAAGTTTAACCCTTACCCCTACGGCGTGGGAGCCAGTGAACGGTTTCGCCTCTCGGAAACTACCGAAGTCTTCTGAGACTTCGGTAGTTTGGTAGTTTGGTAGGTGCCCCCCATCCTCTACTCCTTCGGAATCGACCCTCGCGGCTTCGCCTCACCCCCCAGTTCCACCGTGATCTCCACCGGACGCTCGTCTCGCAGCACGGTGATCGTCACGCTCTCACCCGGCTTCTTACTCTCGATGAAACCCAGGAACTCCGCCGGAGTCGCCACCTTCTCTGTATCGACCGCAATGATCACGTCCGCAGCTGCGACATCCTCGACAACGAACACGCCCCGCTTGCTGATCTTCGGTCCTTTCAGCCCCGCCTGAGCCGCAGCTCCATCGGGTTCGAGCCTGGCAATCCGCAGGCCCTTCTCAACAACTTCGACATGGGTAATCCCCACGTCACCGCGGACGACATGGCCATGTTCCAGTAGTTCGGGCACGACCCGCTTCACTAGATTGATCGGGATCACAAACCCGATGCCAGCACTCTGAGCGACTCGACTCGCAATTGCCGTGTTGATGCCGATCATCCGTCCGTGCGAGTCAAGCAGCGGGCCGCCGGAGTTGCCTGGATTGATCGAAGCATCGATCTGAATGATCGACTTGATGACCCAGTTCTCCTGAATCTCCAAAGTGCGGTTCAAGCTGGAAATAATTCCCAGGCTCATCGTCCGTTCGAGGCCAAATGGATTTCCGAGGGCAAAGACCCGCATGCCGACCCGTAAGGTGTCCGAGTCTCCCAATTCCACCGGATAGAGATCCTCTTCGGGAGCCTCCACGCGAATGACTGCGATGTCATTCACGGGGTCAATGCCCACAGGTTTGGCGGCGAATGATTCTCCGTTGAATAACGTGACCTGAATCCGCTTGGCTCCCTCAATGACGTGATAGTTGGTGAGGATGTGTCCCTCGGTACTGATGATGGCCCCCGACCCGGCTCCCTCGGCGGGCATGGCCAACCGGAATAACCCCTCGCGCGACACGCTCACCGTCGAGATGTTCACCACGCTGCGGTTGCACTGGTCATAGACCGCGACGTTGATGACCTCATCCGGAGACAACCCCTGCTCATTGAACAGCGAGTCGGACGCCTTCGCCGACAAGGGTGTCGATCGGGCTTGGCTGCGGTCCGTCCCCACGGCTGGACTCTGTGCATTCACCGCTGGGATTCTTAACGAATCCACCGCCCACAACGTCAACAATGACGCGAGGAGAGCCGTCGTGAGACTGACCAGCAGAGATCGCATTGCAGCATCCTTCCAGAGAAACCGACCTCTTTCGAGGCACGGGGTAAAGCAATGTATCCGCGATACAGCCAATCCACTCAAGAGGGATTCCGGGAACTGCCCAGTCGCTCGCCAGACTTCCGAAGTCTCGGAAGACTTCGGAAGTCTTTGGGGATGCGAAGTCAGGCCGCCCGGATTCGGGGAGCCTGAAACCCATTTCGTACAAAGACTGTCAGGGTTCCAGGTTTCCGTGAACCTGTCGGTTGAACTCTTCGGGATCAAATGCATCGGGGGCCTGATCCCGGAGTAGTTCATGAACGGTTTCTGAAGCGAGCGGTGACTTGCGCGGGGCACGCGGCGCGCGGGAGATTGGAGCCACTTCCTCACCCGCAATCGTTTGGATCTCGGGGCCTGCGGCGGGTGCGGACGCGGCGACAGTAGCCGGTTCATGCAGATCCTCGCCAGAGGCCGCTTCCATCGGAGACGTGCGAGGTCGAATCGTGAAACGCGGTCCCCCTTCACGCCAAACCTTGGGGCGCTTCGGAATCCCCGCCACGTTGTTTTGATCTTTCGCGGCCTGCACCACCCAGGCCATCAGTCGGGCATACTGCTCGGTCCCGCTCGCACCTCGGAACACGCCATTGTGTGGCCCGTCCGCCGACCGAGCACGAACCAGTAACGGACTCTGCTCGGGGTTCTCCGTGTCGACATATTTCAGGATCGCCGAGAGATTTACATCGGACTTCACTCCCTGTTGCAGCTTCAATGGACTCAGCGCAGAAGCTCCGTGGCAGCTGCCGTTCCCGCACTTGTTCAAAGTGAGTCGTTGGATGTGTCGGCTGAATTCGACTTGAGTGGCCGTGGAGACGACCGCCCCGCCTGCAATGGGACGGGGCAGCACGCTGGGCGAGGAAGGGGTCTCAGGAATCTCGGTGCGTCCCAGAGCAGTCTCAGCTGCCTTGAGGAGGCTCACCGCTTTCTCACGCGTGGGTTCAAGGACGAGCGCCGCTTGTGCTTCGGCACTGGCCTCCTCGAACAATTGGTTTTGCTGACACCACCAGCCCAAATCGAGATGATCACTGGCCGAGGGCTGCTCGTAAGACTCTCTCAGTTGCTGGTAAGCCTGCGTCAGGGTCGGAGCCACCGTGCGGACTTGAGTAAACGGCAGGACCACAGCCCCGTTTTTTGCCTGGACCTGGTAGCCCGTTTCCAGTTCCGTGATTTCGCCCTGGAACACCCGCCCGTCGCCGAGCACCACGCAGCCAGTCTCTTTGACTGCGGCTGGATCAGGAGACGCCGGGTTCACATCGATCGGAGTGAAGGGGGTCATCCGCTGCGTCAACGGCGGTGCGACAATCATCGACCGGCTGGTTTTCGGCTTAGCAACTTCCTGGGAGTGGACCGCGACAGCCCCCATGACCAGACAGGTTCCGCTGGCTGTACACCAGATGATTGAGGATCGCCAACGATTTGCAGCCATGACGGAACTCCCTCCCCGAGGGGGCAGTCTGCCGGTCTCGGCGCGACTCCCCAGCCGATGTGAATCCATTCACTCGGTCAACGGCTGGGAGTGTACGACCGATTGCTGAAATCAGGCAAGATCGGTGTGCAAGCGATTGCTGGCTCACTGGCGGTGAAGCACCGTCCGGCTCACCACGGACGCTCGCCAACATTTAGAACCGAGCTTTACGCCCCGAGAGATATTTCACGAGCGCATGATCAAACCGCATGCTGGTATCGAGTTCCACAAAGTCCGCTCCCATGCCGAGACACTCTTTGCGGTAGTTCGCTCGCAGCTCTTCCATCGCTCGCAGGTAGTCTCCTTTGATCCCTTGTGCGTCGACGATCAGGTTTTCCCCGGACTCTGGCTCCAGCAGATCGAGCATTCCGTCGAACGGGAAGTGGACCTCGGACTCGTCGAGTACATGGAACATAATCACATCGTGCCCGCCAAACCTCAGCTGGCGTATCGCCTGGATGACCGGTTCCGGCTCGACGAGCAAGTCCGAGAAGACCATGACTAGGCTTTTGTGCTTGAGCATGCTCGCCATTTGGCGCAGGTTGCGAGCCACATCCGTCTGGCCGGTCGGCTTCGTCTTGGCGAGCAGTGCCAGGATGTTCGCCAACTGCGTCCGTTTGCTGCGAGCAGGCAGACTCGCGCGGATCTTGTCGTCGAAGGTAATCAACCCGACCGGATCCTGCTGATGGACCATCAGGTACGCGAGGGCCGCCGCGAGGCAGACGGAGTATTCGAACTTGCTCAGATCCTGGCGGTAGGTGAACGCCATACTCTCCGACAGGTCCATCACCAGATAACCCGTGATGTTCGTTTCGGCCTGGTACTTCTTGACGTAGTAGCGGTCGGTTTTGGCATAGACCAGCCAATCGATGTCCTTCGGGTCGTCACCTTCCGAGTAGCGGCGGTGTTCGCTGAACTCGACGCTGAAGCCCTGGAAGGGGCTGGTGTGCAGGCCGGACAGAAACCCTTCCACGATGAACCGGGCGCGCAAGTCGAGCCGGGCGACGGTGCGAATCACCTCGGGTCTTAGGTATTGCTCGGCACCAGCCATGAGGGAAGGGGGATCGTTGAGGGTTGAGGGTTGAGGGTTGAGAGTTGAGAGTTGAGAGTTGAGGCCACACTCTTTCCGAAGTCTCGGAAGAATTTGACCGGTCGCGTTGAGAGTTCTGATCCTCAACGCTCAACCCTCATCTCTCAACGATCCTCACTAGAACAACGGAGCGCGTCCGAGTTGCCGTCGCACGATGACCCATTGCCCAGCGTGCATCAACCAATGGCTCCCCTGCATCGAGACCGCAGCTGCCAGAGTCGGGGCGTAGGGGCGGATGTTCTCGGGGGATTCTCTGTCCAGATCCTGATCGGTCAGCTGGCTCAGTGCCACCAGTGTGGCCGCACGCTGGTCACGGTAGACCTTCAGTAGTTCGGCCTTTGTCGCGAACTGGAACGGATCGTCGCTGGTGGCGGTCTCCTTCGTGTACTTCTCGGCCAAGCCCGCTGGCAAAGCTGGCATCGAGCCAGGCACTGCGGAATTCATGATCTGGTTTTCGGAGACAACAATGTGTCCGACCTGCCAGTTGATGTGGTTGGCTCCCGCACAAGGGCGATGCAGCAGCTCCGCATCGCTCAGGTCTTCGAGGTAGCCCAGACTGACAAATTCGGCCATGTCGAGGCCGACCTTGAGAGCGTCACGAGAGTTCATAAGGTGTCCTCACAGCTTCATCTGACTCGGGAGTCTGTCCGAGTTCTCGCGGAATACTACTCCAACGCGGCGCGCGAGTCGACGACTGGTGAAGTCACGTAGTCGCGAGTGAACAGTATTCACTCCGCAGAAGCAAATACCTGCACTCCATCCACCCAGGTCGCGAGCACTTTCGTCTCGCGAATCTGCTCGACGGGGCAGGTGAGCAAATCGCGGTCAACTCGGATCAAGTCGGCGCGTTTGCCGACCTCCAACGAGCCGATCTCTGTCTCTGATCGCATCAGCCAGGCGTTGTTGATCGTGTAGAAGCGGATCGCCTGCTCGCGGGTCAGGGCCTCTTCCGAGTGTAGCGGGGTCGGGTGGAATTTGCTCAGTCGAGTGATGGCGACCTGCATCCCCAGAAAGGGATTATACGGATTCAAACTCCGCAGTGAGCCGATCCGCTGCATGTGGTCACTGCCGCCGCCGACGGGAACATTGGCCGCGAACAAACTCGACAACGGTTGGAAGTACCGCAGCCGCGGCTCTCCGAACTGAGCCACCAGTGTGTGCGTGTCGAGATAGAGCCACGCCGGTTGAATGTCGACGCCGATCCCCAGTTCGGCACACCGTTTGACGGAGTCGGCACTCATGAAGTTCGAGTGTGTCAGTGTCGATCGAGTCGCTGCAATTGGAATCTCTCTGTTCACTGTCGCATAAGCATCCAGCAGCGCGGACACAGCTCCATCTCCGACACTATGAGCGGTGAAGGCCAGGTTCCGTCGGGTACATTCTCGCACGGCAGGGACGAGGAACTCATCGGGGATGTATCGCATGCCGCGATAGGCCGGGTCTTCGATTCCGTAGATCCGACTCACTCCCCACGGCTCGCTCATGAAGGCACTGCCGGTCAGCATGCCGCCATCCAGGAAGACCTTGATTCCAATGATTTTGAGCCGCTGGCTCCCCTTCGCGAAGAGCGGGTCAGCTGCAATGGCATCAAGGTCTTTCTGGACGGCCTCCAGGGGCCGGTTTGCCTCGAAAGACCGCGAGAGCCGCATGCGGACGGTGAGCTTTCCTTGGATCTCCAAACGTTCGAACTGCTCCTGGCCATCGAGCGAGCAGTTGCGGTCGATCGCCCCTGTGATGCCGACGCTGTTGTAGTCCTTGAGTAAGGCAACCAGCCGGGCATCTCGTTCGTCTTGAGTGGCTTTCTTCTCTGTCGAGGCGGGCTTGGTCTTGAGGATCGACCCCGCCTTGCGCAGCAGGCCGGTCGGTTCACCACTGGCGTCGACGAGCACCTGATCGGGGTGGGCTGCGGCGAATGCCTGGTTAATGCCGCTCTCACGCAGAGCCAGTGTGTTGGCTGACGCATCGGGGCCAGTGCGAAAGGCGACCGGATGTTTCGGCGCAGCTTCATCGAGTTCGGCCTTGCTCGGATACCGCTGTTCCTTGAGCCGAGTGATGAAGACCTGGGACAGGTTGATCCACTCCCCTTCGGGCACCACAGCAGCGCGCATCCGGACATAGGCGAGTACGTCCGCGATCGTGGTCATCTCGGGAACGTCGTGATCAAACTCAAACATCGCCGCCCCAGAGGCATGCACATGCGAGTCAATCAACCCCGGCAACACCATCCCGCCCGCCAGGTCGATCACCGTCGTCTGTGGCCCCTTGGTCGCTAGAATATCTGCATCCGTCCCCACCGCGACGATCCGCTCGCCACGCACGGCGATGGCTGGCACGATCGAGTTCGCAGCATCCGATGTGAACACCTTCCCCCCATGCAGGATCAGATCAGCAGGCTCAGCTGCTGTCACGGCTACGGAATACAGGAGTCCCAATGCAAAGCACCACAGGGCTGGGCGGATACTCATCATGTGATTCTCAACAGAGGTCTGCGGTCAGTGAGCGGACAACGACTCGTCGTACGATCGCTCCTCGCGAGCTGACGTCCAATGACACGTACTTTACCAACCCGAAGCGTCGGCGAGGGCGAGCAACAGCGACTTTCCCCCGCGATTCTCTCGCTGAGGCGTCGGGCGAGAGCATTCCACGATTGCGTTTGCGCCAAGAAGTAGAACGGACCCCCAGGTCCGTTCCGCCCGGACCTAGGGGTCCAGGCTACGAGCGCGCTCACCAAATTGTGAAATGCTCTAGTCAGCGAAAGTCGGTCCCCTGGCGTTGACGCTAACGGCCCGGCACGTGAACGTGGATTCGCGTGCGTGACACTCGACAGACTCACGTCTGCCGCTCGCCGCGATGTCCTCACACCCTACTTCGCCTTGATCTGCTCGACCTCATACTTGACCTTAAGATACAGCGTGAACTGCACGACCGGTTCAATCACCACGGGGTTGATCACCTGGTCAAAACCGTCACCACTCAGACCGTTGAAGACAAATGTAGTCCCCTTGCGTGCCTTTTGGACCGTGAATCGCTGCCGGTCTGGCGGCCCATCGATCTGCTCTGTCTCCGCAGCTGTGTACGAGTCGTACATTTCAGTCGGGTAGTACACCGCAGGGATCTCTGCGAAGACCTGGGCGGGGGGCAACAGCTTAATTTTGAGAAGCTTGTTGTAGCGGGCGACTTTCTGTTCGATGATCTTGGTGGCTTCGCCCATGAGCTTGTCCTGCATCAGATTGACATCCGTCACGATGTAATCGACCTTGATGAGATCGTAGACCTTGGAGCGGGCGGCAGTCACCACCAGTTGGTCGATGAGAGACCGCTCCCGGTAGTGGATCGACAGGTTCTTCTTCAGTTCGAAGCCGACGAGTTTTTCTTTCGCGATGTCACCCGCCACTTCGAAACCGTAAATCTTGGTCTGGGTGACAAAGTCGAGGTAGAGATCCTCTTCGGCGATCTTCATGGCCAGGAGTTCGCCCGTGAACTCTTTCACGACAGCTGCCATCTTCTCATTGCACTCGGCCACCGTCTCGCCCTCTTGCGAGAGGCCAAAGACCGCCACGAACTCATCGGCCTTCACATTCATCAACACGTCCGCATCGACGAACATGCTGGTGTTCGTGGGCGGGCGTTCTTGTTCGGGAACCAACCGCTTGTTGTGTTCTCGCTGCTCGGCCCGCCCCTTGGCTCCATTCGCGGAATACGCCAGATTACCGCTGACTTGAGCATGGCAGAGGCTGGGACCTACGAGAAACAGTGACAGCACGAAAAGTCGTGAGGACATCATTTCAACACTCCACGGTGACTCAGGGGAAGGCCAGACGCCGCATTCAGCGGCGTCTGGCGAACAGTCAAACCTCGCGTACCGCCAGATTTCGGGATACGGAAATCAAGCGGGCAAGTTTCCACGGGCCGATCGACCGGTGACTTCCAGCATGGTAATTGAACGCGGGGATCATGGACAATCAAGCGATCCAGCCAGTCATCAAGGACCAGAACATGCAGCGTCAGATTCAAACAGCGGGAAGCACTCTACGCCGTTGGTGCCTGTTCGCCAGTGGGATCATCTTGCTGGGGGGAGTCGCCCTCCTTGCCGAAGACACCATTCCGCCCAAGCGTATCTACCTCGACGAGTTCCGCCCTCACCCGGAACTGCGCACCGAGGAGCATCTGCTGCCGCGGGCCAAGTTCCCGTGCGTCAATGTCCACTCGCACCCCGACAAGCTCAGCGACGAGGAGGTCGCCGAAATGGTGCGAGTGATGGACGAGTCGAACATCGCGGTCAGCGTGAGTCTC
This sequence comes from Planctomycetota bacterium, assembly GCA_043736295.1. Classification (GTDB taxonomy): domain Bacteria; phylum Planctomycetota; class Planctomycetia; order Planctomycetales; family Planctomycetaceae; genus TH-plancto1. Next base: position 15,333 of record JAYTCW010000335.1, on the reverse strand, counting down.
GACGGCCAGGCCGGGCCGCGATTCCCTGAGCAGATGCAACGCTTCGCGGGCCAGTACCCCGGCCGGTTCGTGCTGTTCGTGCGCATGGACTACATCGGCGAGGGGAACCCGGACGACCCGGCGACGTGGGAGCTGCACCGACCCGACTTTGGGGTGCGGATGGCCGACAAGCTGAGCGAGGCCGTGAAGCTTGGGGCGGGGGGGCTGAAGCTACTCAAGGATCTGGGACTGAGGCACAAGGACCAGTCGGGGAAGCTGATCTCTCCCGACGATCCGCGTTTCGATCCGGTCTGGCAGCGGGCAGCGGAATTGGGAGTGCCGGTGCTCTGGCACTGTGCCGACCCGGTGGCCTTCTTCCGCGAGAACAACGTCCAGAACGAGCGCTGGGAGGAACTGTTCCGCCACCCGGAGTGGGGCTTCCATGACGCCGACCTCAGCCATCTGCCTCTGCCGAAGAATCTCCCGCCGGGAGTCCCCGCCGCTCATCGCCAACTAATCGAGGCCCGCAACCGCGTCATCGCCAGGCACCCGAAGACCACCTTCATCTGTGCCCACATGGCCGACCTGCCGGAGGACCTGGCCCAGCTCGATGCGTACCTGACCCAGTACCCCAACATGAACGTCGAGATCTCGGCCCGCGTCTCCGAACTGGGTCGGCAACCGTATAGCGCTCGCAAGTTCTTCCTCAAGCACAGCGACCGCATTCTCTTCGGCACCGATGGAGTTCCGCCGGTCTCCGAACTGATCCCGCACTGGCGGTTTTTGGAAACCTTCGATGAGAACTTCCCGTACGAGGACAACCCTTTCCCACCGCAGGGGCTGTGGAACATCACCGGCATCGGCCTGCCGGATGAGGTGCTGAATAAGGTCTATTCGGAGAACGCCGCCCGGCTGATCCCGGCGGTCAGGCGGGCGATGGAGTCGAAACGCCTGAAGGAGAACCCCGTGCGGTGAACAAGATCGCGAATCTCGTGGAGCACGTTTCCGTGATGCACGCGATCCTGCTCACTCAGGGCAGCCTCCATGTAGGCGATGTCGCTCCGCGACTCGCATTCCGCGTGAAGAAAGAGCCACTTTCCTCGGCAGGCTGACGCCGTGCCGCTCTCACAGGCATCAAGCGAGCGGCCAGTAAAAACTTACCCGCCAGACTTCGGAAGGAGTGTGGTCGCGATCCTACGCTGGTTTTCGCTCCTCCTTCCCAGGGCTTCCCAGGCGTGGAGCACTGGAAAATCACACGCCTCCCCAGAAGAGAGGCCACCGCTGGCCCGTCTTTGTCCTGTCTTTGTCCCGCTAAGGACACCCGACACGAGCCCACCGCTTCAGCGGTGGGACCACGATTCGCTCGCAGTTCGCAGCCCCGGCAGGGGCGACAGATACTCGCACGGTGACTTCGCATTGACCGCCGCTCGGCCCCGGGCTTTCGCAGGCGTCTGCCGTCCCTAACGGGACTTGTCGTTTTGGTCGGAATCGCTTTCCCACCGTTGAAACGGTGGGCTACTGTCGCGTGTCCCTGGCGGGACGAAGAGGGGAGTTTCCGCAGGAAATACAGGCATGGGCAGCCGTGCCCCAGCGAAGTGGAAGAACTGATCGAAGCCGGGGTTTTCTGCGTAGGATGGCGACTGCACTCCTTCCGAAGTCTCAGAAGACTTCGGAAGTCTTTTGGTGCGTGAAGTCTGGTTGCTCGACTAAGGAGCCTCAGTCGCGGAGCGACATGAGCGACGACCGACTCGACAGCTGTTTCGCCTTGCCAGAACTTCCTGCGGCCACTCAAACCGGCAACTCATCCACAAGAAACACCACCAGCGAGCGGGGACCATGCGCTCCGATGACCAGCGACTGCTCAATGTCTGCCGTCTTCGAGGGACCAGAAATCCAGGCGGTAAACGGGCTGGCTTGGACATTGATGCGAGAGTACGCCTGCCCCAGATTGTGGACCAGAGACCGACTCGGCACCACCAGGGCCAGATGCTGCGTCAGGAAAAACAGCACCCGGTGCGGTACGTGTTGGTCTGTCACCCACACAGCTGCGTTTTCCGCGACGGCGAGGAGTCCCGGCAGGACGGCGAAATCGACATCGTCAAATTCGTGCGGGTCAGTGACCAGATCCGCGCGAAAGTTGGTTTCGCCGACACCGGGGCAGGCGGAGACCCTCTTCCTTGCGGATTGATAATGAGGAATTTCCTGCAACCTCGCTTGGGCCTCCGCGAGCGAAGCAACAGGCACGCCTCGCCCGCCGACCATCTTCAGCACCTCGCAAAACTGGGCGGTCGGGTCGGGGTACTGCACTCCGTCTGGCGTAAGCTCCGGGAGCGGTTCGCTCGTCAGGGCATGACTACGGATGCGTTCGAGGATGTCGGTGCGGGAGGACATAAGTTGCGGTTCCTGAGAGAAATGACAGGCTAACAGTTTCCAAGAGGCGATGAAACGATCGGAGGCTCCTTGCTTCATTTCTCTAACTTATCGTCTTGACGGTCCCTCCTAGGATTCCCGCTCCAGTCAGATATCATGACTTGTTGATGAGTGATGTCACCTGCCGACAAGGAATGCTCCCGATGACTCGTATCATCCTGGCGATCATGTGTTGCCTGATCCCTGGGCTGGCATCGGCTCAGACCTCGTATCCGATGGTCATGAGCTTGAAACCAGTCGCTGCACAAACCGGACAGAGTTCCGAGCATGCACTGGTCTCCGTCCATAGCATGTTCGGAGCGAACCAAGTCATCGTCAGTGGCACGGGAGTGACGGGCGAAGTGCTGACCAAGATGGAGAAAGACAAAGACGGTAAGGCTCCAAATCTGCAATCGATCCAGATCAAGTTCACCATCGCTACCGACGCTCTTCCCGGCATTCGCGACTTTCGAGTGGTGGGTGACTCGGGGGCCAGTTCGATCGGACAATTGGTCGTCGTCACCGATCCCGTGATCGCGGAGCAGGCCACGAACGACACTCGTGAAAATGCTCAGTCGGTCGCGCTGCCCGCTGTCCTCTGCGGCACCATCGAAAAGAGTGAGGATGTGGATCTGTACAAGTTTCAAGTCGACCAGCCTGCGACCTTAAGCTTTCATGTCCTCGCCATGCGGTTGGAAGACAAGATCCACGACTTGCAGACGCATGTCGACACGATCATCACTGTCCGGGCTGCGAATGGAGCGACCGTCGCAGCTGCCGACAACCGCTATGCCGCCGACCCCTTGCTCAGTTGCCGCATCGAGCATCCGGGCGAGTATTTCCTGGAGATTCGAGATGTCCGCTACGAAGGGAATGCCCACTGGGTCTATGCGGTCGAGGCCAACACTCGCCCATTCGTGACGACCGTCTTCCCGCTGGCCGTTGAAGCCGGGGCGCAGGCCACACTCCAACTCAACGGGTGGGAGCCAGCTGAGTCCGCCCACCTGAGCTGGGCGGTCCCCATGGGGTTATCGCCCGGCGTGTTGCGACTCCCTTTGCCTGGACCGAGCGGACCGACGAACTTGGTATCTGTGGTCATCAATGAACTGCCAGCTGTGCGGGAGATTGGCACAGAGAACAACACTCCGGCAACGGGGCAGATCGTGACGATCCCCTGCGGAATCAGCGGGCGAATTGAAGCCGACTCCGATATCGACGGCTTCACGTTTGAGGCCAAGAAGGGGGATCTCATCGCTCTGGAACTGATCGCGCGTCGCGCTGGCTCGCAGCTCGATCCGATCATTTCGATCCTCAATGAGCAGGGGGGCCGACTGCTGGAGAACGATGATCTGCGAGCTGGCGTGCTGCTCTTTCAGGATGCCGCGATCGATTCGTGGACGGCTCCAGCGGACGGGAAGTTTACGGTGGAAATTCGTGACTTGCATCTGCGCGGCGGGGCGGACTTTGTGTATTACCTCCGACTGACCCGCCCCGAGCCGACGTTTGTGCTGAGCCTCGATTCCGATAAGACCCTGATCGTCCCCGGAGGCAGCACTCCCATGTATGTGCGCGTGCAGCGAAAGAATGGCTTCGATGGCGAGGTGCAACTGAATGTTGAAGGACTTCCTCCGGGAGTGACGGCCACCTGTGGACGCATCCTCACGGGAGCGGCGATCGACGGAGTCATCCTCCTGACCGCCGATCCCACCGCTGCACCAGTTGCGGCCAACATCCGCGTCACCGGAAAAGGGACCGTCAAAACCATCGATCCTCCGAAAGAACTCCTCATCGAGGCCCAGCCGATGCAGGAGACCTACATGCCGGGTGGGGGCCGATCTCACTGGCCGATGCAAATGCACACGGTCACGGTGGCTCCGGTGTCGGACCTGCGGGCGGTACGAGTGACTCCCTCGGAGGTGGTCCTGAAACCTGGCCAGTCGCAGACACTGGACATCGAGATTGTCCGGGCGGAGGGCTTTGACAAGAACGTCACCCTCGACATGGTTTTCCAACACCTCGGCGGGGTGTTCGCGAACCCGCTGCCCCCCGGTGTCAAGATCGACGCCAAGGCCAGTAAGACCTTGCTCTCTGCCAAAGAGACGAAGGGGACAATCGTCCTCACCGCCGAACCGACCGCAGCTCCCGTGGAGAAGCAGCTCACCTGCGTGTTGGGTCATGTTTCGATCAACTTCGTGATGAAGTCCTCGACCAGCAGCCCTCCCGTGTGGATCACGGTCGCGGCCCCGTAGTGACATGGCGCCAGGCACCCACAACGAAACTCAACCACCCACCCTTCGCAGTAACACCGCAGCCACCGGTCCCCCGAAGCCGAGCGAGGTCTTGAGTACGGTGTCGATCCGACGAGCAGCCGATGCCTCGTCCGTAAATGTCAGCAGGCAGATCTCCGCCAGGTCGGGTGCGTAGGACCGCAGATTGGCCGTTGGCGGTGCGACTTGGTCTCGCAGGCTGAGGATCGCTAAGGCGGTCTCTACACTCCCCGCAGCTCCCATTAGATGACCGATGGCTCCCTTGACGGCGCAGCAGACTCCCTGCATGCGTTTTCCTGCCAGCACCCGAGCGAGTGCGGCGACCTCGGTACGGTCGTTTTGATCGGTCCCCGTGCCATGGAGATTCACGAGATCGACATCGGCAGTTGTGAGTCCACCGGCCTGAGTCACTTCCTCGATCGCCCGCGACAGCCCTTCGGCGGACTCATCGAGCCCCGCGACTCCCGCCCCATCGGAAAAGGAACGCCCGGCGACAAACTCGGCCAGCGGAGTCGCTCCGCGATCCTCGGCATGCGACCGGCTCTCGATCACGATCACTGCCGCCCCTTCGCCGACCAGAAACCCCTGGCGGTCTTTGTCGAACGGCTGGCAAGCGGACTGTGGATCACCTCCGCGGGCCAGCACACCTAACCGGCGATACGAGGCGAGCAGCGACGGCAGGAGTGAGGCATCACTACTCCCGCACAGCACCACGTCGCACACGCCCGAACGAATCAGCTCCGCCCCTCGAATCAGACTGACCAGCCCTGTCGCACAGGCAGCTGCCGGGGCGAGTACCGGCCCGCGAATGTTGAATTCGCGAGCGATGGCCGTTGAGGGGGCGTCCGGCCAGACCTGTCTCCAGGCATTCTCTGGTAAGCCACTCCAAGCCGCTTGGCCCACGTCAGCATCGAGCCTGTCAGGAGGTTCCAGGAATGCCGTGTCTAAGTCATCCACTCCCCCGTCAGCGACCCGCGCGAGGTTCTGCTGGCGACTCAGCCACTGCTTCGCAAACAGCGGGATAGCGAGGTGCATGCCGCCCTTACTCGCTCCCATCACGCAACCCCAGCGCTGCGGGTCGACCCGATCGAGGTGAGCGTGGGCAACAGCCTCGCGCGCGGCGATGAGAGCGTCGCCTATGATCGGCTCACCCGCGTAATCCCAGGTGCGAGGCACGGGGCAACCTCTCCAAGTCGGACTGGGGGCGATCTCCTCCCAAGCAGGACCCAATCGCTCGGGACACAACACTGCTCCCGCGCGAGTACCCGCTAAGAGCGCCGACCATGTCGACTCACGAGTCACTCCCAGCGGCGTGACCATCCCGATCCCGGTGATAACGACCGCATCTCCAGCCGACGAGGAGCTCAACAGGTAGCTCCCTGACTCAGTTGCGATTGCTGGAGCGGCAAACTACGAACAGTGCCAACCCGCACATCGCGACAGTAATAATCCATTCGAAGGTCAGACTGCGACCGAGCGTGACCGTCGTTGAACCACCGGCGGGCGGGACCGCTGGAACGGGGGCCTGCGCCAGCAGTTCACCGGCCCCCAGCGCCACGAGTCCGCACGCGAGAGTGCAGACCCAAAAGACAGGCGAACGAAAGAGAGCGGTCAGTGCAGTCATGTCCCCAGACTTCCCGAACAATGTCGAGGCCAGCTCCAGTGCGGAGCGGTCAACCTGCTAAAGGGTATCCTCTGACGATCCGTCTGGCGAGCGTCTGGCGTCAGCCGTGGGGTAAAGGACATTCAAACTTTCGAAGGAGTGTGGCAGGTCAGTTTCCACTGGTCGCTCGCCCAAATCGGCCGGAATGCATGCCTGGCCAGACGCGAGTCCCGAATCGACATTGCCTCCAAGCAGGCAATTCCACTAGAACAGATGATCTCCGGACGCCCTGTTGCGGGGTCAGAGAAAATTCACCACCGCGGAATGGAGTCCGCACAGATGCCTTACACCATTGCCGAGTTGGCCCAATTGATTCACGGAGAAGTCACTGGCGAGGGATGCCGAGTGATTGAGGATGTTGCTGCGCTCGATTGTGTCACCCCCCAGACTGTGACTTACATCGAGAATTCGCGACGCCTCAAACGGCTGGCGGGACTCACGCCGGGGGCGCTGATTGTCCCGCGAGACTCGGTGGCTGCCGCACAGCAGGCTCTGACCTGCCCCCTGATTGCTGTGGACGATCCCCAGGGGGCCTTCATTGACCTGATGCTCCACTTCCGTCCGCTGCCAGTTCGCGACGCCACTGGGATCTCTCCGCAAGCACAAATTCATCCGAGTGCGGTCATCGGAGCGAACTCGAACATCCATAGCGCTGCGGTCATTGAAGAGGGAGTCACCATTGGCTCCCGCTGCGATATCCACGCGGGAGTCGTCATCCGCCGCGGCTGTCGACTGGGTGATGAGGTGACGCTGCACCCCAACACGGTCCTTTATCCCGGCATGCAGCTTGGTTCACGAGTCATCATTCATGCCAACGCAGTGATTGGAGCCGACGGATTCGGTTACCGCTTCCAGCAGGGTCAGTTTATTCGTATCCCTCACACCGGAACGGTGGTCATTGAGGACGATGTCGAGATTGGTGCGGGAGCCACCATCGACCGAGCGATGGTCGGCGAAACGCTGATCGGGCGCGGCACCAAAATCGACAACATGGTGATGATCGCCCACAACTGCCGCATCGGGAAACACAATGCCCTGGCCTCACAGGTCGGGTTCGCTGGCTCAGTCATCACCGGCGACTATGTCCGCTGTGGCGGACAAGTCGGCGTCGCGGATCACTTGCGGATCGGGGAGAAAGCCTCGCTCGGTGGCAAGGCCGGTGTCATGGCGGACATCGAACCTGGCACCACCCAGTACGGCATTCCCGCCCGCCCGGACAAGGAACAACTCCGCATCCAATTGGCCCTGCAACGTCTTCCCGAACTCGTGAAGAGGGTTCAGGAGTTAGAGCAGAAACTCGGAGAACTGACCCCCAAGAACGATGCCGCCTAGACTGGACGGAAAGACTGCCGAAACGTCGAATCTGTCCGCTTCACATCGTGAGGCTTCAGGGTGAATAGCAGGTTTCACAGGCGACTGACGCTTTCCCCAGCTACAATGCCTGTCACCGAGCGATGGTCGCACGGATTCGATTCCCCCACTCAAGAGCGATCCCATGTCCGCCAGCATTTTGATACAGGACGAACTGGAGATCCCCGCTGGCTTGGACACACTCGCGGACTTTCGTCGTTGGGCGATCTCGGATGAGTTTCCCGAGCTTGGTCGCATTGATTTCGTGAATGGGCGGGTGGAGATCGACATGAGTCCTGACAATCTCTATTTCCATTCGGCACCGAAAAGCGAGATCGGGAGAATGATCGGCAATCGCCTGAAGTCGACCAATCGTGGTCAGGTGTTCGTCGACAAGTCTCGCGTCACCGTCCCCTACGCCCAACTGAGTGCCGAGCCAGACGTGGTGGTGGTGCTGGATGAGTCCATTCTGTCGGGGCAGGTGCGATTAGTCCCCACTGCGGGAAACGCTCCGGGCAGTTTCATTGAGTTTGAAGGGCCGCCTGACTTAGTGGTGGAAGTGGTCAGTGATGCCTCGCGAGTTAAAGACACCAAACGACTCTTCTCGGCCTACTTCGACGCCGGTGTGTCGGAATACTGGTTGGTCGATGCGCGTGGTCCGGAGTTGCGGTTCCTGATCCATTCGCGAGCCACTGACCAGTTCGAACCGGTGGCAATTGACCTTCACGGAAACCAAGCCTCGTCGGTGTTGGGGGCCCAGTACCGCTTGGAACGGAGCACTCGCCCCGCGGGTCAATGGGACTACGAATTGGTGGAAACCGCGTTGATTTGACCACGCCTTACGCTTGTGCCCAGGACATCCCCTCACTCATGACAACCCCAGCGACCATCCCGATTCGAACTCAACCGCAAGATCGCATCGGTCTGCTCGCGGGCTGGGGGCGGTTCCCGATCGTCTTCGCCGAAGAGGCTCGTAAGCAAGGCTACTCCGTCTATTGCAGTGCCATTGCGGGCATGGCCGACGACGACATGGGGCAATACTGCGACAAGGTGCAGTACACTCCTCTCGCTCGCCTCGGAGCGGCCATTCGGTTCTTTCGTAAGAACCGCGTCGACCGCGTTGTCATGGCGGGCAAGGTCAACAAGCAAGTCCTCTTCGACCCGTGGAGGCTCTTCCGCCTGCTGCCCGACATGCGGACTCTGCATATGTGGTTTCGCTATGCCACCAACAAAGCCGACGACACACTTCTCCTCGCTGTCATTCGCGAGTTCGAACGCGATGGCATTCACTTTGAGTCCGCGCTCACCTTCTGTCCGGAGCTACTCGTGAAACACGGATTCCTTACCAAGCGTCAACCCTCCGCCTCCCAGTGGAAAGACATCCGCTTCGGCTGGGATCTCGCCAAGGAAATGGGCCGCCTCGATATCGGCCAAACCGTCATCGTGCAAGACACAGCTGTCATCGCCGTCGAGGCGATCGAGGGCACCGACCAGTGCATCCGCCGCGCCGGGACACTCTGCAAACGCGGCAACTTGGTCGTCATCAAGGTCGCCAAACCTCGCCAGGACATGCGTTTTGATGTCCCCACCGTCGGCATCCAGACCCTGCAAACCATGCAGGAAGCCGGAGCCCGCGTCCTGGCCATCGAGTGTGGTATGACGATTCTGCTCGACGAACCCGAAGTCCTCGCCATGGCTGAACGCCTCGGCATCGCGATCGTCTCACTGAAGTCAGAAGAGATCCAGTTGCGAGTGGCGTCGTAACCGTTGGTCCATCGCAATTCCGCGACGTATGTCCTCGGTCGGGCATGTCTCGCGTCTGGTTCACCACACCGAAAGAGCCGGCTGCTTTAGCTGGGCATGTCGACGTTGTGATAGACATCCTGCACATCATCGCAATCGTTCAGCATGTCGAAGAGCTTCTGGAACACGGGCAGGTCTTCTGCGCTCAGTGACTTGCTGGACTGAGGAAGAAAAGTCACCTCTTGAACTTCCAACTCGGTCTTTGGAAACGCGGCCAAGAGTGCCGCTTTGGCTTTGAAAAACTCGCTGGGGGGCGCAAAGATTGTCAGGCGGCCCTCTTGACTTTCGATGTCATCGAGATTGATGTCCGCGTTAAGCATCGCTTCCATCACTTCATCCTCGTTCTCTCCGGGGAAGGACAGAACTGCCAGGTAGTCAAAATGGAGTGCAGCAGATCCCGGAGACCCCTGCTTGCAGCCAGACTTCGTAAAGCAGTTGCGGATCTCGGCAATCGTGCGAGTCATGTTATCCGTCAAACAATCGACGATGACCAAGGAGCCCCCAGGACCGAACCCTTCGTAGCGGGCCGACTGAAAATCCTCGCCTCCCGTGCCCGCGGCCTTCTGAATCGCCTTTTCAATCACATGACTCGGAACCTGATCCTTCTTGGCCTTTTCCACCATGCTCCGCAAGGCCGGATTGGCTTCCGGATTCGGCACACCGTTCTTGGCCACCACATACAACTGCTTGGCGTACTTGGAATACAGCTTGGTTTTCTGCGCCGCTGTCTTGAAGATCGCGTTCTTGCGATTCTCGAAGTTTCTTCCCATGGCAATTCTCTTCTTCGTCGGGTGACGGAACGTGCGGCGTCTGTGGAACGGGAAATCGTCTCTCGGCGGAGTGGCCCAGTTGTCGCAGTGGAGGTCGGGGTGACGCAGTCGCCAATGAGAGTCAATCGCTGATTGGCATCAAGGCACCATGGGAGAGGGACTCCGACGGTTGGGCGCTCAGGATACCACCTCGCCGAACTCCAACGCCACTGCGTCGGAGTCTTCCCCCGCTCCCTGGGGGGGGATCCGCTTGTCGTGGGAGCCGCCCCTGATCCCGGAAAGGGGCAGGCGATCAAGGAGGCGGGATTGAATGGGACTGTCGTCGCTGTCTCACTCGCTGACCCGCGTGAGATTTGGTCTGGGCGGCGGCGGCGATCCAAGTTCTGGAGACGGTCTGACATGGCCTCGCAACCATGGCTTAACGGTCCCAGTCGATCTGCTCAAACAACACTCGCAGCTTCTCGCCACGTTCGCGATTGACCGACAGAAAATGCTCGATGCGGCCTCGTAAATGGCTGCGAAAGTCGGCGTGGCCTGCACGGTTTTGAGAGGTTCCGCCGTGGCGAATACAGTTGGTGAGAATCGCCTTCAGCTGGTCGAACTCAGCGCGGCTAAGGGTGAGCTTCTCGTTGACGACGATGCCGGTGACGGTTTGCTGCTGGTGCCGACGGAGGACTCGCCGCTTCGATTTGTTGGTGGTGAACCGTTCGTTTCGCACGATCCACTCGGCGAACGGGATGATCTCTTTGAGGGCTGGAATCGACTTGCCCGGTCCCGATAACGTGAGATCATCCGCATAGCGCGTGTACCGGGCTCCGTATTTTGCGGCCATGCCATTCAGCCGGACATCTAGGCTGAATGCGGAAAGGTTCGCCAGTGCGGGTGAGGTCGGTGCTCCTTGCGGCAGGTGGCGCGAGCGGTAAGGCCAAACGGTGTTGGCCATTCCATCTGGTGAATTGAGGTTCGAAGGAATCGCCGAGGTCGTCAACCGTCCCAGCCAGATCGCGACCTCGCGGCAATAGCCCAGCGACCGAAAGATCGCCACCACGCGCGAGAATGGGACAGACGGGTAGAAGTTCGTCAGATCGAGTTTGAGTACCCAGGCACTGCCCACATGCGGTGCGGCATTGCTGCGAATTGACCGGTGCTTCACGAACCCATGAGCCGCTGGGTGAGCGGGCACGAGATCGAGAATGCCTCGCAGGATTTGGGTCTGCACGGCTTTGAGCAAGACCTTCGGAGCTTCGATGAGCCGATACCCGGCGGTTTTCTTCTTAACCCAGTGGAAGTGGTAGTGGGCTTCCTGCTCGGACTGCGGGCGCTCGTTCTCGAAGAACCGCCCGGTCAGCCAGGCCACCCGCCCCAGTGACAGACCCAGCCACTGAGCCAACTCATCCGGGGTTCGCAGGACCGGCAGGCCAAACCTCTCCAGAGCATCAGCGTTATGGTCGTCCGAAAGATCCCCGTACTCTTCCGAAGACGCAATGTTCGGTCTGGCGAATCGATACGGCAGCTCGCGCGTGATTCGCAGCCAGACCCGCTTCTTCCCGACTTTCGCGGAATAACGCAGCAGATGGGGGACTCGGAAACGTTTACGATCTGACGGGAAAGGCAGGACGTGCGACTCGGGGGGGGCTGCACCTTGGGGGGAATGCGTGTCGAAATCAGCGGGGCGGGAAGTGCCCGAGGACTGCTTCTCGCGATCAGACGACGGTGCCGGAGTTCCCAAGAACAGCCGCTTGAGAAACGCGATCAGTCCCATGAACACTGCACCATCTTCGCCGTCCTTGAGTGTGGGGAAAAGCGGTCTGCGGGTCGCACAACGCATCCTGTGGCGAGTTTGGTGGAGACGACTCGCTCGTCTCCGGCAAACTCACGGCGAATGACCAACAACGAGTCTCCCACGGGGTAACCCCGCAGCGTCCCGAAGGACAAAGGCTTGGCATCCCCGCAGACCGCGTCCGGATTATTCCCGCTCACTGTCGCTGGCGTCAATACCAGGAGGGGCACTCACGGCCACTCACTGTTTCACGGTGCAGGTTCGTTTTCAATCTGCACGCATCCGTCTGCAGTCAAAGTCAGGTTTGCCCAACCAGAAAAATGCGTTGCCGGGGGCAATCGAGATTCCAGTCAGTCAGCGGGGGGAAGGCGCTTGTGTTCCACCTGCTGACGCTTCGGGTTGGTCCAGTCATATTACAGCTGCTAATGCCCGCAACCACCACCGCTCCCACAGCCACCACCGCCCGATCCGCAGCCGCCTCCGGAGGAAGGCTGGCTGACGAGTCCTTCGGCATCGACGGGTTGGACTTCGATGATGCCGAACCCGCTGGCGGCGGCTTGAATGGCCAGACGGGTACATTCCGGTCCGCGTTCATTCAGGACGTAGAGTACCAGCTTCGACCCATCGAGCGTGCGTTCGAGATCAATGACCTGCAAGTCGATCTTCCAGTCCGAAATCCGGCTGGTCCATTCGGGGAACTCGGTTGCGGCTTTCTCTGCGGCCCGGGAGGCCGCCGCGAGGTCATCTCGATTGGCCGAGCGGAGAATCGTGAAGGCCGCCGGATGCTCTGCTTCGGAGCGAACATCCCCCAGGATCTCGCCGATCTGCTCTCCACGATGAGTCTCCACGACCACGCGGTCCCCGCGCTGAGGACGGGAGAGACCCTCTTCGAGCCGGCAGCGAGCCACTTCTGGAACGACGCCATAGCGGACGAGGAAATCGCGATTGGTGTTCGGGGCAACCATCGGGTGAGGTTCTCAGTGGCCAGTCGGCATCTGTATGCACGCAAGGCTACACGATTCTCACAACAATGAAAGGGGTGGCTTGCCCACTGACTTCAATCTGCGAATGAAATCATCTGGGGACACTTGATGGGGATCCAATCGCGACTGGTGGCCGAATGGTTTCCAAGCTGACGGGCTCGGCGGCTATCTCGCCCCGACGTTTCTTCTCCTCGATATAGCATTGTGCCGTGACTTGCAGTAACTGATCTGCACGGCCGGCAATCACCCCGTCGAGTTTGGCTGCCATCTGCTCGATCCAGCCTGGCTGCTGGGTCATCGCCAGTTGCATCATGCGGACGAACAGACTGATCTCCTCGAAGTTTCTGTCTGTGATTTTGTTGCTGATGGGGGCCATCGCTTTGGCCACAGTTTCGACCGTTTGTGAGGGGAACGCCACGAACAGGTCAGCGGTATGCGTGACCATCTGCTCTCCGTCGGCGTTGACCTCGAAGGCGGTGCGTACGTGCATGATTGCGCGAGCTTGAATTGGCTTGCTGAGGACCGGACTCTGAAACATACCACTGCAATGGAGCAGGCAATCGGTCGGCGTCCGCGACAGAATCGTGATGACTCCCACGCTCCCGTCCTTGGCGTCGGCTTCGTACTCGAACTCTCCGGTCTGAAACATCTGGAGTTTCGACACTCCCATCGCCCGCCACATGCTCACCGCGACATCGGGGTGGTCCGCAAAGAAGCGATAGACACGATGGTCAACCTGGCTGCGAATCGTCGGCAACCGGCGGTACAGGCTGGAGCTGTTCACGACCCCATTGGCCAACTGCTGCGACGCGGCGGGGAGCTGTGCAATGGGCAGCAGCTTGAGGGCCTCGTCTCGGGACTTCTTATTGGAAGTTCCGGCGTGCAGCGTTTCGACCTTGAGTTCCTCATGCGGCGGGCGTTCTCCAGACACCAGCTGTAGCGACAGCGGGTCCGGGTCTTGAGCAATCCCCCCCTTGGGAAATAGCCCGACCAGAATGATGAGCGCCGCCAGACAGAGCACATGGCACTGTCTGGGCGAATTAGCCCCCCGGCTAAACCCCATGAGAAATCCCCCCACCAGTCGCACGAACACGTGAATCGTGCTCGTATCGCCCCCATGCGACTGATCCCCACGGAATAATCGGCAAGGTCAACCCCAAAGCGTCAATGGAAATCGAAAGAGAGGTTTTGCGGCGGAATCAGCCGCTCTCGGGCTGGGGAGGCTGATGGCCTATGGCTGATGGCCAGAGAGATTCCCTCCCTTCTGGCCATGAGCCATCCGCCATCCGCCCCACTTTGCCTGATTGCTTTATCCGTTGGTCACGGGCCAACCTGCATCGACACTCTGGTTGCGGGCGAGATTACCATGTCGGTGAAGTTTGACTCGGGAAGTCGGTTCCCATCCGTCGAAGCATGTGATCAGGGGCATTGCGCGGGGCCTCGGACTGAGCGAACCCCGGTCATTTTCAGAGGATGTACCCATGTCGAGTCTTGGCATGTGGCTTGAAATTCGAAAAGGAAAGACCAACTTTCCCCTCCGTCCCATCACGGGAGAGAGATTCCTGATCGGAGCGGGCAGCCATTGCCACCTCCAACTCGGCGGCGATCACGTCCCGATGCTGCATAGCTTGCTGGTCATTGAGGGGCAGGCCGCTCACTTGGAAGCGGTCATCGCAGTGCCTCCCTTGCTGGTCAATGGCGAGGCCCGCCGGATGGTGGAACTCCAGGACGAGGACATCGTCTCGATCGGCGACTTCGAGTTCGTGTTCCATCGATTGGTGTCATCGGAACCGGCCTCGCATGCGTCCGTCTTAGAACTTCCAGAACTCGAAGAGATCTCCGATGTGACCAATCTTTCCCGGCTCAGTGCCTTGGAACTGGTCAACCTCATTGAGGAGGAAGCCCAACAAATAACGGCTTTCAACCGCAGTCGAGAGCAGGGAGCTGCCGCACTGATTGACGCCGCTCAAAGATCCGGTGCCCACCCTCACCAGATTAGCGTTCCCTGGGCTGCTTACCGACACGAGAATTCTCACATCATACGGACGGAGCAGTGGCAGGCTCGGTATGAGGCATTGCTGGAGCGCCAATCGGAACTGAGGATTGCTCAGGAACAGCTGGCGGCTGAGTTGGCCGAGTTCGCGAAACAGGTAGCACTCATTCCCGTGTCGGAAATCCAGCCGTCACGGCGTGCCAGTGCATAATCGATACTCGGGATGTCCGACAAAAGTCGGTTCATCCGACTATTTGGGGGGATGGTCATTGGCGAGATTTTAGCCTTGTAGGGTGTACTTGGTGTGGTGCAGGGTGAGGAGTCGTTCCTTCAGGT